>NZ_VOOR01000005.1 GCF_007993045.1 Phaeodactylibacter luteus
CAGGCAGGCTTTCTTATAGTTCATCAATTTGATTTTCACTCAATCCTGTCAATTCTGATATCTCAGAGTTCGACATTCCTTTTGCTTTCATTCTTTTAGCTACTTCTTTTATACCTTCTTCGATTCCCTCTTCTCTTGATGTATCTACTACATTTTTCAAATCCCTATAATGTTTTAAACTCTCTTCATAGGCTTCTCTTTCTTCGGGTGTAAATTTGGCTATTTCAGCAGCCTCAAATAATCTCTCGAATATTTTATCTTGTAACCTTTTGGGGCGGTCTTGTAAATCTGATAAATGCTTGAATACATATAGCCATTTGTCAAAATGACTCTCTAATTCTTCTTCACTCTTTTTAAATTTTGGTAATTCTATATAAATGAATTTCAGTTTATCATAAAACACTTCACATTTCTGGTTTTTTAACTCGACAATATGAAGCAATTCATTATCTGATTTATGATCGTCAAATACAAAGTCTAAAATTCCTACAGTATATACCGGTTCTAATCTATAGTTCCACTCTCCTTTTTTTGCTTGTTCTTGGATCGGAAATGATGAATAATAAATACTCCTGTCTTTAAAGTAATTTTGTTTCGCTTTTTGAATTTCTACTATAAATCGCTCTCCTGACTCGCCTATACAATAAAGGTCAAATACAGCTTTTCGATCCAATTCATTTAATCCCATTTGTTCATTCCGGGAATAGGACAAATCCTTAATCTTATGTCTTTGGGGAAGAATCTGATTCAAGAAATCTATCAATAAGACTTTGTTTGGCTCAGTACCAAATAGCTTCTTGAACCCGAAATCAGTTAAAGGATTTATGTACTTATCTTCTAAAGCACTCATAATCATTTATTTAAAAACACATCTAACTATGGTTTTCAAATATAGCCAATTTTGAGTTTTATGTCTACAGTTTTTTGTTGTTTTACTTGCTTGCCTGCAACTCGCTAATACACGCACTTCCCCCCCCAATTTGTCGTTCTTTTTCCCACTCTGCCTTAGGCTGAGCCTACCTGCTTGCAGCGCCGGTGCGCCATGCTGTAGCTCAGACTATGCTACAATATACAAAAAGGCCACAATGCTGTCTGCTTGCCAATAGAAAAAAACAGCCTGCCGGTAGGCCAGTGCGGTTGCCCGGTGGGGGGAGTGCCATCTCTTGGCATTGGCCTAGCGCTGCGAAGGGGCGGCAGGCCCGATAGGGCCGAGCGGACAGCGAGCCCCGGAGCATAGCGGCACCTGCCCGCTGGCAGGGGCAGGCCCCCAAAAAAACGATAATCTGGTTTGGGCTACCTTCTTTCTATGCTCCCGGCAGTATCTAGTGGTCTGTCAAGTGTTAATTTATGGGTTGAGTGGGAGCGAATTTTGAGGCTAATCAAGGCGGATGTTCCCGCGCATAGCAGCGCTACGTAAGGGGTTGTCCAACGAAGAGTAGCCTCAAAAGTCGCCGCAGGCAACCCCTAGTTTTAGCCCTGACAGACCACTAGGGGCTACCCTGAAATTGGCACAAGCCCAAACTTAGCGGGGGTGCCCATCCTCTTATTCAGGTAGGCTGCTGACATCGATCAGTATATCAGAGCCCAAGTAAGCACTGTCGGCCCGGCTGTACCAGTGCCGCATGCGGGGCAGCTGCATTTGCTGTATGTGGGCAAGCCCGTCGATCTCCAGGTATTCTCCGCCCTCCGCTGCTGCGTATCCAAAGCCCCGTAGCTGAAAGGTGGCCTGATCAAAATAGAAGACCCAGTCTTCGCTGATGACAGGGTTGTTGAGCCGTGCGCTGATTTCGTAGCATGGGGAGCCGGCAAAGGGAAGGGCACGGGTATCGGGGCCGAGTGCGACATCAGGTGTGAACAAAGTCATTGGCAAGCCGGTGAGGAGCTCGTAAAAGCCTTGATAGCCGAGGGTGCGCTCGCATTGCAGGCGGTATTGGTTGATCAGGGCTGTATCGGTTACCGGTTGCCCGTTTATGAGGCTGTAGCAGCTGTCTTTAGTAAGGATACGGGCGACCGGCAGCCCATCGTACTCGCGCAGCAGCTCGAAGCGGCCACGCTGTTGATCGAGCTGCACCCGGCTGACGCGCTCGGCAAAGCCAATGCGGGGCTCGGCAAGGGTAAGCTTTAGCCGTGCCTGCGGCCATTGTTCGGCAGGGTCGTGGAAAGCCAGGCTTTTCCTCAGCACTTCCTGAGGGGCAGGCAAGACACGCTCGGCAGCCTGTCCTCCTTCAGGAGCATCGCAGCCGTAGGAGGATATCCACAGCAGAGCGGACAGCAGGAAATAGCCCAGAGGTCTCATGCTATACTTTTTGGCACACCATCACAAAGGCCGGCGGCACGTTGAAAGGGACAAAATTGATGTTCACATTGCCAAATACAGAGGTGTACAGGCTCTTCATGATCAAGGAGTAATGGACCTGAATGTAGCGCCCGTTCTTGCGCAGGCTATCGTGCGCTTTGCCAACAATCAACTGCCCGACTTCTTTGGGCAGGGAAACGAAAGGTATAGCGGAGACGATATAGTCTGCAAAGTCAGCGCCTGCTTCCTTGAGGTACCGGGCAATGTACTCTGCGGAGTCCTCGATGACGATGAGGCGGTCGTCATTGATTTGGCGCATCTGCTCACAAAACTTGGCATTGACTTCAAAGGCGAGCAATTTTGCGTCCGGGTGCATTCTGGCTAAGATATGCTCGGTAATGACCCCGTCGCCTGCGCCAAGCTCAACAATGACCCTGGCGGTGCCGAAGTCGATGTGTTTGATCATGCCCTTGCACAACTGCCGTGAGCTTCGGGTGAGTGTGCCAACAGTCTGCAGATTGCGCAGCCCTTCTCTCAAAAATTCTATTCTTCCCATCAGATTGTGTTAAAAGTCGCAGGCGGAAGGAGCCGGAAAGGCCGGGCTGATTGTCCGCCGTTGTTATAGTGCCTGTAACCTTAGCTTTTGGCATATCGCACAGGAAAACCGCGCTTTGTTGCTGATTAGGTCAGGTGTTCACAGCTGCCAAAATACAAGCTTTTTGGCAGACTCTCTAATTTGCTGCTGCCTGCTGCCCGGCAGCTGTAGGCTGTGGGCAGCGTGCTGCTTGGTTTGGCAACAATTGCCCCCCCCGGCGATTCTTTGGCATGGCAAGCGCTCATTTGTTGGGCGATACAGCATGAAGGCCTTAACTTGCGTGGGTTGGCACAGCCTGTTATTGTTGTATTGCATTGTTAACCCAAACACCCTGTTTATGCCATTTCGGCCGGCTATATTGTTGCTCTTTGGGCTGGGGCTCTGTTGTGCGCTCTGGGGGCGCTCAGCCGAGGGAGGGGTGTTGATCGATGAGATCAGCATCTCTGGCAACAAGCGCACCAAGGCTGCAGTCATCCGGCGCGAGATGCTGATACAGGAAGGGGATACTATCCCATTGGGCGAACTGTCGGCCCGCATCAGCCGCTGCGAGGAGGTCATTATGAACACGGGGCTGTTCAACCGGGCGAAAATTACGTACAAGGAATGGGAAGGCAGTACCAACCGGGTGCACCTGCTCGTCACGGTGGAAGAAGGCTGGTACATCTTCCCGGTGCCTATTTTTGAGCTGGCCGACCGCAATTTCAATGTGTGGTGGGTAGATCAGGGGCGTGCTTTAGACCGCACGAACTACGGGCTTCATTTTGCCCATATCAATGTCTCGGGCCACCGCGACAAGCTCAAGTCTACGATAAAGTATGGCTATACGCGTAAGTATTCTCTATTTTATGAGCGGCCCTACCTCAACCGTTCCAAAACCCTGGGCGCGTGGGTGGATGCTGGCTACTGGGCCAACCGGGAGGTCAACTATGCTACGCGAGAGGGCAAACAGGTTTTCTTCCGCAAAGAAGATGGCTTCTTGTACCGGCATTTTTCCGGCAGCCTGGGGCTGGCCTACCGGCCTGATATTTTCGGCACCCACCGTCTGGAGCTCGAGTACCGGGATACCCGGGTCGGGGCAGAGGTAACGGAAGAGCTCAATCCAGACTACCTCCTGGAGGGGCGGAGCCGCCTGCGGTCTTTCCGTCTAGCCTATCAGTATGTATACGAAAACCGGGATGCAGCCGCGTACCCTTGGTCGGGCAATTTTGCTTTCGCGGCCGCTGTCAAGGACGGGCTCGGGGTGTTCGGGCAGCGCTCAGGCCTGACGGTTTACGGGGGCTATGGGCATTATTTCCCTATGGGGCAGCGCTGGAGCTTTGGAGCGGAGGCCCGCGCCAAATATTCGGTTATCCGCAGCCCGCAGCCTTACCGGGAAAACCGCGCGCTGGGCTTTGGCAACTACACCCTACACGGCTGGGAGTACTATATCGTTGACGGGCTGGACCTGGGGCTGCTGAAAACAGCCCTTCGCTTCCGGTTCTGGTCTTTTGATTTCAACTTCGGCAAGCTGATGCCCATGCAGGCCCTGCGCAGCATGCCGGTGCGCCTACAGCTGGCGCTCAATAACGATCTGGCTTTTGTCAACAGCCCTCACAATCGGGCAGACAACCCTTTCAGCAACCGGCTGCTCTGGGGCGGTGGGCTGGGGCTGGAAGCCGTATTTTATTATGATAAAGTGGTGCGGATTGAGTATAGCCTGAACGATTTGCTCGAAAAAGGGCTATTTTTACATTTTAGCATGAATATTTAATCCGGCACTGACATGCAGGTAGTCGTTTACAGCAAGGTCTTCAAAGAAAAAGATGCGCGCCACATTCAGCACCTTTTCGATGCCCTGCACGAAGAAGGGATGACCCCCTTCGTCTATGCCCCTTACTTGGAGCAGCTCAAAGGGGCTATTGTTTTCCCTGTTGAAGTAGGGGTGTTCGAAGGCTACCTGGACCTGGCCACCCAAAAGTTTGATTTTTTTATTACCCTGGGCGGCGATGGCACAATACTGGCTTCCACCACCCACATCCGCGACAGCGGCGTGCCCATTGTGGGGCTCAACTTAGGCCGGCTTGGCTTTCTGGCCAGTATCGAAAAAAAACGCATCACGGAAGCCGTGCGCCTGCTGAGGCGGGGCATGTACACCATAGAGGAGCGCACCCTGTTGTATCTGGAGTCTAACCTCCCTATATTCGGAGAAATCCGCTTTGCGCTGAATGACATTACCCTGCTCAAGCGGGATACCTCTTCCATGATCACCATTCATACCTTCATCAACGGTGCCTATTTGAATTCTTATTGGGCAGATGGCATCATCGTGGCTACGCCTACCGGCTCAACGGGGTATTCCTTGAGCTGTGGGGGGCCTATCATATTCCCCAACTCCGGAAATTTTGTCCTTACCCCCGTTGCCCCGCACAACCTCAATGTGCGGCCGATCGTCATTGCCGATGATTCTATCATCAGTTTTGAGATTGAAGGGCGGGCCGAGAATTTCCTCTGTACCCTGGACTCCCGCTTTGAGACCATCACCGCCGCGCATCAGCTGGGCGTGCGGAAAAACGATTTCAGCATCCGGCTAGTACAGTTGCACGATGTAACTTTCATGGATACCATCCGCTCTAAACTGGCTTGGGGCACCGATAGCCGGAATGTCTAACCCAAATTCAACCCTACGCCTATGTATGCCTTACTAGAACTCGGCGGGCAGCCTTACCGAGCCAACCTTACCGAGCCATTGGATATCGCCATCCCGCTCAAAGCCGGCCTGCAAACGGTCAACTGTTTTTATGCACCGCCCATGGAAGTCAGCCCAGTAGTAGTGGGCGATTTTGTGGGGGATACCAGCCAAGGCGGGGCCGTCAACTTTAAAAATATCCGCCTCAACCCTCACGGCAATGGCACGCATACCGAGTGCGTGGGCCACATTTCCCGAGAAGGGCACACCATCAACCAATGCCTCCGGCAGTTCCATTGGCCGGCCCGCTTGCTGAGCCTATTCCCGGCCAAAATAGATGGAGGAGACCGGGTTGTCCTTCGCAGTCAATTGGAAGGCTTGCTAGAGGGCGAGCCGCTTACTCCGGCACTCGTCCTGCGCACCTTGCCTAATGATGACCTGAAAATGTTGACCAACCACTCTGGCGCAAACCCGCCTTACTTCCATCACGAGGCCATCGCCTACCTTGTGGAGAGAGGGGTGGAGCACTTGCTTGTCGACCTCCCTTCTATCGACCGTGAAGAGGATGGCGGGAAACTGCTTGGTCATCGGGCTTTCTGGCAGTACCCCGAGCAGCCCCGTACAATGTGTACGATATCGGAGCTGATTTATGTAAATAATGCTATCCGTGACGGGTACTATTTGTTGAACTTGCAGATCGCGAGCTTTGAGGTAGATGCGAGCCCCAGCAAACCTGTACTCTATGCCCTTCAGCCCGCCTGAAAAAGGGACACCTCAGTAGGCTGGCCAATCATTTAAGCTTAGGGAGGGCCTGCCTCTTGCAGGGGCGGTATCACAAGCTGTCATCCTACTGCCTGTACGGCAGATATCGGAGAAGGGATGGAACGTCAGCCGGAATGAGGTTTATGCTGTCACCGGACTAGCGCTGCGCAGGGGTGCAAGCCCGATAGGGCCGAGCGAGGAGCGAGCCCCGAAGCATAGCGGCCCCTGCCAGAAGGCAGGGGCAGGCCCCAAATGAGTGGCAATATGGCCTGTGGCTGAGATATATGTTTAAGATGGTGCCATTGGGAGGGCAAGGTTCCTGAAGCAGCAGGGGGCAGAAATGGGGAAAGTACTAGGCGGTGCGCTACAGATTCAGTCGGTGATTCGGGGGCAGCAGCAATCTGGGCGCGGCTCGGTTGCTGTTATCTGGCTGGAGGCAATATGCTACAGGGGAGTGGCAGCCCATTGTGCCACGCGTCCCTGGATCACTATGTCGGTACCAACTACATTTTTTTTAAAAAAAAGCATTAAAATTTGGAAATGTCAGCAGGGGGGGGGTAATTTTAAATCATAGATAGATAGAAAATCAAATTATATAGCTGTAGTCAGGCTTTTTTCGGATTTGTATGGATCGCAAATCCCTCTGTAGCCCAAGAATTCCGCTTGGTTGAGCTAACGAATAGGGTGCTGTTTAGAGGTGCTCGTTTGTTCTGTAAAATCAACGCTTTATGCACTTGGTTTCCTCACTAAGTTTTTATGGGCGCAAACCAAAATGTCGCAGGCGTTTCGGCTCTCCGGCTTTAGGGAGTGGAATTGGACTAGCGCTGCGCAGGGGTGCAAGCCCGATAGGGCCGAGCAAGCCCCGAAGCATAGCGGCCCCTGCCAGAAGGCAGGGGCCGGCCTAAAAAAGACAATCTGGTTTACGCCCGTTTTTATCTAGCTCGCTAAACTCAAATTTAGTGGCTTCGGCAGAATCCTACCGGTCATTCTGGTACAGCAGGTGGTCATAAGTTATTGGTTTTTAATATTGAATCGCTCCAAAGCAAGCTTTTAGACTTCAGGTTAAAGGCATTTGTTAAGCCAAGATGATGTAAAATTTGATTTTTTCACCTTAAACCATTACGATATGAAGTACATTCAGTCAGGGGTGCTCTATTTGGCCCTTTCCGCTTTAATTATTTATCCCGGATGTCAGGAAGAGTGTTATACAGATGACTCGAGGAATGAAAGAAAGGCTATCACCCTCCAATCGCCTGCATTCCCTACGGGAAATATTAGTACATCTGGTTTCACATGCAATATACCTGAAAACCCTGCTCATATAGCCTATGCGACTCCTGGTCCAATTGAGAGTATTGTAAATTGCGATATGTTAAGAGAGTTAAACTCGGCAGGAGGGCTCGCTGTCACCGGCAGTAAATGGGGCTTCTTGCTAGAGGTAAGTGGTCAATGTGCTGATCAAGCAAGGTACTTGGAGGAATTTAGGTTTGGAGAGTCTTTAGGGTGTGAAAGTAAAATCCGTGAAATGCCTGTATCAGCTATTGAAATAGGAGGTGATTATGTTTTCGAGATGTGTCCAGATCCGCATATCCCATCAAATTATGGAGCAGCTGAATATCGTTTCTCATTGTATGTGAGGTCACCAACGTTCGAAAATACGGATGATTGCAATTGTTCAAATGATATTTATGGAATATTCGACGATCGCTATATAGTCAGGGCGGTCTCAAAAATATTGATTGAGGATTTAGACTTGAACTACTATTTTAGCGATGCATGCATAAAAGCACCACTAGTCTTTTATGAGCCAATCATGTACACCACCGATTGTTTATAATTTTATCTACAGTTAAAAAAAAGCGACATGAAAAATATTAATTTTTTCTTACTCCTTGCCATTTTCTTTTCCTCTTGTGAGGAGATGAAGGAGCTACCTGTGATCGAAAGAGCTACTGAGGATTTAGCGCTGATAGATTTATATTTCAAACTGACGAATGAGGACATCAAGATATCTGCTACAGTGGCGAACACGCAGGCTAATTTTTTCGCTGATATGTGGGACGAGAATAATCGTGCAAGTGCTCTGGGCATTTGCTATGAGGGTACGGAGGTAGGCTGTTCTTATGAGGCTGTATCGGTTGGGGAGCATGAATTGCCATTGGGAGTCCCAGGAGGTTTTCGCAAAAACCGCGCCCCGGAGTACAAATCTTTATTTGGCCGGGAGGTTGAAGTGAAGCTCTTGGCAAAGGGGCAGGAAATAGATGCTAGGGAAAACCCAGTCAACAGTACTGTTTACATACCCGATATCCTTGAGGTAGTAGAAATGGGCATCCCTGATTTAGAGGATGGTTTTACGATACAGTGGAATGCAGATGATGACAATGAGAATGGCGTCTACCTTATCATTGAATATTCCCCATGGGAAAATCCTAGGCTAGCCGAAGACCACGAGGAAAAGCTGTATGCTTATATCCATGTAGAGGATAGCGGTAGTTACGCTTTTCAAAAAGCAGATTTCGCAGATATTCCCGGGCTTAATGCGCTTGTACATTTAACTGTGCTTAGAGGTACATTCGAAATTGCTGACTTGCAAGAGGGCGGTGAGCAATTCCGCTTTTTAGCTTACACCCAAGCATCTGGCTATGCTAGGGTCAAGTGATGAGGGCGCAAACCAAATTGTCGCTCATGCAGTCCATGGATGGTCCATTTGAGCGTTAATAATCCGCCGTATGCCATCCTGTTTTCCGCTCTTGAAGGCTGCCCGCAAATTTAATACAGCAGTTACACTCTGCGTCCAGCGTTGGCCTACTAATTTACAGCGTTGCTGGACTACCGTGCTGATTGCGGATTCAATTGCGCCACTGTCTATGCAGTAGCCAGCTTTCCGGTATTCATCGTACTTCATTCGGTAGCCGTTTTTCTGATAATACTGAATGACCGCATCAGCTTTCTCAATAATGGAGCATCGCCTGCCCAAGGCTTTCGTCCTGATTGCCAGAATAACTTTTTGAACGGGAGCAAACCAAAATGTCGCAGGCGTTTCGGCTCTCCGGCTTTAGGGAGTGGAATTGGACTAGCGCTGCGCAGGGGTGCAAGCCCGATAGGGCCGAGCGAGGAGCGAGCCCCGAAGCATAGCGGCCCCTGCCAGAAGGCAGGGGCAGGCCCCAAATGAGTGGCAATATAGCCTGTGGCTGTCCGGGTTTACTCCAATGACGGATGCCCAGTTGGGCACATAAACCATGCCGTAGCGTTGAGCTGCTAACCAGTTTGTCGTGTGTCTCGCCTTAGGCACAGCGAAGGCGAGCAGGGCCAGTCAGGGGCTTGGGCTGCAGTGCAGCCAGTACTTGTCCCCTATGCAAAGGTATAGCGGAGCTTTGCGATTTTTCCTGTACTTTTGGGCCCGGAAATCAAACGCTATCCAATTGGGTATCAACATCAACCGTTACCGCAAGGCACTTTATTTTTTGGCGCTGGCCCTGCTCGCGCCTGCACTCCTGATCAATCTGGGCTTGCTTACCCTCATTGACGACGAAGCGCTGCGCGCATGGGTAGCGCTCGAGATGCAGCTCTCTGATAATTATATAGCCCCCATGCTGCACGGCGACTTCTACTATAAAAAGCCGCCGGTTTACAATTGGATGCTGCTTGGGGTGTTTAGCCTTACCGGCGAAATGGACGAATGGTCGATACGCATCCCCACGGTAGCCTTTTTGTTGGTTTACATCAGTACGATTTATTATTTCGCCCGGCAGCACTTCAGCCGCGATCTGGCAGCCCTTTCGGCCTTGGCGTTCCTGACCTGCGGGCGTATTTTGTTCTATGACTCTTTTCTCGGGCTGATCGATATCAGCTACTCTTGGCTGACCTTCCTGTCCTTCATGTTGTTTTTCCACCTTTCGGAAAAAGGCAGGTGGGCACAGGCATTTGGGTGGTCGTATGCCCTTGCTGCTGTAGGCTTCCTCATGAAAGGGCTTCCTGCAGTAGTATTTCAGGGCGCTACAGTGCTAGGCTGGCTGGCTTACCGCCGCGAATGGTACCGGCTGTTCCGTTGGCCGCACCTATTGGGCGGGCTGATTTTCCTGGCCATTACCGGGGCGTATTATGCAGCCTATGTGCAGTACAACAGTTTGGATGCATTAGCTCAGGTGCTGCTCAATGAGTCAGCAAAGCGCACTGCTGGGCGCTATCCATTTTGGTTTACAGTTTTGCACCTCCTCACTTACCCATTTGAGCTGCTGGTTTATCACTTTATGCCATGGGGGCTTTTGGCGGTTTTCCTGCTCAAGCGGGGCGCTTGGGCGAAAATATGGCAGCACCGCTTTACCGCATTTGCCATGCTGGTATTCTTGCTCAACATCATCGTCTACTGGACGGCACCCAAGGTACACCCCCGGTACGTATTCATGCTCATCCCCTTGCTGTTCATGGTACTGCTGTACCTTTATAACGAATATACAGAGGAAGCCACGTGGCAAAAGCAGGTGATCGATATGGTGCTGCTGGGCTGCTGTCTGGTATTGCCGCTGGCTGCCTTGGCGCCGCTCTTTTTAAGCCGGCTTTCGGGCACTCCTTGGCTTTGGCCCAAAACTTTGCTCATCTTTGCACTGCTGTCTGGCTTGGCCTACGGGGCCTGGCGCTTCCGGGAAGCCCGCCTGCTCACTGTAGCGGTTGCGCTCTTGGCCGTCCGCCTGGCATTCAACTGGTTTGTGCTGCCCGACCGCGACGCCAATGACTTTGGCAACGATGCCCGCCTCGATGCTATACGGGTAGCCCGGGCTTACGAAGGAAAAGACCTTCGTATGTTTGCGCAAAGCGAATGGCAGCCGATGACGTCCTTTCAGATGACCTTGGAGCGCGGGGCGGTCATCCCCGTAGATTATGGCCCCATCGATACTTCTGCCTATTATGTCATTGATCCTCAGGCCTATCCCAGCTTGGAATATGAGACTGATGGGACGCTTCAGATGAGGCACGGGAAAAAGGTATACCGTATTGTACGGTTCAAAGCGCCTATCCCTAAAACAGCTATACCAGAACCTGTCGAATACGATTAAAGTGCAGCGCGCGCTGGCTTGCATTAGAATTTGAATTATGTCGCTAAAATTATCTGCCGTAGTAACGGTTTACAACGAGGAGCTCAACATTCAACCACTGGTGGACCGGCTGACGGCAGCTCTGGAGGGGATTGATTACGAAATCGTGTACGTGGACGATGGCTCCACCGATGGTACCCTTAAAGCCCTGTACGGCATCAGCCATCCACGGCTCAAGGTTGTGGCGTTTAGGAAAAACTATGGGCAGAGTGCTGCCCTTATGGCCGGCATTGAAGCCGCGGAAGGCGAGTTCATTGCTACTATGGATGGCGACCTGCAGAACGACCCTTCTGATATACCGGCCATGCTCAAAATGGCGGAAGAAGGGGACTACGATATGGTGGCTGGAGAGCGCGCCAACCGAAAGGATGGCATGGTACTCCGGAAAATCCCCAGCTGGATTGCCAACTATATCATCCGGAATTCTTCTGGCGTGCACCTGCGCGATTACGGCTGCGCGCTCCGGGTATTCAGAGCCGAGCTCGCTAAAGACCTAGGCATTTATGGGGAGCTGCACCGTTTTATCCCTGTATTGGCCCACCTGGAAGGCGCAAAAATTGTGCAAGTCCCAGTGAAGCATCATGCTCGGGAGTTTGGGCAATCTAAATATGGGCTGAACCGGACTTTCAAGGTCGTAAGCGATTTATTGCTCATGCTTTTCTTCAAGCAGTACCTGCAGCGCCCTATGCACCTGTTCGGCAACACTGGCCTATTGCTGCTGGGCGGAGGCCTGCTGATCAACCTGTACCTGGGCGCTCTAAAGCTATTGGGGCAGGACATCTGGGGCAAGCCGCTTTTGATCTTGGGCCTGCTGCTGGTCTTGGGGGGCATTCAGTTCATTACCATCGGGCTGGTAGCTGAAATACAAATGCGGACGTACTACGAGTCGCAGCAAAAACGCCCGTACAAAATCCGCCGCATCACCAAAGGCGGCATCGAACAGCAAAAAACAACGCATGCATAAGGAGGAACTAGATATAGGCGGGCTCGTCTTATACAAGAACAACCAACTGATCGCTTTCAACAAACCGGCGGGGCTGCCTGTCGTTTCCGATAAAACTGGCGATAAGTCTATGGCCGTGTTTGGGCAAAGCTATTGCAAGAGCAAGCTCGGGCTGATACATCGGCTCGACCGGCCGGCAAGCGGTGCGGTATTGTTCGCCCGTACAGAAGGCGCCCTGGCTGCGCTGAACGAACAGTTCCGCAACCGGGAAGTAGAGAAGGTATACCTGGCCGCTGTGGCCGTGCGCCCAGAACAAGACGAAGGTAGGCTGATCCATTACCTGCGAAAGGATGGGCGGAAAAACCAAGCCATGATAGCAGCGGAAAAAGACCGGAACAGCAAAAAGGCAGAGCTGTCTTACCGCTACCTGCAAAGCAGCGAGCACTATCACCTGCTGGAAATCCGGCTGCACACCGGCCGGCACCACCAAATCCGTGCACAGCTGGCGGCTATCGGCTCTCCTATCAAAGGGGATGTCAAATATGGCTTCCGCCGAAACAACCCTGACCGGTCTATTCACTTGCACGCTTGGAAGCTGGCATTCCGCCACCCGGTCTCCGGGCAGCGCGAGCTCATCATTGCACCTCTGCCTGAAGGAGACCCTGTCTGGTCTGCTTTCCAAATTTAACCCCAAGACCTTTAAGACCGTATGGAAAAAATACTGGAATACTTCCCTAAGCTGACCGACGATCAGCGCGCCAAATTCGAACAGCTCGGCCCGCTGTACGAAGAGTGGAACGACAAAATCAACGTCATCTCTCGCAAGGATATAGAAAACCTCTACCCTCATCACATCCTCCATTCTCTAGGCATTGCCAAGGTGGTGAAGTTCCGTAGCGGTGCTAACATTTTGGATTTGGGCACCGGTGGCGGGCTGCCAGGCATCCCGCTTGCTATCCTTTACCCGGAAGTCAACTTTACCCTGATCGATGGCACCCGGAAAAAAATCCTTGTCGTAGAAGAAATAGTGGCTGCCCTGGGCCTCAAAAACGTGAAGCCGATGCACCTTCGGGCTGAGGAGCTGAAAGGGCGCTTCGACTTTGTCGTCTGCCGGGCAGTAGCCAGCTTGGACAAACTCGTGCCTTGGAGCGCCCGCTTGCTTAGCCACGAGGAGCGCCACGCCCTGCCCAATGGCCTGCTGACCTTGAAAGGGGGCAACCTCAGAGGGGAGATCAAAGCCCTTGGCAAAGGCGCCTATGTGGAGCAATTTCCGCTGACGGACTACTTCCCCTTGGAATACTACATGGAGAAGTACGTCATCTATGTACAGCGTTGAGCCTCTCTGCCCGGCTAATCTTAAGAAAAACTTTTTCAGCCTTTTGCCTTTTTGTACATTTGGCAATCGCAACAAGAAACCATAGCCACTATGTCATTTGAAGTAGAAGGAAAGCTCCATAAGAAGTTTGATACAGAGCAAAAAACAGACTCTTTCCAAGCCCGTGAGTTCGTCATTGAGACTGAAGGGAATTATCCGCAGTTTGTAAAATTCCAGCTGGTGCAAGACCGCTGCGCGCTCGTTGACCCCTTCGAGGAAGGGCAGATCATCAAGGTTCATTTTGACCTGCGCGGCCGGGAGTGGAACGGCAAGTACTTTACCAACCTCAATGCTTGGCGTGTTGAGCAGGGTGGAGCCGCTGCGCCCCCATCTGCAACAGGCGGAAGCATGCCTTCTGACGACCCCTTCCCTAGTGCCGATGATGAGCCGGCTACACAGGCTGACGACGATTTGCCATTTTAATCCAACAGCTTGCTGATGAGCACAACAGGCAGAGCAGGGGCATCCCCTGCTCTGCCTGTGCCGTTTGCCCCCTTACTGTTGCCTTTCGGCCAAATACCTTCCCTCAAATACAGCCGCTTGCTCAAAAAGCTGTACTTTTGTAACTTGAGTTTGTGTATAAGCCTTGATCACTACCGCTTTACGCATACGCAGCAGTCATAATCTTCACACTTCAGCCAGCCCAATAAGGCTGCGCAGAGCACGCCATTTATCTGCCCGGAGAGCATTTGCTCCCAGAGCAGGATCAATTACTGCAGGATAAAAAGACGACAGACAGCCATCAGGCCGCACTGCTGCCGTATGCCTGGTGCAAACGTCAAAAAGAATTATTCGTCAATGGCACGCTACGCGGTACCCGCTACTCACCTCATCTTCGCTCTGGCCCTCTCCTTCTTGGGGATGGGGCCCCACTTCGTTTTGGCACAGCCCATCGTGCTCGAAGATTGCGCCACGCCTTATGTAGACCCTCAGGACGGTAACAACCAAGCGACCTCGCAAAACAGAGACACGCTGGTCTACACCCAATTCTTTGATACCGAAATGCAGGCTTACCGTTATTGGATTGATGTGAATGCCTTTGGCGGGCAGCAAGTAGACCGCGTAAAGGTCCAAGCCATACTCCCCGACAACTCTACAAAGGACATCAATACGCTGACATTCGGCGCTTGCGCAACGTGTACGGAAGGTTTTGCCCTTAGCCTCAACGACAGCCTGGCCGTGTCTGGGGTCGCTACCGTTGCTGAGATGGAGCTATGGCTGGAAGCCCTCGGGCAGCCGCCTTTTGCGCTCACAGGCAACCTGCAGACCCTGTCCGGTGTCGGCAGGCTGTCTGGGGTGGCTCCGTTTTGCGCTATAGGGCTGCGTGTGGAGTACAGCGTATACAGTGACCCCAATAATGCTTCTACAGAGTTTGCCACCTACATCCACTGCCCGGAGCCGGTATCCGACTGTCAGTTTGAGCCAGTGGCCATAGCTGATTGCGTGGTTGGGCAGATTCAGCTGGGGGCCGAAATCCCTGAAGGCTGCTTTCAGCCCGGCTTTCAGGTGAGCTGGGCCAATGAGGAGGGGGATACGGTCGCCCTGTCTCCGGATGCCACCTTGCCGCTGCAGGGGCAGGAAGGCTGGTACTATTTCACGGCTGCTGATGAGTGCTGCCTGCTGCAGGACTCGTTTCTGCTAGACAACCCCCAATTTGCGGAGGCCGGCGAAGACCTTGTGCGCTGTGCGGATACCCCCTTGCTCCTTGCCGGGGAAGGCGGGCAGGGCCATTTTTGGACCTTGCCCGGGGGCGGGGCCGGCGACTCCCTGCTGATCATCCCGGTGCTTGAGGCAGCCGATTCTGGGCAGTATATACTGCACGCCTTCAACGAACAAGGCTGTGAGGACACTGATACTTTGCAGCTGGACATTCTGACGCCCCCTTCCCCCATAGTGGAGCAAACGGAAGGCTGCCTGGGCGACACCATTTTCCTCCTTACGGAAAATGCGGCAGATTATGAGAGCATTCAGTGGTTCAGCCCTCAGGAAGCGCCGCTGCCCTTTGCCTTTTTGCCTGGTTTTCAGGCTTTTCAGGCCGGTACTTACCGCGTAGAAGCTACAGATAGCGAGGGCTGTGTGGCTAAAACCGGGCTCGAAGTGATGGCGAACGCCTTGCCAGAACCGGAACTTTTCCTAGAGGAAACTTGCGACACGGCCTATGCATTCTTTAGCCCTGAAGCTTATCGGTACAGCTGGCCAGAGGGGGATGGGCTCGTGCTTGCTACCGCTACCGGAGGGGTTTTCCCCATTACGGTTACAGACAGCTTGGGCTGCACCCTAGCCTGGGAAGTGGCTGTGCCAGAGCCCAATGGCCCAGAAGTGCAGCTGCTGATCGATCAGCCTTACTGCCCGGGCGATAAAGGTGCCCTTGAAATCGTCTTGCACAGCGAAGAACGTCAAGCTATATTTTCCATCGATGGGGGTGAAACGTATACGCTGGCCGACCGCTTCCGGAACCTGGATTACGGCCCGTACGAGGTCGTCATAAGAGATGCGTTAGACTGTGTGCAGCGTTTTGAGATAGACATCATACCGCCCGATACCCTTGGCGTAGCGTTGAACTATGCACCTATCACGGTCAGGCCCACCACGCCGGTCAGCCTTGTAGCTACCACAGTGGGCGCTGTAGCCCGCTACCAATGGGTGCCTGGAGAAATCGACACCGGCGGGCCAGCCGTCAGCTTCATCGCTAACCGCAATATGGATATCCGGGTCATTGTCGAAGATGAGCGGGGCTGCCGTGCATCCGCTGCCCTGCCCCTGACCGTAGTGGTTGGGGAGGTCTATGCCCCCTCTGCTTTTTCACCGGACGGGAACGGCATCAACGACCGGTTCACTCTCTATTCAGACAATGGCTCCGGAGAGCTGATGGCCTACCTGCGGGTATTTGACCGTTGGGGCGGGCTGATCTTTGAGGCCGAAGGAGTGCCACTGAGCGATGAGCGTTATGGCTGGGACGGCACCCGAAATGGGGAGCCCCTAAATACAGGAACCTACACCTATCAGGCGCTGGTCCAATACCCGAACGGGTTTGTACGGGAGCTGGCCGGGCTTGTACACTTAAGCCGATGATTATGAAGGAGGAAACCTTTACCTACTCTTGCCAGAAGTATTGGCGGCCTTGGCTCTTGGCTGTCATTGGTTTGTGCGCCTGTTTTGCCGCCCACGGGCAGGCCTTTGAATTTGGCATGGAAACGACAGTCGGCAAGTCCAATGCCCGCTTCCGGGGGGAGCTGTCGGAAATGGTCGGCTTCTCAGAGCTTGAGATCACGGATGCAGAGGTAGACAGTGCGTTCGCATTTTTTGACCTCGATGCCCCAAGGTGGCTGAAAAACTTGTTCCCGGGGCTGCGCATCGATGTACAGCAGCAGTTGGAACAGGAAATGCGGCGCAATGTGAATATGGCGCGTTTCTTTGTGCGCTACCGGTTCATTGGCGCAAGCGTTGCTGTCTCCGACCCCCGCTTTATCGATAGGCCAGAGAGCAGGAAGCTGGACAATCAGCTCACTTCTATACGGCTGGCGGTGCAGGGCGAAGCCGAAGCCCTGGCAGAGCACTTGGCGCTGATTGCAGCTGCAGATGCTGGCCGGCCACGGCCTTTTTTCGACAACCGCTATGATGCGGAAGCCTACATACACTTTAAGCAGCTCTTTTTGGGGGATGAGCCCCTGCTGGCCTTTGGCAAAAGGAAACAAATCACAGTGGATGCAGAGCTCACTGGGGGGATCCGCCTTACTGCCGACCCCTCCCCGATGGTCAATCTGGGCAGTGTCCTGTTCATCAGCGAGCGGCTGGACAGCCTAATGGAAGGAGGGCTGCTGGCTCCGGTAGAGGACATCACAGATCAGGTGGCGGAAGCCCTGCAAGGCATACTGTTTGGAAAATTCAGCGACCCGCGCACCGTGCCGGCTATAGGCTGGTTTGCGCGTGTAGCAGTGCCGGTCAACTTCGGTGGGGGCTTCTCTATTGTCGCAGGGGCAGACTTAGCCCGCTCTCGGCATACGATTGTGAAAGGGACAGAGCCTATGCTGCTTTCATACGCTCACTTAGGCATCAGGTGGCGTACAGGCTTTGGCTGGAGAGACCGGCCGGGCAGCCGGAGAAGAAAATAGGCTTGATGCGCCGGGTCAGTGTATTGGGGAGCAAAGCGCTTCTTTAACCTTGCAATGCCCCCCGGCGCAGGGCGTCAGCCAAAGTGCCGCAGGTGTTGATGCTTTTCGGGCTATAGCCTGGCATTGGCCTAGCGCTGCGAAGGGGTGGCTGAAGGCCAGACCCGACGCCTGTAGGGCGAGGGGCCGAGCGGGTAGCGAGCCCCGTAGCATAGCGGCACCTGCCGTTGGGCAGGGGCAGGCCCCCATCCCGCAAAGCAGGCAGGGTCAGGCCCCAAAAAACGACAATCTGTTTTGCGCCCCTGGCGCTGCAGGATCAATAAATTGCACCGTTCAGACAACTACATACTTATGAAGAAAAAACTACTACTTAATATCCTTGTACTCGGCTTGGGGCTGGCGCTGCAGGCACAGTCTGGCAACCGGTACATCATCCCCTTGGAAGATGCGCAGCTGGATTTCGGCATCAAGATGAATGCCGTTTTTGCTATGGACGACCGTGCGCCCCTCTCGGCCAACCCCCATTTTCAAGCCATGTGGAACCTCGTCAAGCTTGGCGCCTCCCTGGAGGCCCTGCTGCAAGGTATGGACGCTCCAATGAGCGAATTGGAAATGGGCGAAGCGTTTGGCCGCAATGGCTACAACAAAACAGTCGCTGCATTTTATCTCCGGTACAGCTTTGGCGAGTCTTCCGATCTTGCCCTGCAGCCACAAGTATTGGAGCTGGGCGTAGGGCCCGGCTATTTCAAGGAAGGAGGGAGCGGGGCTAATGTGTACCTCGACTATCGCTACAGCATATTGCGTACGCCCTATAGCGCAGGTGGCGGCAGCATCGACAGGGCTTTCGATTATGAGGTCTTCCTCGGGCTGCGTGCAGGGATGGACTGGAGCTTTCAGCGCAATGAAAGCGAAGCCGGCTTCTTCCAGTTCCTGACCAATGAACTAGAGCGCATTGCACTGGAAAATGAGTTTACCGCTACACAGCTGATTGCACTGCAAGACTTGGCAGAGGACAGCCGGGTGCTGCTGCCGGAAGATGTGGGCGGGAGGAGTTTCCACGTAGGGCCTACAGCGGGGGTACGGCTTTCGCGCAAGCTCTTCTCCCATGGGAGGGTTTTTGCACAGGGGCAGGTGTTTTATGACCTTATGGACCTTGGCCAGGGCAGGAGTGGGGAAGAGAACCAAAGGAGCCAGCATCATATCGCCCTACAGCTCGGGCTGGAGTTTGCGATAGGGGGGGAAGGGCAGCGGGCAGGCCCTAGCTTTTACTAGGAGCTTCAGCGGGCGCGCGGCCTAATAATTTTCAAATCTCACCAAAAAAGCGTATTTTCGCTGAAGTTGTATGATGTAATTTTTAATCTGTTGATGGGTTATTCTGCCCAGACCAAATAAAATCCAAATAAGCATGTTTTTTGAATTGACCGAAGAACAGCTCGCCGTGCAGGAGGCTGCCCGGGAGTTTGCCCAAAAAGAACTTAAGCCCGGCGTAATTGAGCGCGACAGCAAGCAGGAGTTTCCCAAGGAGCAGATCCGCCGGATGGGAGAGCTTGGCTTCCTGGGCATGATGGTCTCCCCGGAATACGGCGGGGGCGGTATGGATACCATGTCTTATGTCTTGGCTATGGAAGAGATATCGAAGGTAGACAACTCTTGCTCTGTCATTATGTCTGTCAACAATTCATTGGTCTGCTGGGGCATTGAGACGTTTGGCTCAGAAGCACAGAAGGCAAAATACCTGCCCAAACTGGCTAGCGGCGAGTGGATCGGCTCATTCTGCCTTTCGGAGCCGGAGGCTGGCAGCGATGCTACCATGCAGCGTACTACTGCGGTAGATATGGGCGACCACTACCTGCTCAATGGCACCAAAAACTGGATCACGAATGGCGGCAGCTCGAGCGTGCACTTGGTCATGGCCCAGACCGACGCTGAGAAAGGGCATAAAGGCATCAATTGCTTGATCGTAGAAGCAGATTGGCAAGGGGTGACCGTGGGGGCTAAAGAAGATAAGCTGGGCATCCGCTCCTCGGATACCCATACCATTATGTATACGGATGTGAAGGTGCCCAAAGAAAACCGCATAGGTGAAGACGGCTTTGGTTTTAAATTTGCGATGAAAACCCTTTCTGGCGGCCGTATTGGCATTGCGGCCCAAGCCCTAGGCATAGCGGGGGGCGCTTATGAGCTGGCGCTGGCCTACTCCAAAGAGCGGGAAGCTTTTGGCAAGCCCATTAGCAAACATCAGGCTATAGCCTTCAAGTTAGCGGATATGGCTACCGAAATTGAGGCCGCCAAACTAATGGTCTACCGTTCTGCTTGGCTGAAAGACAATAGTATGGATTATGACATGGCCAGCTCTATGGCCAAGCTCTACGCTTCTGAGGTGGCCATGAGGCATACGGTTGAGGCGGTGCAGGTACATGGAGGCTATGGCTTTGTCAAAGAGTACCATGTGGAGCGCCTGATGCGGGATGCCAAAATCACACAGATCTATGAAGGTACATCGGAGGTGCAGCGGATCGTGATTTCCCGCGGCATCCTAAAAGGGCAGCTGTACTTGCCCATCTTCCGCGACAATATGCAGGAGCAGGGCGTTTAACCAGCCTGTCCACACCATGTCCTACGCAAAGAGCATCTTCCATAGCGGGAGGTGCTCTTTGTTTATCAAAAAAGCCGCTATGCCATTAGCCGGGCACAGCAACTTAACCTGCCCCAACCGCGTTATAAACGGCATGTTGCCCCTACCTACAGCCTCAATAATATGAAAGGAGCCCTTCAGATTGCCCGCGTTTTTGGAATTCCGGTACAAGTACACTGGACCTTCCTGCTCATCTTTGTGTGGGTCCTCATCAAAGGGCTCAGCGAAGCATGGGACTGGGAGGCGATCGGCTGGATGATGGCTTTCGTATTGGCTATTTTTTTCTGTGTGGTGCTGCATGAGTTCGGCCACGCCCTTACCGCGAGGCGGTATGGAGTGCAAACGCGGGATATCATCCTCTCCCCAATAGGCGGAGTGGCCCGGCTCGACCGGCTTCCTGACGACCCCCGTCATGAGTTTATGGTCGCCCTCGCCGGCCCTATGGTCAATTTGTTCATCAGCATGCTCTTAGCGGTACAGCCCGTGTTTATATCTGCCAATGGGCGCTCCCAGCTTTACAACTTTTTCCTAAGCATTTTTTACCCTGCCAGCAATGCCTTCAATATCGGGCTCTCCGGCTGGGATTACTTCGTGTTCGGCCTCATTTTCCTGAATATCATATTGGCCCTGTTCAATATGATGCCCGCCTTCCCGATGGACGGTGGGCGGGTGCTGCGTGCTTTGCTCTCCATCCGCATGGGGCGGCTGCGGGCCACTCGCCTGGCCACATATGTGGGCCAGGCTTTTGCGGTAGCGATCGTTGCACTGGGCCTGTGGCAGTTGAGCATCATCACAGCAGTCGTCGGTATTTTTGTTTTTGTCATGGCGGCAAATGAATACAAAATGGTCCGCTTTGACCGCTTGCTGTCTACCCACAAAGTGGCCGATGTAGTGCGCCGGGGCTTTACACCGGTTTATGCCTGGCAGCCTTTGGGCGAAGTATTAGACCGGATGCAACATGGTGCGGAGCGCAGTTTTCTGGTTTTTGACCAATGGCACAACCTCTGTGGTGCACTGAGTGAGCGTACACTGGTGAATTTGGCGAAAGCCAAAACAACAGACCGCGGAAAAGCGGTTGGAGAAATAGCGGCTGTTGTCTCAGGGGGGCTGCTGCTGTATGATGCGCTGGATGAGGTGTACGGCAAGGTCTATGCGAGGCAGGCGGGTGTCCTGCCGGTATACGAAAAGGGCCAGCTTGTAGGCATGGTAGACGAAGACGGGCTGCGCACCTTCCTCAAACTCATGGACAAGTAAAAAAACAGGGCTGGCCGAGCACGCTCAACCAACCCTGTCTGAAGATTCACTAATCGTATCTTAGTAGGCCTTCGCAAAGAGTACCCGCTGATTGGAGGGTTTTCCTGTGAGGATACACCGCCCCTCTTCCTGCTCATTATCGAGCGGGATGCAACGGATAGTCGCCTTGGTCAGCTCTTTTATCTTGAGCTCGGTCTCAGTAGTGCCATCCCAATGAGCAGAAATAAAGCCGCCACCCCAGGATTCAGTCTGATCAGGGCGTGTTGCGTTGACAATAGCCTTGAAGTCATCAAAATGATCAGCCCGGGTGATGTTGTCGTCCCGGAATTTAGTCGCCTTCTGCAGCAGGTTCTGCTGTATGTCGTCTAAAAGCTGAGCGGCAAAAGCCGCTGCCCCGTCGATAGGGACGAATTGCTTTTCCTTGGTGTCACGGCGGGCGATTTCCACCTGCCCTTTTTCAAGGTCGCGTTTGCCGATGCCGATCCGTACCGGAATACCTTTGAGCTCGTGCTCTGCAAACTTGAAGCCGGGGCGGTTCTTCTCGTCGTCGTCAAACTTGACCCGGATGCCTTGTGCGCGCAGGGCTTGCATGAGTTTTTCGGCTACCTCTGCAATCTCAGGCCCGGGCTTTGGGATAGGCACGATGACCACCTGAGTAGGCGCCAGCTTTGGCGGGATGACGAGCCCGTCGTCGTCAGAGTGGGTCATGATCAGCCCACCGATGAGGCGGGTAGAAACGCCCCAAGAAGTAGCCCAGACATACTCCTGCTGATTCTCTTTGTTGAGGAACTTCACATCAAAAGCTTTGGCGAAATTTTGGCCAAGGAAATGTGAAGTGCCGGCCTGCAGCGCTTTGCCATCTTGCATGAGCGATTCAATGGTGTAGGTCTCATCGGCACCGGCAAACCGCTCGTTGGCAGTTTTTACGCCTCTGATAACCGGCATAGCCATGTACTGCTCAGCAAAGTCGGCATAGACTTGCTGCATGCGCAGAGACTCTTCCATTGCTTCTTCCCGGGTAGCGTGAGCGGTGTGCCCTTCCTGCCAAAGGAACTCTGCAGTGCGCATAAACAGGCGGGTGCGCATCTCCCAGCGTACCACGTTGGCCCATTGATTGATGAGCAGCGGGAGGTCCCGGTAGGAGTTGATCCAGTCCCGGTAAGTATCCCAGATGATGGTTTCTGAAGTAGGCCGTACGATCAGCTCTTCTTCGAGCTTCGCAGAGGGGTCTACAACGACACCCCCTCCGTTGGGGTCGTTCATAAGGCGGTGATGGGTTACCACGGCACACTCCTTGGCGAACCCTTCAACATGAGCCGCTTCCCGGCTCAGGAAGCTCTTAGGGATGAACAGCGGGAAGTAAGCGTTGACATGGCCAGTCTCTTTGAACATGCGGTCGAGCTGATCTTTCATGTTTTCCCAAACGGCAAAGCCGGTCGGTTTGATAACCATGCAGCCCTTGACCTGTGAGTGGTCGGCAAGGCCGGCACGCTTTACGATGTCCAGATACCACTGCGAGTAGTTCTCAGTACGCTTGGTGATTGCTTTGGCCATAAGCGGGGTAAATTTATGCGCCCGGGCTGGGCGGTTGATTGTTCATGATATCCAGGCCATAAAAACCGGCTTTAACAACTGTTAAGGGCCGGAAAGCCTTGGTTTAACAGGCAGAAATCGCCTTTTAAAGAGTCTTTAACTAAAAATTAGGCACAAAAGTAATAAATTGGATGTTGTGAAAGTAAGAGAGTCACGGTTATTACGTCAAAAACAGATTTTATGAAAACCTATCCAAAATCGGCTTTGCTGCTTGCTTTGTTCTTCCTCATTGGGAGTACAGCAGCTGTAGCACAGTACGATGATTTATACTACAACCCCGATACGGATGGCGCCTACTATGATTATGGCAACAATTCCTATTCGGGCGACGACTATGTCAACAACCGCTACGCTGACGAATACCGGGAATATGACGATGACTATTACGACTATTACTATACGTCCCGGATTCGCCGCTTCCACCGCCCCTACGCGGGGTTTGGCTACTTCGATCCGGTGTATGTGGACAATGCCTACTACGACCCCTTCTTCAACCCGGTATCTACGGTACTGATATATGACAGCCCATGGGGCTGGAACCGTTGGAACCGCTGGAACCGTTGGAATTCATGGGGTTGGGGCCCGCGCGTTTCCGTAAATATTGGCTTTGGCTTTGGCAATCCCTTTTGGAACGACCCCTGGGCATGGGGTGGCAGCCCATGGGGCTGGAACAGCTGGAACCGTTGGAACAGCCCTTGGGGCTGGAACAGTTGGAACCGCTGGAACGACCCCTTCTTCTGCGCGCCAACTTGGGGCAATGGCTTTGTCTACAACAACTACAACAACGTAACGGTCAATAACAACAACGATAACGGTGGGCGGGGTACTTACTATGGCCCACGGACCAATGGGTCTGTCAACCGGCCAAGCCAAGCCAAGCGGGATATCCCATTGGCAGACAATAACAACCGCAATGAGCCGGCCAAAGACGTTACCCTGAATAGCCCTAAATCCGGCCGCGACCGCACGGGCAGCACTTCGTCCCCAGGCTTGGTCAATGACCAAAACCCTAGAGCGGATGTCGCCCGCAGTACGTATACCCGTAGCCGTACTTATGACCGTGCGCCTTCAACTACGGTGACGCCCTCGCGCAGCAGTATTACGGCTACGCCAAGGACTGACCGTTCGAGCCGGACGTCCCCGCGCACAGATTACCGTTCACCACGGAGCAGCAGGTCTTATGATGACCGGCGCAGCGGCAGTGGTTATACCCCTCGGTCTTACGATAGCAATTCTCGTTCGAGCCGGACTGCACCAAGCCGCTCCTACGATAGCTCAAGCCGTACCAACCGGACGTACACGCCGCGTAGCACGAGCCCGAGCCGAAGCACGAGCCCGAGCCGCTCCTTTACACCGCGTAGCAGCTCTCCAAGCCGGAGTTATTCTCCAAGCCGGAGCAGCAGCCCGAGCAGGAGCTATTCCTCTCCTTCACGGAGCAGCTCCCCAAGCCGGAGCAGTGGCAGCAGCCGCTCATCAAGCAGCCGTAGCCGTGGCAACTAAGCTAGTGGGCAGCACACCGTCACGTTGGCTTTAGTTTAAGAGCGAAACTTGGGGTGTCAGGGGTTTATGGCTGGAGGCACTAGTTTTCGACTAGAAGACCAAAATCCCAACACGCGCTAACAAATTGAAAACAGGGGTGGGGAAGTCATTTTCCACCCCTGTTTTATTCCTGCTCTGCAGCGTTTTTCAACGCTAGCGTCAACACAACCCTCTTTGAGTACCTTTAACTATTAATAACCTGCATTTCAGTGGCACCGCTGAAAAACCATATATCTATGATGTACAGAACCCTTTCTCTGCTTTTGGGCTTATCGCTTGCTGCCGTGGTTCACGGGCAAAACTTTAGCGATGCCTTGCGTTTTTCATCCTTTTCTGTGGGCGGCACAGCCCGCTCTATAGGTACCGGCGGCGCGTTGGGCGCTTTGGGCTCGGATTTTTCTGTGCTGAGCACCAACCCGGCTGGGCTGGGCTGGTACCGTATGTCGGAGTTTGTCATCTCGCCAGGAGTATACCATGCAAACTCCAGCTCGGTCTTGCTCAATGATGACGGCGCGGATGCTTTTGAAGAAAACCGCACCAATTTCAACCTGAACACCTTCGGGGTCGTTTTTGCCAATGCCAACCCTAACCGGGACTGGCGTACGATCAATTTTGGCATAGGCGTCAACCGTTTAGCCAATTATCATCAAGATTTTTACTACGGCGGTACTTCTGTAGGCTCTATTGTCAACCGGTTTCAGGAGCAGGCCAACAGCGAGGCCGGCATTTCCGATTTTGAATCAGGCCTGGCAATTGACGTAGGTGCGCTTTACGAGAGCAATCCGCCTGATGGGCTTTACTACTCTGACTTCGGGCTGGCTCCAGACTCGGCTTTCTTTAAAAGCCAGGATGTTTTTACCCGAGGGGCTATCAATGAGCTGGTCTTTTCCCTTGCGGGCAACTTCCGTGAGCGCTTGCTGATCGGGGCTACCGTAGGCGTGCCAATTGTGCGCTATGAGGTGGAAAAGGAGTATCGGGAAATTGACCGTGGGCCAGGCGAGGAGGGCAGCGTGCCATTTTTCAATGCTTTGTCTTACAATGAGTTTTTATCCACTTCCGGTACAGGGGTGAACCTGAAGCTGGGGGCTATTTTCCGCGCTACGCAAGTCCTTCGCTTGGGGCTGGCTGTCCACACTCCAACCTTTATGCGCCTCGATGATGTGTACACTGCCAGCATGGGCTATAACTATACCGAGAACGAAGAAGAGTTTGAGTTTATATCGGAATCGCCCGATGGCAGTTTCGAATACCGGTTGCGGACACCGTGGCGGCTGATCGGAAGTGCAGGCTTTATCATCAGTGGAGGGGAGCTGAAGCCGGTAGCGCCGGGCAGTGATACACAGGTGCGGGTGGTGCGCGGCGGCTTCCTTTCGGCTGAGCTGGAGTACCTGAACTATGGCAACAACCGTTTCCAGTACGACGGCTTTGGCGATGCAGAACGGGAGGTGAACGCCACTATACAGGATGAGCTGGCTGAGGCTTGGAACTTGCGCCTGGGCGGAGAGTATGGCTTTGATCAGATCCGTTTAAGGGCAGGCTATAGCCTGCAGCAGTCTCCGCTCAAAGGAGATGATACCCTGAACAGTGCCATAAGCTTTGGGGCAGGCTTGCGCCAAAAAACGTTCTTTGCAGACCTGGCTTACCGCCGGCAAATGAACGAGCGTTTTTATACGCCCTATCAGACCTTTGATGCGCCAGAACAGCTGGTAGAGCAGCAGGTAAACCTGAGCGAGATTGTCCTGACGATTGGCTTTCGGTTCTAAGAAGTCCGTATAAATGCATAAAAAAGCCCGTCGAGCTGGCCCCAAGAGGCTGGCTGACGGGCTTTTTTTGGTTTTAAGCCAAGTTTGAACTGCGGGCCTGATTATCCTACAGCGACTTCGCTTTCCGCAACAACTTCGTTGCCGGCACCTACCCACTCCTCATAGCCGTTGGAGTAGTTCTTGATGTTTTTGAAACCGTGCTTGGCCAGTACTGAGTAGCCGATTGCAGCCCGGTCGCCGGTCTTGCAGTGAATGACTACTTCCTGTTCTTGGCTCACTTTATCCAGGTTTTTCTCAAGGGTGCCCACGAAAACGTTGTCCGCCCCTTTGATGTGGCCTGCTTTGTATTCGGCTGCACCGCGCAGGTCGACTACCTGAGTGCCTTCCTTTTTCATCAGGTCTTTTACCTCATTGATGGAAATCACGTTGCCCGTCTCCAGTTCGTTGCCCATGTCTTCCCAGACCTTTACATTAGGCACATAGCCGGCGATATTGTCCAGGCCAATGCGCATCAGCATACGGACCAGCTCGTCGTGCTGCTCTTCTTCTGCGATGAGCACGAAGGGTTTGTCGTAAGACATGAACCAGCCCATCCAGGTTGGGAAAGCGTTGTTGTGCTGAATATTGAGCGTGCCAGGGATGTATCCTTTTGCGAAATCAGCTTTTTGCCGAGTATCTACTACATTCAGCCCTTCATTGAGTGCGGCTTTCAGCTCTTCGCCACTGAGCTGCTTCAAAGTAGGTACTTCCGTCAGGAGCGGGCGGTCTACCTTGTTCAGCTTTTTCATCATAGCGAAGTACTTGGGCGGCTCCGGCTGATCTTCAAGCAGGAAGTTGATGAAGCCTGGGCGGTCGTCTTCGTACTGCAGTGCCCAGTTTCGGATTTTCTCATAGCCTACGGTTGTGCTAGGCACTGCGCCCAAGGCTTTGCCGCATGCAGAGCCTGCACCGTGGCCCGGCCAGACCTGAATGTGGTCAGGGAGTTTGCGGAAGCGCTCTACAGAGTTGTACATTTCAATGGCACCTGCTTCTTTGGTCCCAGCGAGCCCGGCTGCTTCCTCGAGCAGATCAGGGCGGCCAATATCGCCCACGAACACGAAGTCGCCCGTAAAGAACATCACAGGCTCAGGGCTTGCAGGCGTATCGGTCAGCAGGAAGCTGATGCTCTCCGGGGTATGCCCTGGCGTATGCATCACCTCTATTTTCAGGTTGCCGACCATAAATTCGCTGCCATCCTTAAGGCCAATATGAGGGAATTCGTATTCCCAGCCTTCCCCGCCTTCATCAGAGAGGTAGAGGTCTGCACCAGTCAGGGCGGCCAGCTCCCGTGCGCCGGAGAGGAAGTCGGCGTGGATGTGCGTTTCTGCAACGTGCGTAATTTTGAAGCCGTTAGCTTTGGCAATATCGAGGTAAGTGTCAACATCGCGCTTGGGGTCGATAACGAGCGCAACACCTGCTTTTTGGCAGCCAACTACATAGCTGGCCTGTGCCAGGGTTTTATCATAAACGTGCTGAAAGAACATGCTGAAATAGTTTAGTAATGGTGGTCAAATCAATTGTTCAGTGCAAAGATGCAGGGTTTTGAGGAGCGGCACAGTGAGTTAGGTCACAATGCAGGCTGGGCATAAAACGCAAACTGCGGGGCCGGTAAACCCGCCCCGCAGTTGATGCGCACTCTAAGTCAACTACCGCGCATTCAAGATGCCGAATAGATCGAGGCAATCTGCTCCTGGTACTTGTCCCGGATGACCCGCCGCTTGAGCTTCATAGTAGGCGTGAGCTCGGCATCGGTCCCATCTGCCCTCACGGGCTCCCAGGTTACGGGCAGCAGGCAGAACTTTTTGACCTGTTCAATTTTGCTGAAGTTGGGGTTGTACTTATCAATGATAGACTGGTACTTGGCAATGACCTTAGGGTGGTTGATGGCGTCAGCTAGCCCGTTCCAGGGCACTTCGTGCCGGTTGCACCAGTCGTGCAGGGCCTCCTCTGCTGGAAGGATGATAGCAGAAACGAATTTGCGCTGTTCCCCGACGACCATCACCTGCTCGATGAGGAAATCTTCTTTGAGCTTGTTTTCGATAGGGGCAGGTGCAACATATTTGCCGCCAGAAGTTTTTAGCAGTTCCTTTTTGCGGTCTGTGATCTGCAAGAAGAACTCTCCGCCTGGCCCTTTGAGCAATCGGCCTACATCTCCGGTCCGGAACCACCGCTCGCCATCTATGTCCTTGAAGACCTCAGCGGTGGCTTCAGGCTTGTTGTAGTACCCCATCATGACGTTAGGGCCGTGCGCAAGGACTTCCCCTTCGCCTTCCCCATACACGCCATCGCTGCTGTCAATTTTGAGGCGCACGCTGCGGAGCGCAGGGCCCACGGCCCCGAGCATAGCGCCGCCCGGCGTATAGCGCCCTACGGCCAGCCCGGGCGAGGTCTCTGTCAGGCCATAGCCTTCGCGTATAGGGATGCCCGCTGCCGAGAAGACCTTAGCCATTTTGAGGGGGCAGGGCGCTGCGCCAGTAAGGATGCCGCGTACGTTACCGCCCAGAGCTTCCCGCCATTTGCTGAAGATGAGCTTATCGGCTATGCTCCGTTTCAGCCCAGCCAGCCCGGAGTAAGGCTTGTCGTACTCAAAGTCATTGGTTAGGCTGAGCGCCCAGAAGAACAGGCTCTTTTTGACCCCGGTAAGTTCCAGCCCTTTGTTGTAAATTTTCTCATAGACCTTCTCCAGCAGCCGTGGCACCGTAGTGAAAAAGTGTGGAGCTACAGCACGGAGGTCTCCGTCTTCCCCGCCCAAGTTGTCGGTGCCGGTAAAGTGTATCTCCACTCCTAAGTAAGTATAGGCATAGAGGGCCGCCCTTTCGAAGATATGGCAAAGGGGCAGGAAGCTCAGCACTTTATGCCCGGCATGTACGGGCATCAGCTCCATGACGTCCATGACGTTGGAGACGATATTATGATGCGAAAGCATGACCCCTTTGGGCTCTCCGGTAGTGCCTGAGGTATAAATGATGGTGGCCAGGTCTTTAGGGCTCACTTGCTCGCTCATGCCCGCAATCTCGGCCACCCCATCTTTGGTAAAGAGCGTCTCCCAATGCGTAGTGCCGGGCTGCTCCTCAAAGGTGAATATTTGCTCGAGGGAAGCTACATTAGCTTTGGCCTTGTTCACTTTATCATACAAATCCCCGCTCCCTACGAAACAGAACTTTACAGCAGCATCATTGAAGATGTACTCATAATCGCTAGGGCTGATGGTAGGGTAGACCGGCACGTTGATGGCGCCAATCTGTTGGATGGCCAGGTCGGTCACTACCCACTCCGGCCGGTTTTGGTAGACCGCGAGCGCGATTTTATCACCGGGCTTTACCCCCAGCTTGAGCAGGCCCGCGCTGAGCTCTTCCGCCTGCCGAATGACTTCTGCTGTGCTCAGGTAAGCCCAGTTTCCGTCTTTGCGCCCTCCGTAAGCCCGTTCTAACGGGTGGTGAGCGAGTTGATAGCGCACAAAATCAAAAAGCCTGGTAGGACGCTCCATAGGTTTAGTTGCAATTTGGTTAATCAGGCTTAGGCCTGGAAATGAATACTGTATATTGGCAAGAAAGTTTGAGCCAAACAAAATATCAACAATATGGCAGTTCACCAAGAAATCTAACGCATTGAACCGTTAACCTCTCAAGTCTGCACCTTGTTCGTAGATCCGGTCAATATCCTTTTGGTGTTTTTCGGCCAGCCATTCCCGCCTAAGCTTGAGGGTAGGGGTAAGCGTGCCAGAGGCTGCTGTCCAAGGCTCATACAGCAGGTGGATGTTCCCAACCTGTTTGTAAGCAGGGAGGTGGCGGTTGGCCTCCCGTACCTGCTGCCGCAAAAAATCCATGACCTTAGGATTGTGCACCATATACTGTGGGGCGGTCCAATGTATTTGCTCTTCCTGTGCCCATTGGTACAGCAATTCGAATTGTGGCAGGAGCAGGGCAGATACGAAAGGGCGGCGTGCGCCAATGGCCAGGCAGTCTTCAATATAGGGGCAGAGCCGGAGCAGGGCCTCTATCTCTTCTGGGGCAATGTATTTGCCGTTGGAGGTTTTGAAGAGGTCTTTTTGCCGCCCAGTAATTTGCAAAAATCGTTTGTGGACCATCTGGCCGCGGTCGCCGGTGCGCAGCCATCCGTCTGGGGTAAACGCTTCCTGCGTGGCTTCTGGCCTTTGGTAGTACCCCAGCATGACACCCGGCCCTTTGACTTGGATTTCCCCTTCCGGCCCTTCTTCATGTTGGCCAATGCGGACTTCTACTCCGGGCAGTGGAATGCCCACGGTGCCAAACCTTGCCCCTCCTGGTTCGAAGCGGTTGAAGGAGATGACCGGGGAGGTTTCTGTCATGCCGTATCCTTCTCGTATCGGTATGCCAGCCGCCGAAAACAACCTGCCCAGCCGTGGCTGCAGTGCAGCTGCGCCCACTAGTACACCCTGTACCCGGCCGCCGAGGAGGCGGCGCCATCGGCGCAGCACCAAGAGGCGGGCAAGCGCCAGCTGCAGAGCGTAAAAAGCCGGCTGTGCCCCTTTGTCTTTATACTGCTCGCCGGTGCGTACCGCCCAAAGGCCCAGCCAGCGCATAGGGGCCGGCAGCTGCCCGATGCGCTCCAAAATGCTGTCGTATGCACGCTCCAGCAAGCGGGGCACAGCCGTGAAGAAGTGAGGCTTTATGCTCCGGAGCAGCAGGCGGGTCTCTTCAGGGTTATGGCTATAATAAATGCTAGCGCCACTGGCAAGGTAGGCATAGTTGGCCATGCGCTCAAAGATGTGGCTGGGCGGAAGGAAACTGAGCGCCCGCTTTGTCCGGTCTACTGGTACTAAACTGATGACCGCCTTGATGTTGCTGACAATATTGGCGTGGGAGAGCATGACCCCTTTGGGCTCCCCTGCTGTACCGGAAGTATAGACAATGGTGGCCAGGTCGTCTTCGTGAATGGCGGCTTTCAGCACCTGGAGCTGCTCTTGCTGAGCCGGGGTAGGCTCCCGCTGCAGGTCTTCCCATCCCGGGTAGTCTGGGAGCTCTTGCAGGCAGTACGCTTCCTCCAGAGCCGGCAGCTGCGCACGCTCCGCCAAGACCTTTTCCAAGGCTTCCCGGTTGGCGGCAACGGCATAGCGGGCACCGGATTCTTTGAGGATGTACCTCAGCTCTTCGGCCAGGCAGCTGCTGTGGATAGGGACTGGGATAAAGCCCGCCTGCATAAGGCTGATATCGATCAGGAGCCACCGGGGGCTGGCCCGCTCGGCTAAGATGGCGACACGGTCCCCTTTTCTGAGGCCTAGGTGTAGCCAGCCGGCACTGAGCCTTTGGGTAAGCCTTATGGCCTCCGCTGTGCTGTAAAATTGCCAAGCGACCCCCTGCCGGATGGCCAGGGCACGCTTGTTGGGGAAGCAACGCTGCTGATAGGGCAGGATGTCGAATAGCCGTTGAAAATCCATTGCATAGGGGGTTCAGTTGGGCAGTGCCCGTGTGAAAATAAGCAATTGCCTGCAAGAACACCCGCTGCCAGCCGGGAATGTTGTTATTCGGCCTTCATCATCCACCTGATCATCAATGGGATAAGGAGCAAGTCGCTGACCAGTGCGCTAACGAGGGTCAGGCTGATCAGCAGCCCGATGGTCACGCTTGGGGGGTGGATGGAGAAGAGCATGACCAAAAAGCCGAAGAAAAGGATGACCGAGGTGAGGACAATAGCCTTGCCCGTTTCTGTAAAGGTGATTTTCATAGCTTCTTCCCGGCTGAGCCCCTTACCCTTGGCCAGCTTGTACTTGCTGAGGAAGTGGATGGTGTCGTCAACTGCAATACCGAAAATGACGGCAAAAACGATAGAGACGCCGGCTTCCAGCTCTATGCCTAGAAAGCCAAGTAGGGCACCGGCCAAGATGAGCGGGAAAATATTGGGCACCAAAGAGATGAGCAGCATTTTAACGTTGCGGAACAACAGGGCCATCAGGAAACTGACAATCACTACGGCCATGCCCAGCCCGTAGAGGAGGTCCCGGCGAACATACTCTGCGTTTTTGTCGATGATCAGGCCAGTCCCCGTGCGCTGAAATGCCACTGCACTGGTATCTGTATTGGCCACAATCCATCGGTCCATCCGTTCGCCCATAGCCTTGATGCTGTCTGCTCCGATATCCTGTATGCGGGAGGTGATGCGCGCTTTGGTGCCATCCTCGCTGAGCAATACATTTACGTTGAGCTTAGGGACCTGCCGGGCCATGCGCTGATAACGCTCATACTGCTGCTCAGACTCCGGCATACGGTAGGCTTCCGGGCTGTTGCCTGCCATCATCTGATTGATGCTTTTGTAAACGGCCGTTACAGAGCCTACAGCCTGCACGTAAGGGTATTGCTTGAGGTAGTTCTCCACTTTTGCAATCTCGCGGATCACTTCCCAATCGGTTGCCTGATGCCCATTTTTGGCAAATACAGCTATCTCCATTGGGCGGAAACCGGTCAGGTGCTTTTCAAAAAAGCGGAAATCTTCGGTAATCTTTTCTCCCCTCGGCATATTATTGATGATGCCATAGTTGGTGGTGATAAGGGAAATACCCCACAGGGCGAGGCCAAGGGTGGCTACAGCCCCCAATGCGATACCTGTTGGCCGGCGGAGGGTAAACTGGTAGGCCCAGGACATTGATTTCTCCCAGAAGGCTTGCCCTCTGCCCATCTTCATGATCTGGTCGGCACGGAACCAGGAAAGGACCGCTGTGGTGAAGAAAATTACGGTGACGTAAGCGACAATCACCCCAATAGCCGCATTGATGCCGAAGTCGCGTATGGGGCCCACCTTGCTCGTGAGCAGAGAGGCAAACCCAATAGCCGTAGTGATGGATGTCAGCAGCGTGGCCAGCCCAATCTCCTTGATGGTCGTCACAATCGCCCGGTCTTGCGGCTCCCCTTTGCGCAGCTCATCTATGTATTTGGACATGATGTGGACTACGTCCGAAGTGCCTACTATGATCATCAGTACCGGGTAGAGAGCAGCCATGGCATTAAGCTCCCTGCCGCTCGCGCCCAGCAGGCCCATAAACAGCAGCATGCCCAGCCCGATAGAAATGAGGGCCACAAAAATCCCCCAAGGCTTCCGGAAAATGAAGAACATGATGAGGGAGACCAGAATGCCGGATACGATGGCAGAGACCGTAATCTCCCGCTTTTGCATATCCACCAGCTCCTGTTGAAAAAACGGGCGGCCCAGGTAGTGGTACTCCGCAAACTGGTACTGCTCGTTCACCATTTCCTCCAGCGCAGCCATCAGTTCCCGGGCCTCGTCTAACTGTATGCTGGGCTTGGTCTTTAGGAACACGACCAACGTCTCCCCATCGGCAGAAATGAGGTTGTGCACAAAGCGCTCGTCATTGAGGATGCGCTCTCGGTCTGCTGCGTACCGCTCTGGCTGATCAATGTGGATGGCCGGTATAGTGGTAATGGCAAAAGGGGTGCGCAGCGGGTAGGAGAACTTCGTCAGTGATTGGCTCTCCGTGACATAAGGCAGGTTGCGGGCATCAAGGGAAAAACCATGAAAGCGCTCGAGGAAGCCTTGTTCGAAAACGCCCCCCTCCCGCCTTACGGCAACGAGCAGAAAGTTGTCATCCCCTTCAAAATTTTCGATGAAGTCCCGGAAGAACTCCAGGTCTTCATCCCCTTCCGGAAAGAACTGCTCGAAGTCAAAGGAAAACTTCAGCTGGGTGACATAGTAGCCGCTTGCTGCTGCCAGCAGCAGGAAGGTCACGACAGAGATGATGCGCAAATTGCTCTTCATGTTTGGGTTTGCTCGTCAGGTTATGATATTGGGGCGCAAAGGTACGCCAAGCGGACGAGGGTATAACCCAAAGGCTCTTCTTTGGTTTGTTGGGGGAGCGTAAAAATTGCCCCACGCCAAGGCGGCTAAAGGAGCTGTAGCCGCCCGAACGAGGAGGGGACATGAAAATCGGGCTTTTCTGTCTGGGGGTCTACCCAAGGGTACCATTGAAATACGGCCTCGCTCCCATCTAGGCGGGTGCAGTGCCCACGGTAGAGCCCAGCCTCCAGCCATTGCCCATCCCGCAGCAGGCCCAGTGCCAGCAGGGAGGCTTTGCTGATGCGCCCGGAAAGGGTATAGCCCTCAGCATGTACCTGAGGCCAGAGCGATAAGTGCCCTTCTGGCCATCCCCAGCTGGGGTCCGATTGCCGGTAATAGCTGGATTGATAATCGTATACCCTTCCTTCGGGGTCCATCTCCAGCCCAAAATAGCGCTTGAGCCCGGGGTCCTGCCGGAAAAAAATCTCTACCCGCTCTGAGCGCAGCACATCAAATTTGGTGCCTTCGCCCCGGTAAATGTACAGAGGGGAAGACTTGACTTCAAACCTGAAGAAAAAATCGGTAGGGCTGTGCAGAGCCTGGAAAACGGTAGCAGGGTCTGCTCCCTCAACCCATGGGGAGCAAAAATCGGCCAATACAGGTGCATCTCTCCATTCGGCTTGTGGTATGTCGGCCCCTTTCGTAGGGGGCACAGTGTAGATAGGTAGCGCCATCTTTTTTCAGAAAGGTACGGTTTCCCGCACAAGGCTCAGGCACAATGGGTACAGGTTTTGTAAGGCTTAGGCAATATTCCATAGGCCTGCAGGAGTTTAGTACCTATGAAAAGGGCGTAAACCAAATTCAAGCAGGCGTTTATGTTTTCCGGGCTTCAGCCTGGCCTTGGCCTAGCGCTGCGAAGGGGGGTACGCCCGGTAGGGCCGAGCGGGCAGCGAGCCCCGGAGCATAGCGGCACCTGCCTGCTGGCAGGGGCAGGCCCCTATCCTTGCGGAGGGGGCAGGCCCATCACGCGAAGCAAGCTGTGCAGGCTAAAAAAACGATAATCTGTTTTGCGCCCACACAAGAGCCCCTTGGAGCCAACTGCATATCACGCTTTCCATCAACTTTTAAACCCAAGCCCATGATGCCCCAAGCCTTCCTCTTCCTTTTGCTGTCATCCGTTTTTCCGGGCCGCCATCAAACTGCGCCGCCTACAGCTGTATCTTTCTTCGACGAACTGGCAGACGCAGCACTGGGCCTCACGGCCCAGCAAGTACAGTATGACCCAGCTTACTTCTCCATCGATTACCCCATGGGGGATGTCCCTGCGCACAAAGGGGTATGCACAGATGTAGTCGTCCGTGCTTACCGCAAGGTAGGGATTGACTTGCAGCAGCTTGTGCACGAAGATATGCGGCGCAATTTCAGCCAGTACCCACAAAAGTGGGGCCTTAACCGTCCAGATCCTAATATTGACCACCGGCGGGTGCCCAACCTGATGACATACTTCAAACGGCAAGGGGCCAGCCTCTCCACTTCACAATCTGCTGCAGACTATCAGCCTGGAGATGTCGTATGCTGGCAGCTTTCAGGCGGGCTCACCCATATCGGCATCGTCGGCCCGAATGTGAGCCATGCCGGGCGGCCGCTGATCATCCATAATATCGGAGGCGGGCAAAACGAGGACGATGTGCTGTTCGAATTCCCCATCATCGGGCACTACCGGTTTGGCGGCTGACCCCTCCTTTAGCACTGCAAGGGCTGATTTTTAGGGGCCTCTCCCGCCTGAGGGCGGGGCCGCTACGCTGCGGGGCTCGCTATCCGCTCGGCCCTGCGGGCTTGCCACCCCTCCGCATCGCTAGTGCCTCAAGCCATAAACCCTTGCCACCCCAAGTTTCGTTCTTTTCCGCCTGCTCTTCGTTAAAGAACCGCTCCTTTAGCTCGGGCTAAAGTCGCGAACCTTCGCCTTGATTAGCCGGAAAATAACTTCAACTTAAGTATCAGAAGCATATGACTTGAGGCACTAGTGCCTCAAGCCATAAACCCTTGCCACCCCAAGTTTCGTTCTTTTCCGCCTGCTCTTCGTTAAAGAACCGCTCCTTTAGCTCGGGCTAAAGTCGCGAACCTTCGCCTTGATAAGCCGGAAAATAACTTCAACTTAAGTATCAGAAGTATATGGCTTGAGGCACTAGTCCTTTTTTCCATTAAGGACAATTGCCTGACCAATTTGGCAGACAACGCCCCCCTTAAGTCGTATACACAGAGTTGAACATCACATAATCAGTGGTCAAGTCGGCGCCCCAGCCCCGGCCCTGGCCTTCGCCTTCGTTCATGTCCAATTTCACCCTAAGGTTAGACTCCCGCAGCAGCCTTTTTACCCGGTTGCGGTCAAATGCGACCGGCTGCCCTTTGTCCAGCACTTGCACCATCTTCTCATTATCGCCCAAGAAGAGGTCTACATGGGTATAATCAAATGGCACACCGGCATTGCCGGCAGCACAGATGATGCGCCCCCAGTTGGGGTCGCGCCCAAACATAGCGGCTTTGACGAGGGTGGAGTCCGAAATGGCACGCACGAGCTGCCGTGCGGTTTTATCGCTTGGCGCTCCTGCTACCTCGTACTCTACAAACTTTGAGGCCCCTTCTCCATCGGAAATAATAAGCTTGGCCAGGTGGATCATCATATCTTCCAGCTTTTGCCGGAAGAGCTTGTACCCCTTGTCTTTTTCGGAAGCTATAGTTGTGTTGCCTGCCAGCCCATTGCAAAGCACGGCAACCATGTCATTGGTAGAAGTATCCCCGTCTACCGTAATCATGTTGAAAGAGAGGTCCACACATGCTTTCACGGCTTTGTCGAGCAAAGCCGGCTCGATGGCTACATCGGATACGATAAAGCCGAGCATAGTGCCCATATTGGGGTGTATCATGCCAGACCCCTTAGCAATGCCAGCTATATTGATGGCCTTCCCATCGAGCTCAAAATCCATAAACCCTTCTTTGGCAAAGGTGTCTGTAGTCAGGATAGCATTGGCTGCAAAAGAGCCGGCTTTGGCATCGCCGGAGATTTTGTCCATATTCTCTTTGATGCCGCGGACGACATCCTCCGTAGGGAAAGGCTCCCCGATCAGTCCGGTAGAGGCCACGAGGACATCTTCCTTGGCAATGCCCAGCTTCTCCGCAGCAGCCTGAGCCATCGCCTCGGCCCCTTTCCTGCCCTGATCGCCAGTACAAGCGTTGGCATTTCCCGCATTGCAAATGATGACCTGCGCTTTGCCGTCCCTGATATGCTCCCGGGATACTTTGATCGGCTCAGCGACCACCCGGTTGCGGGTAAACGTGCAAGCTGCGCTTGCCGGTACTTCAGAATGGATTATGGCCAGGTCGCGCCGCATGGATTTGATGCCAATGTGTGCGCCCCAGCATTTGATGCCACGTACGGTGGTTAAGTTTCTAATCATGGTGTATGCTTGGTAATTGTTGGTCTGGTTTTAGCGTTTATCTGGAGTGTTTTTGTTTTGAAAATCAAAAGTTAGCGATTTAGGCCTGCCTCAAGGGTTGAGCGGGAGAGAGACAAAGCCTCTGTCTTGGGGGAGCCCAAATTGCAGGTTCATGTTTTGCATAGCCTGCCCCGCTGCCCCTTTGACGAGGTTGTCGATAGCAGACAGCGTAATGATGCGGCCCGTGCGCTCGTCGAAAGTGATGAAGATGTCGCAGAAGTTGGTGCCGCGCACGTCCTTCAGGGTAGGAGGAGTTTTGCGCAAGCGCACAAAAGGAGCATGCCTGTAGAAGTCGGCGTACAGGCCCTTTAATTGTTTTTCCGACACGGGTTTGATGGGAGCAGCGTATATGGTAGACAATATGCCCCGGTCGACAGGCAGGAGATGAGGCGTGAACTGCACCGTGAGCTCCGAATGGTGCAGCCAGCCGAGCTGTTCCTGTATCTCTATGGTATGTCGGTGCGACTTCAGCCCATAGGCTTTAAAATTATCGTTCACATTGGAATAGTGAGTTGTGGGCTTAGCTTTGATGCCCGCACCAGTGATGCCCGATTTGGCGTCGATGATGATACTGGCAGGGTCGATCAGGCCGGCATGGGCCAAGGGGGCCAGCCCGAGTATAGCGCTTGTAGGGTAGCAGCCGGGGTTGGCGACAAGCGATGCTTTTGAAATCGCATTGGCATGCAGCTCAGGCAGCCCGTACACTGCCCCTTGAAACCCAGATGGGAAGGTATGTGGCTTTTGGTACCAAGATTCGTATACCTGAGGCCCGGAGAGGCGGAAGTCGCCGGACAGGTCCACTATATTGAAAGCAGCTTGCTCGTATTGCTTTACATATTCCATGGACACCCCGTGGGGCAAGGCCAGGAAGACCATATCGAGTTCTTCTTCGAGCACAGCATCCGCGCCCTGCAAGGTGATATCCACTAGCCCTTCGAAGTGGGGGTGGACCGCCGAGAAGGGCTCCCCTTTCCTGCTCTCAGAAGTGATCATGTTCAGGGAGACATCCGGGTGGTTGTACAGAAGGCGCACCAGCTCAGACCCGGTATAGCCGGTGGCGCCAACAATCGCTGTTTTTATCATTGCGTTCAGCTGTTGATTGGTAATAGACTTGATGCGCCGGGGGTCATTTTAGGGTTAAAATGGCTCTTTCCTTCCCGCTGCACAGGCCCGGTGTATCAAGTTTAATGTTTTGAGGATGGGCATGAGCAGGGGGGTTACAGCTCGCCCCTTTCTTCCATCAGCCCGATGCACTTGACGATCGTATCTGCCAGGTGTTCGAGCTCCTCGTAAGTAATCACGAGGGGCGGCACCATGCGCAGCACATGATCAGCTGTGGCATTGGCGATAACGCCGTGTTTGATCATTTCGAGGACCAGCGGCTTGGTGGGGAAGTCGAACTCTACCCCGATCATAAGGCCCAGGCCCCGGATGGCTTTCAGCTTAGGGTGGCCCCCGAGGCGGTCCTGCAGCATATTTTTCAGCCAGAAGCCTTTGCGCGAAGTCTGGCGCAAGAGGTCTTCTTCTTCTATGGCATTAAGTGTGGCCAGCCCGGCCGCGCAAGCCATAGGGTTGCCGCCAAATGTGGTGCCATGGTCGCCAAATTCTATGGCGCTGCTCACTTTTTCATTGCTTAGGATCGCCCCGACGGGCAGGCCGCTGCCCAAGCCTTTGGCCAAGGTCATGATATCGGGCTGTACCTCGTAGTGGTCTTTGGCAAACAGCTCTCCGGTGCGGCCTATGCCACATTGTATTTCATCAAAAATGAGCACAATATCTTCTTGGTCACAGAGCTCTCTCAGTGCGCGCAGGTAGCAAGGCTTTGCAACGTTGATGCCGCCTTCCCCTTGCACCGGCTCCAGGATAATGGCGGCCACATCGTGGCTGGCCAGGGCACGGACAGCCTCTATGTCATTGAACGGCACCTTATGGAAGCCCGCTGGCATAGGGCCGAAGCCCCGCTGCATTTTCTCCTTGCCAGTAGCGATGGTGGCCAGCGTACGGCCGTGGAAAGAGCCCTGCATACTGATGATGTGCCCGCCCCGCCCTTTGGTGAAAGCATACTTCCGTGCAATTTTGATTGCCCCTTCAACGGATTCCGCCCCGCTATTGGAGAAGAATACGCGGTCCAGGCCAGAGCTTTGGACGAGCTTTTCCGAAAGGGCAACCTGCGGCTCGCTGACGAAGAAGTTAGAAATGTGCATCAGCTGAGCGGCTTGCTCTTGTACCGCTTTGACCACCTTGGGGTGGCAGTGGCCGAGGTTGCAGACGGCAATCCCGGCAAGGGCATCGAGGTATTCCTTGCCTTCGACATCCCACATCCTGGCCCCCTGCGCCCGTTTGAACGCCAAGGGGATGCGGTTGAAGGTGGGCAGATAATATTGGCGGTCGGCCTGGTACAAGGCCTGGTTGGTGGTTTTTTCTTCTACAAGCATATTTCTGTTCCGGTTGAATGAGAGGAAAGGACGGCCTTGGCTATGGTGTCCGGTTGAGTGCCATTGACGATGCGGGCCCGGCGGGCACCGCCCCGGAGCGCAGCCTCACAAGACTCCAATTTGGGGATCATGCCCCCTTTAATGACGGTCCCCATCAGGCTGGGCAGTTCCGAAAGCGGCAACTCCCGTATGATAGAGGCTGGGTCGTTGAGGTCTCGTAGCAAGCCGTCTACATCAGTAAGCACAAGATAATCATCTGCAGCGAGAGCGCCGGCTAATGCGCCGGCAAACATATCTGCGTTGATATTGTAATCGTTCCCCTTTTTATCAGAGGCGATGCAGGTGATGACGGGCAGGAAGCCGTGTTGCAGGAGGGTACGGGGCAGGGTGGTATCTATAGATTCGACATCGCCCACCTGGCCCAGGTCGTGCTTTACATCCTGTCCGTTTTCTTGGGCAAGGTGGTAGCGCTTCCGGGCTATGGCCATAGCGCCGTCCTTGCCGGATAGCCCAACGGCTTTCAGCCCAGATGCGTTAAGGAGGTTGACCAAGCTGCTGTTTACTTCCCCTTTGAGGGCCATTTCTATATACTTCAGCGCTTCGGGCGTGGTCTTTCGGTGCCCGCCTATGAATTCAGAGGCGATGCCGGCCATATCGAGCGCCCGTTTGATGAATGGGCCGCCTCCGTGCACAAGTACGGTTTGCACCCCTCTTTCGGTCAGCTGCTTGATATTGTTGACGACAGCCTGCTTGAGGCCCTCGTTGAGCATAGCATTGCCGCCGTACTTGATGAGTGCCAGCGGTTTGTTTTCGGTTGCGTTCATTGCGTTTTGTGTGAATGAATAATTGTGCTGCAGCCCCATAGGCGGCGCTGCAGCACAACGTAAGTTTACTTTACGATTTTTCTTGGGATGGCAGCCGGCAGGCGGCTGAGCATCTCGTTGTTCAGCAGCTGTACATAGTTGGTAAAAGAGCTGACATTGATCGTGTTGTTCTTTTGTTTGCCGAGCAGGACCACCTCCTCCCCGGGCTGTACGCCAGGTATATCACTGACATCGGCCATGAAGAGGTTCATGTTGATGAGGCCCGTGATGGGGGCTTTCCTCCCTTTGATCAGTACATGCCCCCGGTTGGACTGCCCTCTTGGGTAGCCGTTGCAGTACCCGACCGGCACTACAGCCACGGTCATATTTCGGGTGGCCTGAAAAGAAGTGCCGTAGCCTATGAAGTCCCCTTTGGGCACATGCTTGATATCCATGACGTCCGTTTTCCAGCTGATGATGCGGCTCATAGGAGTGTCCTTCAGCTTCCCGGCCTGCTGAAGGTGCTGGTAATACACATCTGGGCTGGGCCAAAAGCCATAGGTAGCGACGCCCACCCGTACCAAATCGTAACGCGTCTCTGGCATCACAAGTGCGCTGGCAGAGCAGGCGATATGCCGGTAAATGGGCATGAATTTCCGCTTGCGGCATTCCGAAAGGTATCCTTCATAGCGTTTTTTCTGCTGCTCGGTCCTAAAGTTGCTGCTGATAGACTCTGCGCCGGCTAAATGCGTACACAGCCCCTGAAAGGTAATGTACTCCTTATTGCGCTTCAGGAAGGTCAAGGCTTTTTTAAAGTAAGGCTCAGTCATGCCCGTCCGGTTGGTTCCGGTCTCTACCTCAACATGCACCCTGGCTTTCTTGGCCAGCTTCTTGCACTTTTCCAGCACCAGGGGCAGGCGGTCATAGTTGAAGACATAGAACTCGATATCATGGGCTATGGCCCACTCGATGTCCCGGTCGTACAGTATGCCCATAATCATGATATCGGTGCCTGCGCTGCGGTATTCCAGCACCTCTTCTGCTTCGTAGGCAGAGGCAACAGAGATGTGGTTCACCCCCATCCGGCAAAGCATGGTCACCATCTGTGGGATGCCGTGGCCGTAAGCATTGGCTTTGACCACGCAAGATAGGCGGGCCTCTGGCCCAATTTTCCTGCGCAGGAAGTTGATGTTCTTTTTCAGTGAAGACTGGCTGAGCTCTATCCGTGAAGTATGCCGGACATTGCGCAAGAAAGGTTCGAAGTGGTGGGCCTGTTTTTTGGTCATTGGATTCAACGTTGTATTTGTAGCTATAGCCATTGGTATTTCCGCCCCCAGCTTTCCTTAGCGAGCTGAGTAATGTGTGCAACGGTAGCTGTGGGCACCTTGCCGGGCTTGTCGCCCAGCCGGAGCTGATTGAAATGGTAGGCGTACACCCGAGCTGCAAATTGGGCGGCGGGCAGGGAAGATTCCCCATGCCGTTCTCCATGCCCGGAGACCGTAGGTGTGATGCGCTGCCCCCAGTCTTGTTTGCCCTGGCTGTTGGGGTTGAAAAAGTAAGCCCGCCACTCTCCGTCGGGAGCCTGTTCTATACGCAGTAGCGAAATGGCATGAAAGCCCAGCATATTGGCGCCAGAATCGGTGATGAAAATACCCGCCGGCACCGGATAGATCAAGTGGTGCCCACCGTTGTATTCCGGGTGGAATGCAGCATAAAAGATACGGATAAACTCCTCGTAGTTCTCAATGCCGTAGAGCAGCGGGTTGTAAACGGACTTGAAGCCCGTTTGTATCCAGTGGCCGTAAAAGGCCGGGTTGACCGAGGCGTGTGGGTCTTTTCCGGGGTGTTTTAGGCTTGCCCGTTTCATCATCTCATTGTATACCTTATCGAGGTGGGGCACCAAGACGATGCTTACGGGGTCCAGTTTGAAGTCGAAGGCAGTTGTCAGCCCTTCTTGCACGCCAGCGGACTCTATCAGTTCGCCCTCGTAGCGGAAAACGGCATTATTGGTTGTGGCGGTATCGATCAATAGGTTGATCAGCTTGCCCGGCGCATGCCGGCTCCACATGCTGATGCCCCGGGCCGATTGGCAAGTGGGGTTGTTCCCTTGCCTTACCCCGAGCGGCTGCCCCAGCACACATAGGGTGCCGCCAATCAGGGCCTGCTCTGCTGTGAGCGCAAAGGGGCTAAGGTTGCCTTCCTCCAAACGCTCCCGGATGACCGGGTGCAGCCTAGCTTTGACCAAACGGCTGAAGGCGTGCCATACCGTCTTTTGGGAAAACAGATTGCGCTGCAGGGTACGGGCGAGCCCATAGACGCCCTGCTTGTTGCCTGGCACCAAAAAGCTGAGGATAAGCTGGTGCACAAACGCTTGGTGCCGCTCGTAGTCTGCCCTGCCGTGCGCATTGAGCGCTAAGGCAATAGGGACAAGCGCTGTGCGCTCTCTAGCGGCATATTGCAGGAATGCCAGCTGAAAAGTAGATACGAGGCCGGTATCCAACATTTGTTGGCTTAGGGCTTGTGCTTCCTGTTCTAGCGCCGCATCCGGGAGGTGGGGGAGCTGCTCCGCATAATAATGAGCTGTGCCAGCCTTCTGTGCCAGCGGGGTTGGGGCGAACAATGCTTCTACATAAGCACGCAGTGGGCCGTCCAACAGGTCGGGCGGCAGGTGCTGCAGCTGTTCCAGGATACGCTTGATGCGTGTGACCACCACCGGCCGGTGTGCTATGATGGTTTCGATCTCTTCCTTCAAGTAGGGCAGGAGAGAGGGGAGCGGCAGGTGCTGTTTCAGCAAGTCAAAAAGCAGGCTTACCTTGCGGACTTCTGTACGGGTGTAACGTTCGTTTTCTGAGAGCTCCTCTGTACTGAAAGCATATTCGAAACCGTAAACGAGCACTTGCCGCAGGAAATGCCGGGCGGCCTCCGGAGGGCACCCGGGCAATGCGAGCCGCCCTTCGGCTACTGCTAGCATCCTCAGCTCGCTCAACATTTCTAAAGTGCTCCCCGCCGGGCCAGAGAGCAGGGTGCCGGCTACAAGGCCTGGCACAAGGCGGGAAGGGTCTTCCCAAGGGGTGCCAGCGAACAGCCCAGAACGGTGTATTGCGGCAATGTTTTCATACAGGTGTGCCATGCCTGCTGCGTCTTGTGCCAGAAGATCGGCTTGGCTGAGGAGGCGCTTGCGCTTCTCCTCCCGTGCGAATAAAGGCGCATGCTCGAAGGCCGCAAGGCTTTCGTACAATCGTGCTTCCCGTTCGCTCAAGGTTAATGCCATAGGCGGTACTGTTCGTTTTGGTGCGTTTGTGCTTCCAAAGCTGCTAGCAGCAGCAGCTTTGGGGCATTAGGGTTATACATAAAAAGGGACGTCTTCGTAATGCTTGAGCAGTTCGCGTATCCTTGCGGGATCTTCCCCTGCAAAGTTTACCGTGCCAAAGTGGTTGCCGAAGCCTTCCCGGGCATTGATTTTCTGAGGCCCAAGGGGCTGGGTGAGATTGTTGTCGAGGTAGTACGGCTCTTCCAGCAGCTCTTCAGGGATTTCCAGGCGGCTGATCTGCGCAGCTTTAGGGAAAACCATGACATTGCCAAAATGCTTAGGGGGCATGTAGCCGCGGGGCGGGAAGTAGCGGTCTAGCTCCTCTTCCGTCATATTGGGGTCGTGGCTGACCACGAAAGCCAGCAGGGCGTCAAAACCGTAGGCCTGCCCGCAAAGCTCGAGGATATGGCCGCCAGGGATGCGGCAGGCCACTTCACCGAAGTTGATCTGTTTGCCATCCTCGCTCACAAACCACTCGGGGTGGATCATGCCGTATTCGATGCCAAAGATGTCTACCAGCTTTTGGACCTCATTGTGGATCAGCTCGCGCTTGGCCTCCAGCTCGGGCCCGGCGGGGATGAAGTTGGAATAGCCCAGCTTAACATACTCCGTGATATTCAGAAAGCGGATTTTCCCTTTATGGATAAAAGCCTCGCAAGAGAATTCCTGCCCTTGCAGGTGGCTTTCTACTAAGCAAGGGAAATCCTTGATGCTCATCTTGCGGTCAATATCTTCCCGCGACTTGATGAAGTGGTGCCCGACGGTGCCTGCTGCTGCAAAAGGCTTGGCGTGGAACCAGGCATCGTCTTCGCCTTCGAGTTGCAGCTCCGCTTCATTGAGCCGGTCTAAGAATTTATGCACCTGTTCCAAGCTGTGCACTTCCTCGAACAGGCCGACCCTCAGCCCGCCGAGCAGCGCCTTGCGCTTCATCATCGCTTTATTCCGGAACAGGAAAGCCCGGTTGAGCACGCGGGGGTCATTGCGGTAGATGGAGTTGAGGGCCCCTGCCCACTCTACCGTCTCTTCGTAAAGGGGGACGGCTACATCCACATCAAAAGGGCGGAGTAGCTCTGCCAAGCCAACGGAGTTGGAGTGGGAGCCGAATTCGTCAAGGTGGTACCCTACAAAGGGTATTTCATGGGTTTTAGCGTAGCTTTCAAAGTCGGGGAAGGAGACGACGACATAGGGGAGCCCGGCTTTCTGCATGCTTTCGATGACAGGCAAGCTCCAGCCAATAAGGGCAAATCGGTTAGCCATAAGGTGTCGGATCAGTTTTTATTTGAGTAATTCAATGTAAAATTTTATGTCAGGGGCCAATCGGGCGTAAACCAAAATGCCGCAGGGGGTTATGCTTTTAGGCTGGAATCGGACTAGCGCTGCGAAGGGGTGGCTGAAGGCCAGACCCGACGCCTGTAGGGCGAGGGGCCGAGCGGGCAGCGAGCCCCGCAGCATAGCGACCCCTGCTGTTAGGCAGGGGTAGGCCCCACCGCATTGTGCAGGGGCAGGCCCAAAAGAAACGAATAGCCTGCGCCCGGGTGGATCAGCGGCTTGGTACCGTGTTCAGCTCGGCACCGAGGGTATAGTTGCCTCTAAAATAAATCACGAAAATACGGAGTTGTTGCTGTTTTATGGCACGTTTGCAAGTAAAATGTGATTTAAAAGAACAATACTTTAAGCAAAACAAAGGTTTTGGCGCATTTGTGCGCACTGGCTGACTATTTTTTAATCAAACGCAGCTGAAGGTGTATTCCTTTCGGAGTTGTGCCAATAGGCGGTATATTTATGCTTATGAACAAAGAGCGCATTTTGACTTACATGAAACAGAGCGCCCGGAAAGCAGGGGCATTGATGATGGCCAACTTGAGCGGGGGGTATCAGGTGTACACGAAACCGGACCGTTCCCGGGTGACGGATGTTGATCTGGCGATCTCCGATATGCTGCAACAGACCCTTCCCAAAGCGCTGCCCGGGGTGGCCCTTTACAGCGAGGAATCCCCTAAGCGGACGATCGACCGGGGCAAGGCTTACCTGATCGCAGATGAGCTGGACGGGACGAGCTATTTTATCGATTACCAGAAGGGGTTCTCGCATCAGGCCGCCTTTTACGACCCTTCTGAAGGCTTGGTGGCGGGGCTGGTCTACCACCCGGATATAGAAGTGATGCTGTATGCTGTAAAAGGAGGGGGCGCGTACTGGGAGAGGGGGGGCAGTGGGGCAGAGCGCATCCCTGCTCCTGTTGTGAAAGCCCGTCATGACCTGTGCTTTGCCCACCCTATGCGCTACCGGGGCGATAAGTACAGAGGCCTGTACTTGGCCCTTGGTGGCAGGGAGGAGAACATACTGCGTACGGATGCCCGGCGCACCCTGCTCATGGCCGAGGGCAAACTCGATGTAAACATTTTCCTTTCGCCCCGTATCCCTTATTGGGATTTGTTGGGGGAAAAAGTCATTGTGGAGGAGCTGGGGTACAGCCACAGCTATCTGGATGGCAGCCCGGTACAATTTGGCATTGACCCGCCTGCGGGCAACAAAGGCTACCTCATCTGCCCGGCTACATACAAGGGGGCACTCATTAAAGAAACTCACGCTCACATTTCATGAACAGACCTTCTTCATCCACGCCCGGTAAGCTGCTGCTGTTCGGCGAGCACGTCATCTTGAAAGGGAGCCAAGCGCTGGCTACGCCACTGGACCGCTTCTATGGCCTCTGGTCTGCTGAGGGGTCAGCAGAGCCAGCTTATCAGCTGATGCCTTTTGCAGCGCACCTGCATCATTTGAGCAAGACGAGCGGCCTGCTGGCCAACTTAGACACCAGCCGGTTTTGCGAGGAGGCGGCCTCTGGTCTGTCTTTCGAATCCAACATCCCAGTAGGTTACGGGGCTGGCAGTTCAGGGGCGCTATGTGCAGCCGTGCTGAAGCGCTATGGTGCGGCAAGCGGCATAAAGGCCCGCGGGCTGGGGCCGCTGCGGGCGATGTTGGCGCAGATGGAAAGCTTTTTCCATGGGGAGAGCTCAGGCACGGACCCGCTGATTTGTTACCTAGAGCAGACGGTGCTGCTTGAAGGTGCAGCAGTGGCAGTGGTAGCCCCCCCTAAACGGGAGAGCGGCTTGTTTTTTCTGATAGATACGGGCATCAGCCGCAGCACAGCCCCTTGGGTGCGCCTGTTTTTGGAGCGCTGTGGGCAGGCAGCATTTGCTGCGATGGCTAAAGAGGAGCTTATCCCGGCGACACGGGCAGCTATAGCTGCTTACCTGTCAAAGGACACAGCTGGGCTCTTGGAGAGCATAGGCCAGATTTCAGCTCTTCAATGGTTGTATTTTCGGGATTTCATCCCGGAGGCATTTCAAGGCTTGTGGGAGCAGGGGCTGTCAGCTCAAGCCGGCTATCGGCTGAAGCTATGCGGCGCAGGCGGCGGCGGGTTCATATTGGGCTATGCTACAGGCCCAGATGCAGTGCCCGTCAGAGAAGGGGTGGCCCTGCTGCCAAAAATTTAGGGGCTGCACCTCTGCGGCACAGCCCCCGTTGTTTTCATACTAACCCAGTGTGATGACGTAGGCAAACCTAATTTGAATAGAAGTTTTTTCATGTAGCCGCGAAAAAATGGCAGGCTTCTTTTCAGAAAGCGCCGGTACAGAATTATGCGGCAGTTGCACAAAGATAGGAATTTTCTTTTTGAGCTCAAGCGGTATGGGTTGGCATTTGTTGTGCAAAACCAGCCAATGCGGGGAAGCTGCCCCGCAGTTGCACATCGGAGCGGGCAACTGCCCCACTGGGTAAAACTAAGATTTCTCCTAAGTTAACCGTATATTAGCAACGCCCAAGCCATTGAATCACACCTGATTATAAGAGGCGCATCTGCCTCTCCATGTCCTTTAGGGCCAGATGTGCAGGCTCAGAAAAAAGTGCTGGCCTAGCCCCGTTGGGGCCGTTACGCACTTGCGCACTGCACCCTGGCCGGCCTGTCCTGTTATTTAGCTCTTTTCGAATCTTTAAAGCGACAGCCTTTGAAAGCAACAGCAAACTCCCCCGGATCAGCTACGGCCCCTACAGCGCAGGAGGCCCTTCACGATTACTATATCTGCTGCCTGAGCAGGCAGGTAAGCATAGCCATCCGCCGAGAGGTCCTCACGGGCAAGGCCAAGTTTGGGGTATCTGACGACGGGAAGGAGCTTTTTCAGGTCGCCATGGCCAAAACTTTCCGCAAAGGGGATTTTCGCTCAGACTACTACCGCGGGCACACCCTATTGCTGGCCCTAGGCCTCTGCACACCGGAAGACCTGTTCGCTCAGCTGTATGCCGATGCGGATAATGACCCTTTCTCTGGCGGCCGTCAGATGAACAACCACCATGCTACCCCTCTTATCGATGGGAAAGGCGGCTGGCTCGACCATACCATACGCTACAATCTGAGCTCTGATATTTCAACCACCGGCGGGCAGATGGCCAGGGGGATAGGCCTGGCTATGGCTTCCAAAAAGTACCGGGAAATGGAAGGCGTCAACCCTTCCGGGTTTTCCGAAGGCGGGCAGGAGGTGGTGTTCTGCAGCATTGGGGATGCCTCCACTTCGGAGGGCGCTTTTTGGGAGACGGTCAACGCCGCCGGCGTTCAGCAGGTGCCGCTCATCATCACTGTTGCCGACGACGGGTACGGCATATCTGTCCCCAAATCATACCAAACGACCAAAGGCAGCGTGAGCAAAGTGCTTTCCGGTTTCGAAGCGGAGCCGGCTACCAATGGCATCGGCATTTTCCATGTCCCTGGCTGGGACTACCCAAGGCTTTGTGCTGCCTATGCGGAAAGCGTGGCGGCGGCACGTGCCGCCCACCGCCCTGCCCTTGTGCATGTAGATGAGCTCACACAGCCCCAAGGGCACTCCACTTCAGGCTCCCATGAGCGGTATAAATCAAAAGAACGCCTAGCCTGGGAGGCGGAGTACGACTGCAACGTGCAGTTTCGGAAATACCTGCTTGAAGAAGGGTTGGCTGATGCCAAATCCCTGCAAGAGCTGGAGGAGCAGGCGCAGGAAGTGGTAAAGAAAGCCCGGAGCAAAGCTTGGAAGCGCTACAATCAGCCCCTACAGCAGGTGTGGAAGGCTATGAAAGCAACATTCGCCTCTTTAGCCGAAGAGGCGGGCAGCAGCCGTGCCCAGGCGATCTCGGAGGAGCTGAACGCCCTCATCAACCCCGTGCGCGCGGACATCGTGAGCCTGATCCGGCGCATGCTTTTTGCTACGCGCAAGCTACAGTCTGCCTACCGGGCCGAGCTGATGGATTTTCTGGGCGAAGTGGAGCAAACGATGCATGGCCGTTACCACACCCACCTTTATAGCGAGACGAGCCGATCAGCGTTGCGGGTGCCTGTGGTGCCGCCTGTTTATGATGAAAGTTCCCCTACCCTGAACGGGTACGAAGTGCTGAACCGCTTTTTTGACCAGGCGATGAGCCGGCATTCCCAGCTCCTTGCCTTTGGAGAAGACGTAGGGCAGATAGGCGATGTCAATCAGGGTTTTGCCAACTTGCAGGGGAAGCACGGCGAGCCCAGGATTTTTGACACGGGCATACGGGAATGGACCATCATGGGCTACGCGATTGGGATGGCAATGCGGGGGCTGCGCCCTATTGCGGAGATTCAGTACCTGGATTATCTCATCTACGGGCTTTCCCCCTTGTCTGATGACCTCGCCACCTTGCGCTACCGGAGCAACAACCAACAGGCGGCACCGGCCATTATCCGTACACGTGGGCACCGGCTTGAGGGCATCTGGCACTCCGGCTCACCGATGAGCATACTCTTGGGGGCTCTGCGCGGGATGTACGTGCTAGTGCCCCGCAATATGGTGCAAGCTGTAGGCTTTTATAATACCTTGCTGCAATCAGATGATCCCGGGCTCATCATAGAATGTCTGAACGGCTACCGCCTGAAAGAAAAGCTGCCATCCAACCTCTCCTCTTTCACCGTCCCTGTGGGCGTGCCTGAGGTCCTGCAAGAAGGGGCAGACGTTACCCTGCTGACCTACGGCTCCTGTGTTCGTATTGCAGAACGGGCTTGCGCTATGCTGGCTGAAGACGGGATAAGTGTAGAGCTGATCGACGCACAGAGCCTGTTGCCTTTTGATTTGGAGCACCGCACGGTAGATTCTTTAAAGAAAACGAACCGGCTGGCGGTGTTGGACGAAGATGTGCCCGGTGGGGCATCGGCCTACCTATTGCAAAAAGTGTTAGAGGAGCAGGGCGGTTACCGATGGCTCGACAGCCCGCCGGTTACCATCACTGCGAAAGCGCACCGCCCACCTTACGGTACAGACGGGGATTACTTCAGCAAGCCCAACCCGGAGGACGTCTATGAGGTTATCTTCGGGCTGCTGCAAGAGGCAGAGCCCGGGCGGTTCTGAATAATAATAGGCTAGGCGTTCCTGGCCTGCCCTAAGCAGGGAGGAGGTTGCCATCTACAGGGAAGACGACCTTGGGCTGAAAAGCTCTTGCTTCGGCTTCTTCCATCCAAGCATAAGCGATGATGATCACGGTGTCGCCAACTTGCGCCCGCCGAGCGGCTGCCCCATTGAGGCAAATGACGCCTGAGCCCCGCTCGCCGGTGATGACATAGGTCTCTAGACGCTCGCCGTTGTTGTTGTTCACCACTTGCACCTTCTCGCCGTCGATTAGGCCTGCGGCCTCCATCAGGTCTTCATCAATGGTGATGCTGCCTACATAGTTGAGGTCGGCCTGGGTGATGGTCGCGCGGTGAATTTTAGATTTGAACCTTTGGATCAGCATAGGTTATTGATGATATGGGAGCGGCTTTTAGCTGAGCCCTTTCTCCGGCATAAAATTTGGAAATAAGGCCGCTGCTTTGGAAGTGCCAGTGGAGGGGCCCGAAAAACAACCACAAGAACAATACAAAATTACGTAAGGTTCTGAAAGGCGGAGTGGAGGGGAGTGTTTTTTTCTTCCTGCCAGGGTAAAAGAAAGGGGGGCGCTCATACTGTAAAAAGCATGTTGTCAATGAGGCGGACCGGCCCGGCCCAAGCCGCTATGCAAGCCACGGCTTCGTTGCCAGGCACAAAGCCCGAAAGCGGCTGTAGGGTATCAGGAGCTGCGATCTCAACGTACTCCGGCCGCAGGCCGGCATTGGATAGTGCGGCCAGTGCTTTTTGCTGGGCCTCAGCCACAGTAAGACCATTGGCTGCCCATTGCGGGAGCTGCTGAAGCACGCCATATATTGCGAGGGCGCTCTGCCGCTGTCCTTTGCTGAGCCGCAGGTTGCGGGAGCTCATGGCCAGCCCATCTGCTTCCCTCACCGTGGGCGCGCCCACTACTTCTACAGGCAGTTGGAGCTGTTTGACCATGGATTTAACGATTTGTAGCTGTTGGTAATCTTTCTGCCCTAAGAAAAGCAGGTCGGGCTGCACCAAGCTCAACAAGCGGTTGACCACCTGAGCTACCCCGGCAAAATGCCCGGGGCGGAACTCCCCCTCCATGACGGCAGCCAAGTGGCCAAAGTCGATATCTGGCACGGGCACTTCCTCTTCAGCAGGGTACACCTCTTCTACTTCGGGCATAAAGACCGCTTGGCAGCCGCTGTTGTGCAGCAGCTCGAGGTCCTGCTCTGGCAGCCGGGGGTACTGCTGCAGGTCGCTGGCTTCGTTAAATTGGGTAGGGTTGACGAAAATGCTGCATACCGTGCATTGTGCGGCTTGTGCTGCCGCTGCTATCAGCGACAAATGGCCTTGGTGTAGCGCGCCCATGGTAGGCACAAATGCAACAGTGCGGTTGCGGGACCGGTAGGGCTGCAGGTACGTTTGTAAATCGCTTGCCTTTTTGAATAAGTACATAAGGTAGTGAGCTGCCGGTTTGAAAGGCCAAAGCAGGGCCCAACAACAGCTGGGCAAGCTGGCTGGGCGGCTTTAGAGCCTGAGTGTCAACCAAAGCGCTAATATATACGTTTTTGTTAACAGCGCATTAAGCACCGGGCGAATTCAGTAAAATCGGCATTTTTTTGTTAAATTTGCAAACTTGTTCATTGAACCCTCGGTGACATCGTGTTTTTTCTAAATATTTATCGCATATGAGTAAGAAGAAGGTGCTGATTGTTACGCAGGAGATGCATCCTTATACGGCACTCACGGAAGTGTCTCAGATAGCCAGAAAACTCCCCCAATATATTCAGGAAAATGGCATGGAAATCCGGGTGCTGATGCCCCGGTTCGGTACCATCAACGAGCGTAGGCACCGTCTGCACGAAGTCGTGCGCCTTTCTGGCATGAATATCATAGTGGATGATGATGACTATCCGCTGATCATCAAAGTGGCTTCCCTGCCCGAAGCCCGCATGCAGGTCTATTTCCTGGACAATGAAGACTTCTTCAAGCGCAAGCATATCTTTACGGACGAGGACGGCAAGCCGTTCGAGGACAATCCCGACCGGATGGTCTTTTTCTGCAAAGGGGTAATTGAAACGGTCAAGAAATTTGGATGGGCGCCTGATGTGGTGCACTGCCATGGCTGGATGACAAGCCTTGTGCCGCTGTACTTGAAAACCGCATACAAGAATGAGCCGCTCTTCCAAAACGCCAAGGTGGTCTACTCTGCCTATGCAGGCTCTCCGGAAGCGGCTTTTTCCGATGCGTTTGCAGCAAAAGCGTCCATTAATAACCTGACAGAAGACGATCTGCAGGCTTATGTCAGCGATGGCAAAGTGCGCTTGCACGAAGGTGCTATTGCTTTTGCTGACGGGGTAGTGCTTGGCAGCGAAGCCGCCGACGAAGGGGTGGCCGATGCGGTAAGCAGCGCAGACAAGCCCGTCCTTGAATACCAAGGGGAGGAGGGCTTTGGCTCTGCTTATATGGAGTTTTACGAAAACCTCACAGAAGAGGAGGTCGAAGGCAAATAATGCCCCGGCTAGGGCTTTCCTGGGCGCTCCCTTTTGTCTTTGAAGTGCTTGGCTCGTTTGCGCCCGCCTGTTTTTGACAGCCGGGCGCAGCTGGTTTCAGCATAATAAAACTGGCAACAGAGCCAACGTTATGGCTAAGGCAGCGCTCTTTAATCTATATTGAGGATTCGCTTTTGGCGCGAAGGTGCCCCAATTCCGTTCTGAACCAAGTGCGGTATATTCAAGAAGAAGGTGAAAGATGCCCGTTCTTGAATCACATAGCCTAAGCTTAGTAGCTGGCCTGGCCGCCTCACAAGGCTTTGGCAGGCGGGAGAGCGACGAAGTGCAGGATGGGATTTGGCCAATGTGCCCCAAAGGGTGAGGCCCCGATATTAGTCTTAGTGCAACATGGATACTTACTCACCAATCCACTACGGAAAATCTTATGAACCTTAAGTCTGTCTTTGGCCTTTCGGCCCTTACCATAGCCCTTCTTTATGCTGCCTGTTCAGACCCCACTATCGTTGGGGCCGGCCTGCTCGACGAAGACCGTGCAGATATTGGCTTTACGGATACATTTACCCTCAGGGCAGATACAGAGCTGAGCGAGCCATTGCTCACCTACTCCCCTTTTGCCAGCCTTCAGCTCGACCGCTTTCTGTTTGGGAAAATGAACGACCCGGTCTTCGGCCGCTCGGCTGCTGCCATCAATATGCAGTTCCTGCCTAGCGGCACGCCGGTATTCGAAGACCTGAACAGCATCGACTCTGTCGTGCTAGTGCTCCCTTATACGCTTTCTGCCTTTTATGGCAAAACAGAAGGAGAGCCCTTCTCCATGGGGGTCTTCAACCTGCAGGAGCTATTGGACGAGGACGCAGAATATGAGTCTGGGCGCAAAGCGGCTTTCGACCCCATGCCTTTGACAGACTATGCCTTTACGGCAACGCAAGATAGCCTGGAGTATGTTGACTACCTAGGCACAGAGCCGGATACAACAAGCTTCCCGCACCTCAGAGTGCCTTTGCCCCTTTCTTTTGCCGACTCCTTGGTGAGCCACTTCTTCGCCGACTCTATGGCTTACACGGATACGGATATATTCTTGAGCGCTTTCCCGGGCTTCCACCTGGAAAGCACTTCAGAGAACGAGGGCATGCTGGGCATCACCCTGTTGTCTGTCAGGGCGGGCATACATTTGTATTATAGGGACTCCTCGGATACGCCCCGCCGGCAGCTTTATAATTTCAACTCCCCTGATGTGGTGCAGTATGCAGAATTTGAGCACGACTTCACGGGCACCCCTGTGGCAGATGCTGTAGCCAATGGTGTGGCTGACGACGAAGTGTTTTATGTGCAGGGGATGGCCGGAGCCCGTGGCAAGATGAAGCTGCCGGACCTGAGCTCGCTTTCTGATGTGGCCATCAATCAGGCAGAGCTCGATGTTTACGTAGCCGATCTGGAAGAAGGGGACACTACATTCGAGCATGCTATGCAGCTGGTGCTCCTGACTACGGATAGTGATGGGGAAGAGGTCTTTATTGACGATGTCATCGTAGCAGATAGTAGAAACCTTCAGCTGGCCGAGTTTTTCGGCGGTGTGCCGGAAACCAATGAGGAGGGGGTGCTCCACTACCGCATGTCTATTTCAAATTATGTACAGATGGTCATCGAAGGAGAAGCGTCGGACGAGTTCTACTTCATCCCTATTTTCAATAATGACGTTTCAGAAGTCAAGCGGGCTGAAACCGCCGAGCGGGCTACTCTCTGCGGAGGCAGCCACCCGGAGTATCCGGCTACCCTCCGGGTGACCTTTACCCGGCTGTAGCGCGGTGGGCCAGACATTCCTGACGTCCAAAAGGATAAAGAAAGCCAAAACTTCTCTGGCCTGCTTAAAGTTTGTACCTTGTGGCAACCTTATGCAGGCTGGGCTCGTTGAAGCCAGGTACGGCGGAAAGCCCGTCAAGCTCCGATACAGTATGGCGCTGAGCTCAACGTCTTGGCCGAGCCACTGAAAAAGCCTCAACTACTTACCTGATTGAAAAACCTCCGCGCGCATTACTGGCTTGCCAGTACACAAAGGCTGAAGGCAGCCTGTGCGGTATTAGCAGTACAAAACAAGCACGACGAACACAACTGAGATTTACGTGGCTGTACTTGCCCTTTCGGGCATTGCCCGAGCAAACCCATTTTCAATAGACGAAACTGAAAACAAATGTGTGGAATTGTTGCTTATATCGGACCCCGTCAGGCTTGTCCTATCCTTATCAATGGGCTTAAATTGCTGGAGTACCGTGGATATGATAGCGCGGGCATCGCACTGATGAACGGAGAGCTGAGCGTCTACAAGCGCAAGGGGAAAGTGTCTGAGCTGGAAGGCTTTATTGAAGGGCAGAAGCAGGAGAGCACCGTGGGCATAGGCCATACCCGATGGGCGACCCACGGAGAGCCAGACGATATCAATGCTCACCCCCACCGTTCAGGCAACGGGCGGCTCGTGATGGTCCATAATGGGATAATCGAGAACTACAGCCCGCTCAAGAGTGCCTTGGAAAAAGAAGGGCACATTTTCCACAGCCAAACAGACACGGAGGTGCTCGTTCATCTGATCGAAGAGATTCAGCAGCAGGGCGACCTGCCGTTGGAAGAGGCGGTCCGCATCGCTCTTGGAAGGGTAGTCGGTGCGTATGCTATAGTGCTGATGGACAAAAACGACCCCGATAAGCTTGTTGCTGCCCGAAAAGCCAGCCCTTTGGTGATTGGCGTAGGCGAAGATGAGTACTTCCTGGCTTCAGATGCCACGCCCCTCGCTGGGCATACCAAGCGGGTCATTTACATGAATGACGAAGAGATCGCTGTGGTGCACCGCAATGGCGACCTGCAGATCAAGACGATCAGCAACCGGGTGCAGACCCCCTTTGTGCAGGAGCTCGATATGAAAATCGAGGAGCTGGAAAAAAGCGGATATGAGCATTTCATGCTCAAAGAGATACACCAACAGCCCGAGACGGTCGCAGACTGTATGCGGGGCCGCCTCAGCCACGAGTCGCCTTATATCCGCTTGGGCGGTGTAGAGGAGTACGATAAAACCATAACCAATGCCCGCCGCTTTATCATCGCGGCCTGCGGCACATCTTGGCACGCAGGGCTCATAGGCGAATACCTATTTGAAGACTTGGCGCGTATACCTGTAGAGGTGGAGTACGCTTCGGAGCTGCGCTACCGCAACCCTATCATACAGGAAGGCGATGTGGTGATTGCCCTTTCCCAATCTGGCGAAACCGCAGATACGCTAGCTGCGCTGGAAATGGCCAAAGCCAAAGGCGCAATGATTTATGGCGTGGTCAATGTAGTCGGCTCTTCTATATCGCGCCTCACAGATGCAGGGTCCTATATACATGCAGGGCCCGAAATCGGCGTCGCTTCCACCAAAGCTTTTACCGGGCAGGTGGTACTGTTGACTATGATGGCGATCAGCCTGGGGTACAAGCGGGGGCGCATCCCCAACTCCTATTTCCACAAGCTGATTACCGAATTGCAGAACATTCCCGGCAAAATTGAGAAAGTTCTTCAGCACGAAGAGCAAATTAAGTATATTGCCAATGAAATTAAGGACCGCCATAATGCCCTTTACCTAGGGCGCGGTTTCAACTTCCCTGTAGCGCTAGAGGGCGCCCTGAAGCTCAAGGAAATTTCCTATATTCATGCAGAAGGCTACCCTGCAGCTGAAATGAAGCATGGGCCTATCGCGCTGATCGATGAGGAAATGCCCGTCATCGTGATCGCAACGAACAAGAGCGCCTACGAAAAAATCGTTAGCAACATTCAGGAAGTAAAAGCCCGGAAGGGCATGGTCATCGCGGTCGTTACCGAAGGCGATGAAGCCATCAGCAAGATGGCGGATTACACCATAGAAATCCCTGATACGGAGGAGCCGCTCACGCCGCTGCTCTCCGTCATCCCCTTGCAGCTGCTTTCTTACCACATAGCGGTAATGAGGGGCTGCAACGTAGACCAGCCTAGAAATTTGGCTAAGTCTGTAACTGTCGAATAAAAAAAAGCGCTCTGTTAAAAGAGCGCGTTCACTTAAGCTAGATAACATATGAACGATCCTGTCCACATTGGGATGGAGTATAACTCGAACCGTGAGAACCTCATCATACCGGAATATGGCCGCAACGTGCAGAAGATGATTGCTTACGCAAAAGAGCTGGAAAGCCGCGAGATGCGCCAAGCTGTCATTGAGAAAATCATCGATATGATGCAGATGATGCACCCGCAGAGCCGCAGTATTGAAGACTACCGGGAGCGCCTCTGGAAACACGTATTCCGCATTGCAGACTATGACCTTGATGTAGACTACCCCTACGGCGACCCTCCCACCGAGGATGAAAAACGCAAAAAGCCGGATCAGGTACCCTATCCCGTGATGGAAGCCCGCTATCGCCACTATGGCCACAATGTACAGGTGCTGATCAAAAAAGCCCGTGAAATGGAAGAAGGGCCAAAACGGGAAGGCTTTGTTTCTACTATTGGCTCTTACATGAAGCTGGCTTACCGTACTTGGAATAAAGAGCACTACGTGAGCGACGAGGTCATCAAAGGCGACTTAGAATCCCTTTCTGGTGGCGAGCTGAGCATGTCAGAGAATGAGTCTATCGAGAACCTGACCAACAACAACACTCAGGGCGGTAGCCATCACCACAGCAACAATAACAATAACAACCGCCGCCGGGCTACTGGCAAGCGCGGGAGCAGCAACAACAGCCGTCAGCGTGGCGGCGGGCGAGGCAGCTACCGCCGCAAACGATAACCCTTGCACCGCCCTGACGGCCCCCCTACGAAGCCCTGCCCGCCTCCTTATCGGGCAGGGCTTCATAATTTCTGCCCTGTTCTTTTCGCAGGCGCTACAGCCACCTTACCTTTGCGGCAACAAAACCCAAGCTATGTCCCTAGACGCTTTTGAAGTGATTGGCGGAAAGCCATTGAGCGGCGCTGTCGTACCGCAAGGTGCTAAGAACGAGGCGCTGCAGGTGCTGTGTGCGACCCTGCTGACAGAAGAGCCGGTAACCATTTCCAACCTGCCCGATATTTTAGACGTCAACCGCCTCCTTGAGCTTTTAGCGGGCCTGGGGGTAAGCGTTGAGCGGCTCGCTCCCGGCACCTACCGTTTCGAAGCCAAGTCTGTTGACCTTAGCTTTTTCCAAACGGAAGCTTTCCGGAGGGATGCCAGCCGCATCCGGGGCTCTGTTATGCTCATTGCGCCCTTGTTGGCTCGCTTTGGGCAGGCTTTCCTGCCTCAGCCCGGAGGGGATAAGATCGGCCGCCGCCGCCTCGATACACACTTCACCGGGCTGCAAGCCCTGGGCGCTGTGTTCAATTATGAGCCGGAACAGCGGCAGTACGCGGTAAAGGCCAGCCGGCTGAAGGGGGCCTACCTCCTGATGGATGAAATTTCCGTGACGGGCACAGCCAACGTCCTTATGGCTGCCGTGCTGGCAGAAGGGGTTACCCAAATCTATAACGCCGCATGTGAGCCTTATGTACAGCAGTTGTGCCGTATGCTGGTAAGCATGGGGGCGAAGATTTCTGGCATAGGCTCCAACCTGCTGACCATAGAAGGGGTGAGCCGGCTGGGAGGGGCAACCCACCGGCTGCTGCCCGATATGATTGAAATTGGCTCTTTTATCGGCCTGGCAGCAATGACACAATCAGAACTGACCATCAAGGACGCCCGTATTGATCAGCTGGGGATCATCCCCCGTATGTTCGAACGCATGGGCGTAAAGCTGGAGTTCAGCGGGGATGATATCCGTATCCCGGCACAGGAAGAATACGAGATACAGACTTTCATCGATGGCTCTATCATGACCATATACGATGCGCCCTGGCCAGGCTTCACCCCTGACCTGATGAGCATCATGCTGGTACTGGCGACTCAGGCCAAAGGCAGTGTGCTCATCCACCAAAAGATGTTCGAAAGCCGGCTTTTCTTCGTAGACAAGCTCATCGATATGGGCGCACAGATCATCCTTTGCGACCCTCACCGGGCTACCGTGATCGGCTTAGGGCGCAAACATCAGCTGCGGGGCATTTCCATGTCTTCCCCCGATATCCGCGCCGGCGTCTCCCTCCTGATTGCGGCCTTATCGGCCAATGGGCGGAGCGTTATCCACAATATCCACCAAATTGACCGTGGCTACGAGAACATCGATGGCCGCTTGCGGTCGCTAGGGGCTGAAATCCGCCGTATTGAGGGGTGAGCGCTCCACAGCATAAATCAAAAGATAATATGAGCAAGATCGTATACAACGTTACCATAAAGGTAGAGCATGAAATCCATCAGGACTGGCTGCGTTGGATGAAGCGTGTGCACGTGCCTGCTGTAATGGACACAGGGATGTTCATTGAGCATAAAATGTGCCGCCTGCTTGGTGTAGATGAAGAAGACGGCATCACTTATGCCGTTCAGTACATTTCCCCCAATATGGCCACCTTCCAGTTGTACCAGGAGAAGCACGCCTACCACCTGCAAAAAGATGTGGCCGACCGCTACAAGGGCAAGTACGTGGCCTTCCGGACGCTCATGGAGGTCGTTTAAAGCAGGCTTAACCTGGCTTTAACGGCCCTGCTGGCAAAGGGGGTGTATCTTTGTAGGCAGGGGCTTATCTTTGTTGCAGCTTTCTCCCTAGAGAGGGGCAAGACCTAAGTGTATGTTTAGAGGTATGGTAGAAAAAATAGGGTTTGTTGGGTGTATCGCATTGCTGCTCGTCAGCTGCAAAAACAACATGGCTGAAATTGAGGCGATGAGCGATCAGTTCAGCACACAGGTAGAAGCTGCCCACAACGTAGAAATCTTGTACAGCGATTCTGCACAGGTCAGGGTCAGGGTCACTGGCCCAACGATGCTTTACCACCTGGACCGGGCCGAGCCACAGCAAGAGTTCCCAGATGGGGTGAATGTAGATTTTTTTGATGCTGATGGGGCAATCACTTCCCAACTGACCGCCCTCTACGGGCTTCGCCTGGAGAATAAGGCAGAAGTTGTTGTACGTGACAGTGTAGTCTGGAAGAGTGTAGAAGGGGATACCTTGGAGACAGAAGAATTGTTTTGGGACGAGCGCCGCGGCAAGATATATTCGAAGAAGTTTGTAGTCATTACCCGCCCAGATGAAGTCATCTATGGGCACGGATTTGAAGCTGACCAGGATTTTTCCTACTCCCGCATCAATGCGATTGAGGGGCGGATAAAAGTAGACCAACCTGGGGCAGGGCGGACAGAGGAATAGCGTTTTACCTCTGGCTGCCGCCAAATGAGAAAGTTATGTTGATTGGGCTCATCATACTGTTCCTGCTTTTTTCTGCCTTGTTTTCGGGGACAGAGATTGCCTTCGTTTCTGCCAATAAGCTCCGGGTAGAGCTCAAAAAAAAGAAAAGCGCCCGCCGTGGAGGGATCATCTCTGGGTTTTATGAAGACCCGGCCGGTTTCTTGGGGACGATGCTCGTGGGCAACAACATCGCTCTTGTTGTCTTTACTACCCTCATGACCAAGCTCATTGAGCCGACTTTGCTGCTTTGGCCCCCTTTTGCCGAGAACCCCCTCTTGCTATTGCTTGTCGAAACTCTCATCATCACCGTGGTCGTGCTTATTTTTGGAGAATTCCTCCCCAAAACGCTGTTCCGCCTATTTGCAGACGAAGTCCTCTACTTTATGGCTGTGCCCCTGCAAGGCCTCAAGTGGCTGCTCATGCCCCCTTCCTGGCTCATGACCCGCCTTTCCAATCAGCTCCTCCGCCTATTGCGCACCCCTGTCGAGGAAGTAGACAATGCCTTTACCCGCCACGACTTGGAAAACTTTATCCTCAATACCCAAACCGACGAAGAGGAAGACATTGACAAAGAGCTGTTTGGCAAAGCCCTGAACCTTAGGGATGTCAGAGCGAGAGAGTGCATGATCCCCCGCCCGGAAATTGAGCACATCGATGTCAATGCATCTGTTGAAGAGCTGGAGCAACGCTTCCGGGAGACTAAGCTGAGCCGCATCATCATCGTGAAGGAAGATATCGACAATGTCTTGGGGTATGCTCACCACCAACAGCTGTTCAAACGGCCCCGGTCCATCAATCAGCTGATCCTCGACCTTCCCTACGTGCCGGAAGCCATGAGGGTCACGGACCTCCTCAACCGCTTTATCCGCGACCGGGTCAATATCGCGATGGTAGTCGACGAATTTGGCGGCATCTCAGGCCTCATCACTATGGAAGACATACTGGAGGAGATTTTTGGCGAGATCGAAGACGAGCACGATCAGGAGGAGTATGTAGAAGTGGTAGTGGAGGAGGGCCAGGAGTATATCTTCTCTGGCCGGCTCGAGATTGACTACCTCAATGAAAAATATGGGCTTGGGCTGCCCGATGGCGATTACCACACCTTGTCGGGCTGTATTGTCACCACCACAGGCACCATCCCTGAGCACGGGGAGCAAATCCGCTTCTCTGCTTACGATGTGACGATTGAAATGGTAAGTGACACCAAAATTGAAACCGTAAGGCTGGTGAAAAGGGTTGATAATCAGGAGGATGAGCCTTAGTCTTCTCGTTTTTTTATATTTTAGCTCCAATTGTCTTAGCAAGCTCTGACCGGAGGCGGAGCAATGCACTGCCTTGTGCGCTATATTCAGCCAAGCTGCTGACGGGCTGCTCCTTCCATTTACTAATTCAAAATATGTATAAACACATCTGCATACTGCTGCTTGTATGGTGCGTGCAGCACTCAGCCGCTGCACAGGTGGTGAACACAGAGAAGCAAAGGCCCGCAAATGCCGAAGGCTTATTGGCCGAGGCTGGTTTTGATTTTGGGCTCACTCGCAACGGTGCCGGACAGACCTTGCGCCTTGGCGCACGCCTGCGCCTACAGTATCAGCAGGGCCGCAACCGCTTCCTGGCCCTTGGCGCCCATAATTTCTCACAGTTCGATGACCTTGAAGACGACGGGCCCCCGCGCCAGCTCGCCAATAATACCTTTGCACATATCCGCTACAACAGGGTGCTTTCGCCATTCCTGACTTGGGAGGTATTTGGGCAGATGCAGCTCGACGATGTGCAACAGATCACCCGCCGTTTGCTTTCTGGTACAGGGCCTCGCTTACGCTTATTGGAATCGGACACTGCCGCCCTCTTCTTTGGCGCACTTTATATGTACGAGCACGAGCAGTCGGTAAATATCTTCCGGGGCGCAGAGCCGGAGCGGGTGCCGGCCAGTTTGTTTGACAACCGGCTGAGCACCTACCTGTCGGGGCATTTTGAAGCCGGAGAAGCCTTCGCCCTGACACATGTGACTTACCTGCAGCCCAATTTTGAGAACTGGAGCGACTTTAGGGTCTCCTCGGAGACCAGCCTTTCCTTTCGGGTAACGAAGTACCTGTCTTTCCGGGCCTACTTTCAGCTGGTATACGATGCTAAGCCGCCGGTGCCCGTCGCGAACACCGTACTCAATTTCAAGAACGGATTTACTTTTTCACTTTAAAACCTAATATCACATGTTGACCTCAAAAACCAAGTTCCCGCTAATCGCTTTACTGTTGTCTTTTGGCCTGTTCTCTGCCTGTGGCGGGAGCGATGACGATGCCCCCGGCCCCAACGGGCCTTGTGGTGACAACTATGATTTTTCTGTAGAGCTGGCTGATGAGCTACAAGCCATCAGCGAGACAGTCAATGCTTATGCCAACGATCCTACCACAGCCAATTGTGAGGCTTACCGGCAGGCATTGCTGAATTACGTAGATGCATTGGAAGATGCAGAACCCTGCATTTTGCCCGGGCAGCGAGACGCTTATGATGCTGCGCTCGATCAGTCCCGACAGGATATTATGGACATTTCTTGCTAATTGGCAAGAAAACCTGGCTTGCGGCTTACCGCTGCACAAAAGCCCTCCGTGTTTCTCCGTGTCTTGTTGCTGTTGTGCCTGTGTGGCCACGGGGGCAGTGAGCACGCGGAGGCCCACAGAGCGCTATCGCAGCTCGCTGCACAGATGCCTACGGCGAGGCAGTCTGCTCAAGGGTGCGCGGCCACCCATACCTCTCCATCTTCAAAAACCTCCTTTTTCCAGATGGGGACGGTCTGTTTGAGGGTATCGATCGCATACTCACAAGCTTCGAACGACGCCTTCCGGTGAGGCGTTGCCACGGCAATGACCACGGCAACCTCTCCAATTTGGAGGGTACCGGTGCGATGGTGAAAGGAAACCTTCAGCGCTGGCCAGCGCTGCCCGATTGCTTCAGCGATTTTCCTCATTTCTGCAATGGCCATAGGTTCATAAGCCTCAAACTCCAGCCGGATTACCGGTTTGCCCTGAGTCTGGCGGCGTACAGTCCCTACAAATACATTGATTGCCCCGGCCTCATCATTAGCCACGAAGCCGGTACAGCGGGCCACGTCCAGGGGAGTATCTAGCAGCTGTATATCAATTTCCATCATTGCAAGTTTTTGTTTTTTAGGATTGCCCCAAAGGCTTTCGGGGGAGCAGAAATAACGGTTTCCTTTCTTTTGGGATATCTAAAGTTACTTAACTTTGTATTTCTGTCAAGCAGGAGCATCCTGTTTATCAGCGCTTTTCTCACCTTGATTTCCCATTACCGGTACACGGCAGCATAGACTACGTTTCGAGCCTGCCCCTTTATATAGGCCCTCAGGCTTGCGCGGCTTTCCTATTTGGTATTAGAACTGACATCATGGAAAAACATTACTTGGAGCGGGAACTCTACGAAAAGGTGCTATCAGACGGAGCGGTACGCCGTTTCATCGAGCAATCGGCCCCCGATGGCATTTGGTATTGGGACCTCCAACAGCCTGAGCACGAGTGGATGGATGCCCGTTTTTGGGAAACGCTGGGCTATGACCCTGCCCAGATGCCCCATAGCCCGGAGGCATGGAAGGACTTGGTCCACCCCGAAGACTATCAGCGGTTGTACGCTGCGGTGCAGCAACACCTTCAGGACGCTGCCCATCCGCTCAAAGAGGAGGTCCGCTACCTGCACCGCGATGGCGCTTACCGTTGGATACGCTGCTACGGTATTGCACTTAGAGACGAAAAGGGAGTGCCCCTGCGCATGCTTGGCGGGCACCAGGATGTGACCGCAGAGCAGGAGCTAAGGGTATCCAAAAGCTTATTGGAAAGCCTTTTTGATCAGGATACCGGAGTCATACTTCGTTACCGGCTCAATACCGATGGCACGGACGAGCTGCTGTATATGAGCAGGGGAGGGGGCGTGATCTGGGGGATAACAGAGGAACGCCTGGCAGATGACTGGCTCGGCCAGTTGTGGCAGACTGTTGTGCCGGAAGATGTGGAAGGCTTCAAAAAATCTATCCAACATTCTGCCCAACTGAAAACCTTCTGGAACCACAGCTGGCGCATCAGAGTCGGTACAGAAGTGAAGTGGCTGGAAGGGCGGGGCATACCCCGGTCGCAGCCCGATGGCAGTATCGTTTGGGACACCCTGATCCTAGATGTGAGCGCACAAAAGTCTGCGGCAGCTGAGCTGGACCAACAGGCCAAAATGCAGGAGCAGCTCAGGCAGATTACTGCACGGTTCATCAACATGCCGATGGAGGATGTGGGCGCGGGGATAGACCAAGCACTAGGCGAAATAGGCCGTATGGTTGGGGCAGGCCGGGTTTATATTTTTGATTATGACTTTGAGGCAGGCACCACTTCCAACCTCTATGAGTGGTGCGCAGATGGGGTGTCCCCAGAAATAGAAAACCTGCAAGATGTGCCGTTGGAGGCGGTGCCCGATTGGCTGGAGCACCACTTGGCCGGCCTGCCGATGCACATTCCCAATGTGCCCGCCTTGCCGGAAGGCGGGCTACGCGATATATTGGAGCCACAAGGCATCAAAAGCCTGTTGGCTGTGCCTATGCAGCATCAAACCCAATGCATAGGCTTTATGGGGCTAGACTCAGTGGAGAGCTATCATCACTATTCTGGTGCAGAGCTAGAATTCTTGCAATTGTCTGCACAAGTATTTGCCAATATCCTTGAGCATATCCGCAGCCGGCGCGAACTACTGGAGAGCGAGCTGCGCTTGCAGCGCCTTACGGCCAACGTGCCGGGAGCTATTTTCCAGATTGAGCAAAAAACAGATGGTACTTTCTCTCTGCCCTTTATCAGTGAGGGCATCCGGAAAATCAGGAAAGGGCTCACCCCCGCCCGTATCAGTAAAGACCCTTATGCCCTGTTCGATCTCATCAACCCGGAAGACCGAGAGGAACTGAAGCGTGAAATCTTAAAGTCAGCTTCCCGTGGGCGGCGGCTACAGGCCGACTTCCGCTTTCAGCACGAAAGCGGCTCCACGATTTGGCTGGGTATTTCCGCCCGCCCGGAGCAGCGCTCCGATGGCTCAACGGTATGGTATGGCATGGCTCAGGACATTACGCTGCAAAAAGAGATGGAGGAGATGAAGCGGAAGTCGGAGGAGCTGACCACCCGCTACAGCGAGCTCGAACAATTCTCTTATGTGGCTTCCCACGATTTGCAGGAGCCCCTGCGCACCATCAGCAGCTTTGCGGGCCTGCTGCACCGTCGTTACCATGAGCTCTTGGATGAAGATGGCCGGGAGTACCTTTACTATATGACAGATGCCGCTAAGCGGATGAGCCAATTGATAGACAGCCTGCTGGATTATAGCCGCTTGGGGAGCAATCGTGTGGCCTCGACAGTCGTCTTGCCCCAATTGTTGCAACAGGTAGAGCAAGACTTGGGAGGGCTTATCCGGGATACCGATACCGTTCTGATTGTGGGAGACCTGCCCAGCCTTACTGGGTATGAACTGGAGCTGCGGCTGCTGTTCCAGAACCTGATCGGGAACGGCATCAAGTTCCGTAGCCCAGGGCGCAGCCCAGTTATCCGGATCGGCGCTGAGCGGATACCGGGCTATTGGAAATTTAGCGTAAGCGATAACGGGATCGGCATAGCCAAGGAGAGCCTGGAACGGGTTTTTAAAATTTTTCAGCGCTTGCACAGCCGTACCGCATACGAGGGCACAGGCATAGGGCTTACCCATTGCAAAAAAATTGTCGAGCTGCACTTTGGCCGCATATGGATGGAATCTGAGATAGGAGAAGGCACCACTGTCTTTTTCACTTTGAAGGTTTAGAAGCGCCAGGAAATCCAATGCTGTCGGGAAGATTGCGCCACAGCCCAAACCTTCGGCCTTGCAGGCGGGTTACTATCTGTATCTACTTGCAATTTGCGCTTGGCCTGCCTACCTGGGAAAAGCGCAGTGAAGCGCCTTTGCTTGTATCACTACTGCCTATTGACTATCTGAACGCCTGTTTTACCATGACGAAAAAATCAACTCGAGCCCTCGCCCTACTTGGTGCAGCTGCTGTCATCGCCGCTGCCATCCTCCTGCAGGGCCGGTTCACTGGCCAGGACGAGCCAGCTCCAAAAAAAGAAACAACCGCAGCCCCTGCCGGTGCAGCTCCTGCCGATATTTTGCCTGTAGAAGCGATGATCGCCCGGGCAGCGCCCCTGCGCGACGCTATTGCCGTGAATGGTTCTACGGTGCCCAATGAGGAGGTGGCCATCACTGCTGAGGTACCTGGCAAAATTACGCGCATCCTCTTCCGCGAAGGCGAATACTGCAAAAAAGGGCAGGTGCTGTTGGAGCTTGACAAAGACGAGCTGCAAGCAGAGCGCGAGCGCTTGGTCGTACAGCGCAACCTCAATGGAAAAATCGCAGAACGGCTCCAGGCGCTCTACGAAAAGGAAGGCGTCAGCCTGCAGGATTATGAGGTAGCCGCGGCTGAAGTAGAAAAAGTGGAAGCAGATATCGCCCTTGTGGATGCACAGCTGGAAAAGCGGGTCGTCCGGGCCCCTTTTGCCGGAAAGCTAGGCCTGCGGATGGTCTCGGAAGGCAGCTACCTCTCTCCGGGCACAGCTGTGGTCAGCCTCGTGAGCACCAATCCGATCAAGCTAGAGTTTGACGTACCGGAAAAGTACAGCACTGCCGTAAAGCCAGGTTCAAAAATCGAATTCCGCCTTGATGGGGTCGAAGAAGCCTTCACCGCCACCGTACAAGCCCGGGAGCCCAATATCAACGCAGCAACGCGTACCCTCAGGTACAAGGCTAGCGCCCCAAATGCAGATGGGGCTATCTTGCCCGGCGCTTTTGCCAACGTACAGGTGGAGCTGGCCTCCTTCGATGGCGCTATAACCGTGCCTACCGAAGCCATCATACCAGAAATCAACGAGAAAAAGGTGATGGTAGCCAGGAATGGTGCCGCCACCCCCGTAGTGGTCAAAACAGGCATACGCCGGGAACGGGACATTCAGATCACGGAGGGCCTTGAGCCAGGGGATACCGTCATCACCAGTGGCATACTACAGCTGAAGCCCGGCACCCCCATCACCATTACCAAGATCAACCCATAGCCATGAGCCTGTCTTCCATAAGCATACGCCGGCCCGTACTGGCCTCGGTTTTCTCTATTGTCATTATCCTCTTTGGCCTTATCGGCCTGACCTACCTGGGCATACGGGAATACCCTAGCGTAGACCCGCCTATCATCACCATTTCTACCAATTACGTAGGGGCCAATGCGGATATCATCGAGTCGCAGATCACAGAGCCTATAGAAGAGGCCGTCAATGGTATAGCCGGCATCCGCTCCATTACCTCCGTTAGCCGCGATGGCCGCTCTACCCTTACCGTAGAATTTGACTTGGAAATAGACCTGGAAACTGCCGCCAATGATGTGCGCGATAAGGTTTCCCAGGTGGTCCGCTCCCTGCCTGCTGATACAGACCCGCCCATCGTTTCCAAAGCAGATGCAGATAGCGACCCCATCATCTTCCTCAATATCCGGAGTGATCAGCGCTCCCTGCTGGAGCTGACCGATATTGCCGAAAATGTTTTTAAAGAACGGCTGCAGACCATAAAGGGTGTGAGCGAAATCCGCATCTGGGGGAGCAAACGCTACGCTATGCGCATGTGGATCGATCCCGACCGCCTGGCTGCGTATGGCCTCACGCCACTCGATGTGCAGCAAGCCCTGGAAAGGGAGAACATCGAACTTCCATCGGGAAGCGTAGAAGGCGCTACCACTGAACTGACCGTGCGCACGCAGGGGCGGCTGACCTCAGCTGTGGAGTTCAACGACTTGATCATACGGGAAGAGGGAGGGCGCTTGGTCCGTTTCCGGGACATCGGCTATGCAGAGCTCGGGCCGGAAAACCTCCGGACTGTCCTGAAACGGGATGCAGTACCTATGGTCGGCAATGCCATTGTGCCACAGCCAGGGGCAAATAATATTGAGATAGCGGACGAGTTCTACCGCCGCTTGGAGCAGATCAAAAAAGACTTGCCCGAAGACATCAAGCTGGGCATCGGCTTCGATAAAACACAGTTCATCAGAGATTCTATAGATGAAGTAGAACAGACCATCTACGTAGCCTTCGGCCTGGTGGTCATGATCATCTTCCTCTTCCTGCGCGACTGGCGCACCACCCTCGTCCCGGTCGTCGTCATCCCCATTGCTCTCGTTGGGGCTTTCTTCATCATGTACGCAGCCAATTTCTCCATTAATGTACTGACCCTATTGGGCGTCGTCCTGGCCATTGGCCTGGTCGTAGATGATGCAGTGGTCGTACTAGAGAACATCTACGCCAAGATAGAGAGTGGTATGACGCTCCTGCAGGCTGCCCTGAAGGGCTCCGAAGAGATCTTCTTCGCGGTTATTGCGACTACAGTCGCCCTTGTAGCGGTATTTATGCCCGTGATTTTCCTACAAGGCCTGACCGGGCGTTTGTTCCGGGAATTTGGCATTGTCATTGCAGGTGCCGTGGTCATATCTTCCTTTGTGGCCCTCACGCTCACGCCCATGCTGGCCAGCAAGATCCTTAAAAAGCGGGAACGCCCCCTTTGGTTTTACCGGGTGACGGAGCCATTTTTTGTGGGGCTGACCAAAGGGTACCGGTCCACGCTCAATGGTTTTATGCGCTTCCGTTGGCTGGCTGTCGTCGTCATGGGCATTTCAGGCTGGGCCATCTACTCCATAGGCGGAGGCTTGCCACAGGAGCTTGCCCCCTTGGAAGACCGGGGCCGTATCCGTGCCTTTGCCCGTGCGCCAGAAGGGGCCACCTTCGAGTACATGGACGCTTACATGAATGAGCTGGTGCGCGTGATGATGAAAGAGGCCCCAGAGAGCGAAGGGGTCATCTCTGTTACCTCTCCAGGCTTTGGTGCTTCCACGTCCGTCAACTCTGGCTTTGCTTTTTCTGTGCTCAGCCCTGCCGGTGAGCGGGAGCGCGGGCAGCAGGAAATCCTTAATGCCATGCAGCCCGAGGTCAGTAAGCTGACTGGGGCCGTGACCTACCTCAGCCAAGAGCAGAGTATTGGCAACCGCCGGGGAGGGCTTCCGGTACAGTATGTGCTGCAAGCCCCTAACTTCGAGTCCCTGAAGGAAAACCTGCCCCGGTTTGTAGAGGCGGTCCGCCAAGACCCTACCTTTAGTATTGTCGATGTCGACCTGAAGTTCAATAAGCCTGAGCTGAACATCGAGATCAACCGGCAAAAAGCCCGGGACTTGGGCGTATCCGTTCTGGATATCGCACGTACCCTACAGCTGGGGCTCAGTGGGCAGCGCTTCGGCTACTTTATCAAAGACGGGAAGCAGTACCAGGTTATTGGCCAGATTCAGCGCTCCGGGCGGGACGAGCCGGTCGACCTCCGCTCGCTCTACGTGCGGAACGAGCGGGGCGAGATGATACAGATGGACAACCTGGTGAGCTTCCGGGAGCAGACCACACCGCCTACCCTCTACCGCTTCAACCGCTTTGCCTCCGCTACTGTTTCCGCCGGGCTGGCCGGAGATAAGACCATAGGCGATGGCATTGAAGCTATGGACCAGATTGCAGCAGAAGTACTGGATTCTGGGTTCTATACTACCCTGACCGGTACCTCGCGCGATTTTGCCGAGAGCTCATCCAGCCTCCTCTTTGCTTTCGGCCTGGCGCTACTGCTCATTTATCTGGTATTGGCTGCACAGTTCGAGAGCTTCGTAGACCCCTTCATCATCATGTTCACCGTTCCCCTGGCTATTGCGGGGGCTGTATTGTCGCTCATGATGTATGGACAGACCCTCAACATCTTTAGCCAGATCGGTATCATCATGCTTATTGGGCTGGTCGCCAAAAACGGCATCCTCATTGTCGAGTTCGCCAATCAGCGCAAAGAGGCCGGCCTGAGCCGTATGGAAGCCATCAAAGAAGCGGCCGAAGCCCGCTTCCGGCCTATTTTGATGACAAGCCTTTCCACTATACTGGGCGTACTGCCCATCGCCCTTGCCCTCGGTGCCGGCTCCGAGAGCCGGGTTTCTATGGGCATTGCAGTGATTGGGGGGCTGGTCTTCGCCACCGTCCTCACGCTCTACGTGATTCCCGCCATTTATTCCTACCTTTCGAGCAAGGAATCCAACCGGATAAAGCGGGAGCAAGCCATACTTGAGGCAGAAGAAGAAGCTTCTGCCGCATCCTGACCACGGACCCCACAAACTGAACCTTGAACGGCATGTCAGCAGAAAAAAAACTATTCCTTCTAGATGGCCACGCGCTAGTATACCGCGCCCATTTTGCCTTTATCAACCGCCCCCTCATCAACTCCAAAGGGGTGAACACCTCTGCGGTCATGGGTTTTACCCGTACCCTATGGGACCTCATGCAGGAGCATAAGCCTTCGCATATTGCTGTGGCCTTTGACCTTTCCACCCCCACTTTCCGGCACGAAATGTACGAGCCCTACAAAGCCAACCGGGAGGCACAGCCGGAGGATATTGTCGTTGCCATACCTTATATCGAAGCCATCGTCAAAGCTTTTCACATCCCTATCGTAACCGTTGATGGGTATGAGGCCGATGACGTCATCGGTACCTTGGCCAAACAGGCCGAGAAAGAGGGCTTCACCGTGTACATGGTCACACCCGATAAAGACTTCGGGCAGCTCGTTTCCGACAACATCTTCCTTTACCGCCCTTCCCGCCAAGGCAATGGCGTCGATATCATGGGCGTGCCGGAAATTTTGGACAAATGGAAAGTAGCGCGCGTAGAGCAGGTCATCGATATGCTTGGGCTGCAGGGCGATAGTGTAGACAACATCCCCGGCGTGCCGGGCATCGGCCCTAAGACCGCTGCTAAGCTCTTGGCAGAGTTCGGTTCTGTGGAGAACCTAGTGGAGCAGGCCGACAAGCTCAAGGGCAAACAGCGCGAACGTTTAGAAGAACACCGCGAACAAGCCCTATTGTCCAAAAAACTGGCCATCATCGATACAGAAGCCCCCATACAGTTTGATGCTGCACAATTCCAAATTGACCCCCCTGACAAGGACCGCCTGGCCGATCTTTTCAGAGAGCTCGAGTTCCGGAGCATCGCCCGTCAGATCTTGGGCGAAGATGGAGCGCCCGAAGCTGGCGCACAAGGCGACTTGTTTGCACCCCAGGCCCCAACGGAGCAGCCAAAGGAAAGCTCCTCCGCACCCCCAGCCCATTCTGTAGCCAACAAAAACTTGGCCAACACGGAGCATCAGTACTTTTTGGCCGAAAAAGAGGAACAGATAGCAGCCTTGCTCCAAAAACTTATGGATGCACCGGCTTTCTGCTTTGATACAGAAACCACAGGTTTGGATGCAACACAGGCCGAACTGGTAGGCATGTCTTTTTCTATGGCACCCCACGAGGCATATTACGTGCCTGTACCGGCCGGCTTCGAAGCTGCCACTCGCACTGTACAGCAGTTCAAAGCTGTATTCGAGGATGAGAGCAAGGAAAAAATCGCCCAAAACTTAAAGTACGATGCCCTTATCCTGCGCCATTACGGTATCGATGTCAAAGGACCTTATTTCGATACCATGATCGCCCACTACCTGCTTGAGCCGGAGCTGCGCCATGGCATGGACTACATGGCGGAGACTTACCTCAAGTACCAGCCCGTAGCCATAGAGGCCCTGATCGGCAAGAAGGGCAAAGGGCAAAAAAATATGCGCGACCTGCTCCCTGCCGATGTACTGGACTATGCCGCAGAGGATGCGGATATCACCCTTCAGCTCAAAGAATACCTCGCACCAAAAATCAAAGAAGAAGGGTTTGATGCCCTTTACCGGGATATCGAAGCCCCTCTTGTCCGCGCCATCGTCAATATGGAGTACGAAGGCATCCGCATCGACGCAGGCTTCCTGAATGCCTACAGCATAGAACTGAGCGGGCAAATTGATGCCCTCGAAAAAGAGGTGCACGAAATGGCAGGCGAAACCTTCAATGTCGCTTCCCCAAAACAGGTGGGCGAAATCCTCTTCGATAAAATGGAGCTGCCCTACCGGTTCAAAAAAACTAAGTCTGGCCAATATTCCACCAGCGAAGAAAAACTGGCCGAACTGGCAGCAGAGTATCCCATCGTGGATAAAATCCTCGATTACCGTGGGCTCACCAAGCTGAAGTCTACCTATGTTGATGCCTTGCCCAAGCTCATCAACCCACGCACCGGCCGCATCCACAGCTCCTTCAACCAAGCACTGACTGCTACCGGCCGCCTCAGCTCCAACAACCCCAACCTGCAAAATATCCCTATCCGTACCCCGGAAGGGGCTAAAGTACGAGAAGCCTTCATCCCTCGGGATGAAGACTACGTCCTCCTCGCTGCTGACTATTCCCAAATTGAGCTCCGCCTTATCGCGGAAATGAGCGGGGATGAAGCCATGCTCGAAGCTTTTCAGTCTGGCAAAGATGTACACCGCGCTACCGCAGCCCGCGTATTCAATGTGGACTATGACGCCGTGACCCGCGAGCACCGCTACCGGGCCAAAACGGTCAACTTCGCACTCATCTACGGTGCAGGCGCCACCAACCTCTCTCAGCAGCTTGGCATCAAGCGCAGCGAGGCCAAAGCGCTCATCGACCAGTATTTCGACCGCTACCCTGGCCTCAAAGGCTATATGGACCAAACCGTCGAGCAAGCTAGAAACCAAGGCTTCGTCAAAACCTTAATGGGGCGGCGCCGCCACTTGCGCGATATCAACTCCCGCAACGGAGTGCTCCGCAGCCATGCTGAGCGCAACGCCATCAATACCCCCATCCAAGGCACTGCTGCAGACCTGATCAAAATCGCTATGGTCAACATCAACCGCGAGTTCGAACAGCGGAAGTTCAAGTCCAAATTGATTTTGCAGGTGCATGACGAACTCGTATTCGACGCTCACAAGGACGAGCTCGAAACCATCATGCCTATCATCGAGGACAAAATGGTCAATGCCATGCCCGGCCTCAAAGTGCCGATACTCGTAGAGATGGGCATAGGTGCCAATTGGAGGGAAGCGCATTAATAGCGTGTTGGGATTTTGGCCTTCTAGTCGGAAATTAGTGCCTCAAGCCATAAACCCTTGACCCCCCAAGTTTCGTTCTTTTCCGCCTACTCTTCGTTAAAGAACCGCTCCTTTAGCTTGGGCTAAAGCCGCGAACCTTCGCCTTGATTAGCCGGAAAATAACTTCAACTTAAGTATCAGAGATTTATGGCTTAAGGCACTAGCCATTTTTTGATTAGCCGAGACCCGAAAACCGGAGCTTAGCCAAGTCCCGCTTTTTATGCACAAAAGCGGAAAGGGTTTTCGCTCTAAAGTCTTTGGGCGGCCCCCGCCCTCGGCAGCTCCTCTGAGGCGGGGCGTTACGTTCCGCCCTTCGGATGCTTCCTCAGCCCTGCGGGCCAAGGGGCTCCACATCACTGCCGCTCCCCTGTTCGGGCGATAGGCCCTTGCTACAGCAGCTCAAGAAAATATGTGCACCAAAAGAGCGCCGGGCGTAAACCAAAATGTCGCAGGTGTTTATGTTTTTCTAGCTTTAGCCTGGCATTGGCCTAGCGCTGCGAAGGGGTGGCAAGCCCGTTAGGGCCGAGCGGACAGCGAGCCCCGCAGCATAGCGGCACCTGCCCGTTGGCAGGGGCAGGCCCCATCCAGAAAAACGACAATCTGGTTTGCGCCCAGAGCGCCTTGAAAAAAAACAGGCAAGGCACGCCTGCCAAAGACTGGCAGCAGAAGCCAATACCTTTGACGGCCTCCACAGTGGCTTAGCCCTCCGCCAGCCAGTCTATGCACAAAGCAGCCGACCAAGAAAAACGGTCTGTGCCACAGCCCTGCTCCCCAGGCGTATCCACCCGGGGGTCGAAGTACTCATAAAAACCGGACCGGGCCATCAGATCAAGGCTGTGCTGCTTTACCCTTTGGGCCATATCGGCCATATCATACCGCATCAGCCCTTGGTACAACAGCCAGTTCAAGTTGATCCAGACCGGGCCCCGCCAATACTTTTGGTAATCCACATCTTGCGCCAGCAAGCTGTACGTCGGGCATAGCCATATGCCTTGGTCTGTCCCCCCAAACATCGAGCTTTCTAGTACCTGCAGCATCCGCTCCGCCTGCTCCTGATCGGGCACCTGCCCACAGAGGGGCATCAAGCCAGAAGATGTATGCACAGGGATGAGCTCATCGTGGTAGAGGTCATAGGCATTGTACAGCCCCCGTTCCTCGTCCCACAGTTTGTCGTTCATAGCCCAGATGGTGAGCTCGTGCCATTGCAAAGGCTCCGCAATGTCTTCCCCGAGCAGGCTGCCGATTTGGATAAGGGCCTCATTCGACCAAGAAAGCACCCCATTGAACAGAGGGTCTTGAATCAGGAAGGGGCAAGCCTTGAAGATCGCATCGTCCTCATAGTCGCATTTGCGGAACAAGTCGACAAGGTACACATAGCGGTCGTAGTCCTGTTGAGTAGGGCGGTGGGCCGCTGCTTTGGGGTTTTGGAGGTCTTTGCGCTCGTACGGAGGCAGCGCATCGGGGTCGATGGCCATTCGTGCCAAGGCAGCATCCCAGATAGGGGAATTATCGGTACCGCCCTCCCAGGGGTGGCGGATGTAGACGAGCCCCTCCTCGTGGGGGTCGCGGTAGGTATAGAGGTAACGGTGCAGGGCCATCACCTTGGGGTACATCTCCTTCAGGAAAGCCCGTGCTGCGCTTTTATCGGCGGCCAGCTCATAAAGCCGCCACAGCACAAACCCATGCACCGGCGGCATGCTGATGCCCGAGGTGGCAGGGCGCTGTGGGGCATGGGCAGAGCGGTGCCCTTGCCAAAAATCAGGCCCGGGGAAGTAGCGCGCGTTGGGGTCGTCCCCAAAAACGATCTGCGGCAGCATCCCATTGGCCCATTGCCCGCTGAAGAGGTGGCGCAGGTCGGCCATAGCCCGCTCCAAGTTGTGGTGCGCGTTGCCAATTGCAATAAAGCCGGCATCCCAATTCCATTGGTGGGGATAAAGGCTTGGGGCAGGCTTGGTAAACCGTCCATTCCAGTTGTTATCGAGTACGGCAATGGCCTGCTCCCTGAGCTGCTGAGGGTCAATATCCATATTTGCAATTTGGGTTTGCCTGTAAAAATAACACTTGCAGGGCAAGGTGGCACCATACCAGGCTATTATTGCCCAGCCGGCAGCATGAGCCCATGCCTGACGGCATGCAGGGCAGCCTCCCTGTAGTTTTGTACCAGCTGTATATCTGCGCCGGTTTCGGCAATGAACCGCTTCAGCCTACGGGCACGGCTGATAGAACGCACATCACGTATGTATATCGCTTTAATCCGTCCCGGATGGCTCCTTGCCACCGCTTCATAAATGTAGGGGTCCCGTTCTCCGCTGTCTCCAATGAGGACAAAGGGAAGGCTAGGGTAAGTCTCCAGGATATTGAGGATGCTGCTGTGCTTATGGCCCAGGTAGCCTTCGGGGTGCTCCTGATAAGGCAGCCCAAAATCGCGCAGCAGTATAGGGCCGTCCGGCAGCTCGTTGAGCGAAAGGAACTCCTCCAGCAAGTCATACAGGTTCCATGGGCTATTTGAGACATAAAAAAAAGGGTTGACAGGCCGCCCGGCCATGCCATTGCGCAGCCCTTGGAAAAAGGGGGCCGCTTGATTGAACGACTGCCGGAGCGGGGCAGTCTTCAACAAAGTATGGTACAATACCCGCAGCTTGAGCAGAGAGGTGACATCAGTTTTCAGTACCGTATCGTCGATATCGCTGATGCAGCCAAACTCTGCTTCCGGCCCAGGGGCCAATACCTTGCCGTTGGCCGTGGCATGCACCTGCCGGTTTGGAGTGGCATGCAGCTCAAGCTGTATGCGTTTCCATTGAGGCCCGCCGGAGGGGAAGGCTGAGGGCAGCTGTGTATCAATGATGAAGTAGCCCTCCTCATCGGTCACAGCCTCCAGGGTGTGCCCATCTGCATTGATGTGGACCGCCGCGCCGGACACCTCCCGGCTATTGAAGCGCTTGTAGTTGTTCATGAGCGCCCGCCAGCTGGAGTTGACCTCATCTTTGAGGATACGGCGGTCTTTAAGGACCCGCCCCCGGAGCACCAGCCGCCGCCCGGACACATAGCCCCGGTAGGGCAAGATGAGCACTGGCCAGTTGGGCTTTAGCCCCAGCCATTCCTTTACCGTCCGGTTGATGCGGGCCACCCACCGGTCAATTCGTTTCAGCGTCCGCAGCATCGAGCGCTTCAAAGGCATTGTGTTTTAATCCGGTAGGGAAGTTACAAAAACACAAGTAGATAAGGAGGGCTGCGCTCTAAAATCAGGCCCCTCCCCATTTGCCGCTATGTGGGCAAGCCCCTCTTGCGGCGCCATCGACGGATGAGCGGGTAACTGAATACCGCCAAGAGGATGATGCCTACGCCCGCATAAAAGCCGGGGGCCAGCTCCTCGTTCTCATTCAGCAGCAGCCAGGCCAGGGCAATCCCGTACACCGGCTCTAGGTTGACGGTCAGGTTGGACGCAAATGCAGTGAGGTGGCGCAGCGCGCGCAGCGCAAGCACATAGGCTAGAGTAGTACACAATAGGGAAAGCACCACGAGGTAGAACCAGTCCATGCCAGAAAGGGGCAGGATTTGTACCGGCGTTGCGCTCTGCCAAATATAGGCCGGCAGCACCAGGCAAAGGAAAAGCCAGGCACTGCCCAGTTCTACGAAGGTAGTTGTCAGCTCATCGGTCTGGCCGATGTACTTTTTGTTGAGGGTGGCAAAAAAAGCAGCCAGAAAAGCTGAGAGCAGGCCCACCAAGATGCCTGTGTTCATCGTCGCTTCGGTGCTGTTGACAATAAGCGCCATGCCGGGGATGATCACTAGGCCCAGCAGCATCTCGTACCAGCGTATCCGCTGCTTCATTATGAAGGGCTCCAGCAGGGAGGTGAAAAAGGAGGTCGTGGCCATACAGATCAGCGTGATCGAGGCATTGGAGAGCTTGATCGCCCCGTAAAATGCTACCCAGTGCAGGGCTACGATGACCCCTATCCCCATAAACCGGTAGAGCAGTGGCCGGGGCATTTTGCGTAACGCCTTCCCTGCCCGTATCAGAAACAAGAGGCTGAAGCTGGTAATCAGGACCCGCCACCAGACCATGACAAGGGCGGACAACTGTATCAAATCGCCAAGTATAGCGGTGAACCCAAACAGGAAAACTGCGATGTGCAGCTCGAGGTACGCCCTTTTTTCTGCTTGCATGTGAAGTTGTTTTTCAAGGGGGCAAAGGTACGCAAGCCGGGCTGTTTCCCAGCTGGTTTTGCAATTTTATAGGACGGGTAATGGTGCCGCCCCTACGGGGCTAAAGCCCTGAAACCCGCTCAGGGGGGAGCTCGGACAGGCCCGGAAGCGCATAAGCATTATGACGTTTTGGATGTCCACAGCTCCTGTGCCAGCGTTAAGGCCCCAAAAAGCGGGGTGCCCAATCAAAACAAACTCCCCTGTGCCGTGCCAGGCAGCAGGCGGAAAGACCTTCGGTGGTGAGGGGAAGCCCCATGCTCCTGAATAGCCAGCCGGTGGGCACGGGTAGGGTAGCCTTTATTCTGGCTCCAGCAGTAATAGGGGTAAGCTTCATGCAGCTGCATCATATAGTCATCGCGGTAAGTCTTGGCCAGGATGGAAGCCGCCGCGATAGAGAGGAACTTCCCATCGCCTTTGATGATACAATGGTGGGGCACCTCCGGGTAAGGCTTGAACCGGTTGCCATCAATCAGCAGCGCCTGTGGGGCAAGGCTCAGGCGGTCAATAGCCCGGTGCATGGCCAGGAAGGAAGCGTTCAGGATGTTGACTTCATCGATTTCGGCGGGGCTTACTTCTGCCACCGCCCAGGCGAGCGCTTCTTGTTCTACCACCGCACGTGCAGCATAGCGCTGCTTTTCGCTCAATTTCTTGGAATCATTGAGCAAAGGGTGGGCAAAACCGGGCGGGAGGACGACCGCAGCAGCAAAGACGGGGCCAGCCAGGCAGCCCCTGCCGGCCTCGTCGCACCCTGCTTCCCGTCTGCCAGCCTCCAAATGGGGTAATAACATGCTTCAAGCGTTGAATTAGTCGGGGTAAATATATAGCTTGGTATTCGCAATCTATAACCACCCCTTGATTGCTGCCCGCTTTGCCAAATAACGGTTTGGATGCTAACATAGCATCCCTTACACACAACCCGGGCCCTTTGTACGTTTTATTACCGGCACCCTGGCCATATATACCCGAAAACTACCGGAGGGCTTGGCTCCTCAGGTGTATTTTGAAAAACACAAGCCCCGCCCCGGCAGGCAGCCCCTGCTGAAGGCACAGCCATGACACATGAAGCACAACCTCGTTTTCTTACTCACAGCCTTGTTCTTGCTACCTGCCCTTGGCCGGGCACAACAAGTGGTGCGCGGACAAGTACAGGACCGGGATACCAAGGAAGGCATCCCCTTTTGCAATGTATATTTCAGTGGCACTACGACGGGGGTTTCCACCGACGTAGACGGCTACTTTGAGCTGCAGACGGCTCAGCTCAGGGATTCCCTCACTGCTAGTGCCATCGGCTACGAGCCGCTGAGCAAGGTGCTGAACCCTCAGCTTGATACCCAAACGGTCAATTTCTTCTTGGGCGGCTCTGCCCTCGAACTGGAAGAAGTGGTCGTGATAGCCGGAGAGAACCCCGCCAATGCTATTGTGCGCGGTATCATTGAGCACAAAGAGGACAACCGCATGACCGGCCGGGAGTCATTTGCTTACGAGAGCTATGCCAAGATTGAACTCGACCTGGAGAACATAGACCCCAAGCTACAGAACAGCAAGCTCCTTAAACCTTTTGCCTTTGTATTTGAGAACATCGACAGCACCTCTGACGAAAAGCCTTTCCTGCCTGTTTACATCAACGAAGTGCTGGCTGATGTCTACCATGTCAAAGGGGCTGGAAAGCCCAAGCGCATCATCCACGCCCAACGGGCTACCGGCACCAACAATCAGACCTTTATAGAGTATGTCAAGCGCATTTACCAAGAGTACAGCGTATACGACGATTGGATATACGTGCTGGACAAGCCCTTTGCCAGCCCCTTTTCCAAATCTGGGCTGGGCTATTATGAGTATTACATCATCGACAGCACCATGATGAATGGGCACTGGAGCTATAAGCTCAAGTTCAAGCCTAAGCGGAAGCAGGAGCCTACTTTTTACGGCGACTTTTGGGTAGCAGATACCTCCTTTGCAGTACAGCGGGTGGATATGCGCATGGTGCCCGATGTGAACATCAACCTCGTTAGCCGCATTATTATCCACGAGGAGTTTGAGCCGGTCGGCGGCTATTGGGCACCGGCTAAGAAAAAGCTGGTGGTCGATTTTACGCCAAGTGAAAAAGCCCCGGGCATGATCGCCCGCCGCACAGAGACCTTCCGGGGCATCCGCCTCAATCAGGCGGGCACTAAGCAGGCTTATATCGAGAACGACGAGTTTTACCTGGCTGAAGAAGTCACCGTAGAGAGCGACTCCTTCTGGCAGGCGGCCCGGCACGAGTCGCTTTCCCAAACGGAGCAGCAGGTGTATACTATGGTAGACAGCATACAGAACCTGCCAATATTCAAGACCTATGTGGAGGTCTTCGAGACCATTTTTGTGGGGTACTTTCAGCTGGGCAAAATTGAAATAGGCCCTTATGCATCAGCCTACAGTTTCAACCCCGTAGAAGGGAACCGCTTCCGTATCGGTGCCCGTACGACCAAGGCGTTCAGCGAAGACCTCCGCCTTGGCGGTTTCCTGGCCTATGGGCTCAAGGATGAGGCTTTTAAATACGGGGCCAACGGAGAATGGATCATTCAGCGGCAGCCTAGGATTGTGGCTGGGGCAGCTTACACCAACGACATCAGCCTGAACAGCGAGAACAGCGAGGAGTTTGTGCAGGGCGACCTGTTTACCGGGGTGTTCCGAAGAGATTTACTGCAGAAGCTCATCCGGGTACAGGAAGCCAAAGGGTATTACGAACGCTACTGGAAGAACGGCTTTTCCAACCGCATCACCTTCCTGCACCGGGAGATGGACCCCTACGGCAGCATCTTTTCCGATGGACGGGGCTTCAACTATGCCTATTTGTCTGACCCCAGCTCCTTGTCCGACCTCGATACGACCATCCGCACCACTGAGCTGATTTTTAAGGCCCGCTATGCTAAGGACGAAATGCTGCTTGCTGGCAATTACAACCAAACGAGCTTTGGGTCCCGCTACCCGATCGTAGAGCTGCAGTACACCCTTGGGGTAGATGGCCTGCTTGGCGGGCAGTATACCTACCATAAGGTCAACCTCAGCTACCGCCACTATTTCTATATGAACCCTGTCGGGTGGCTATCTTACCGCCTCAATGCCGGCAAGGTCTTTGGCACTGTCCCCTTCCTGCTTACAGAGGTGCACCCCGGCAACGAGGGCTACCTGGTGGGCCGTGATATTTTCAATATGATGACCCGCTATGAATTTGCCAGCGATACTTATGCCAGCCTGCTGCTCGAGCACCACTTCGATGGTTTTTTCCTGAACCGCATACCGCTGTTGCGGAAACTCAACTTCCGCTCTTATGCGACCTTCAAGGCGGTGATGGGCTCTATTTCGCAAGCCAACCGGGACGCCAACCGCCTCAACCTTTTTGAGCCGACTACGGAAAATACTTACCCGGGCTTCCGGGCGCCCGACAAACGCCCTTATATGGAGGCGAGCGTAGGCATAGAAAACATCCTGAAGGTGTTCCAGATTGAAGCGGTATGGCGCCTCAGCTACCTCGACAACCCGCAGGCGCGGCGCTTTGGGCTGCGCGGGGGCGTAGCTTTTTACTTCTAAAATCTAAGGGCGCCTATGGAGAAGCTTAAATTTGAACGCCGCAAGTACGGAAAGGAACTGCTGATAGATGCTTGCAACGAAGAGGAGCTAGATATTGTGGCGGATACGCTTGTGCCCAATTTTTACACCATTATTTTCGTAAGAGCTGGCTCTGGCGCTATGAACCTCGACACCGAGCACATCAGCCTGCAGGGCCATACCGTGGTCTTTGTCAGGCCTGGGCAGGTCTGCCAATTGGGCGAGGCTCAGTTTGGGGAGTGCCACTTGTTGTTTTTTGAAGGCGACTTTCTCGACGAGTTCTTCAGCGATAAAGATTTTATCTTCAAATTTGGTTTTTTCCACAACCCCGAGCAGCCTTCGTTCATCCGGTTGAGCCCTGCCGATTTTGCAAAAAAACTGGAAGTAAGCGCCTACTTTGCCAGCAGCCCCGCTTCTTAGCGGCTTCGCCAGAGCCCTGCCGGCTATGCTGGCACAACAGGCGGGCAAAAGTCCTTGATTTTCAAAAGGGAGTAGGTCAGAGCACTTCAAACTCAGTGCGCCGGTTCTTTGCCCGCCCTTCGGGCGTGCTGTTGTCGGCTATGGGGCGGGTTTCCCCAAACCCCTTATACTGTAGGCGGACAGGGCTGATGCCGTGTGTGGCCAAGTAATCTCGAACGGCTTTTGCCCGGTTTTCGGAAAGCGCCAGGTTGTCCTCCGGCCGGCCCACGTTGTCGGTGTGGCCGTTGATTTGGATACGCATTTGCGGGTGTTCCACAAGGAGCTGCTGCAGCTTTTTGAGCTCAGGCATAGAGGCCTGCTGCAAGGCTGCAGAGCCGGTCTCGAAAAAGATATTGCGCAGTACCACAGGCCCGTTGGTGGTATCGGGCGCTGTATCAGGGGGAGGGATAGGCTGCAGCTCAATGAGCAGGCGGTAAGGTTCTGTAAGGGTTTGGGGCTCGGCAAGGGCGAAGTGAGCGGAGTGGAAAAAATAGCCCTGCTTGTCTACACTGAGGGCATAGTCGTCTTCCATAGGCAAGACGATCAAGAACTGCCCCTTTTCATTAGTAAGGCTTCGCCCGTACACTTTTTGGGTGCTCAGGCGGGTAATTTCCACCTCAGCCTCCAAGGGGCGTTTGGTACGGGCATCCCTTACCGTAGCTTCCACATAGGTAGCCGGATTGGGGCGCGCAGCCTCATATAGCTCGAAAGTATAGAGGTCGGCATTCCCCATTTCTTGGTTGCGCCCGGTGGGGTCAGCCTGATCAGAATCGAAGTAAGCCGTTTTCCCGTCTAGGGAAACCGTGAGGGCCCCCTCATTGCCGGGCGTATTGATGGGGTAGCCCAGGTTGAGCGGCTTAGACCATTCGCCCCCTTGCTCCAACTGCGAGCGGAAGAGGTCGTAGCTGCCCATGCCAGGGTGCCCCTTCGACATGAAGTAGAGGGTGCGGCCGTCGGGGTGGAAAAAGGGCGCCTGCTCATTGAGCGGGGTGTTGATCGGGGTGCCCAGGTTTTGGGGCTCCCGCCACGATCCGTCTGGCAGCATGCGGGTAGCCCAGATGTCGAGCTGCCCCTGCCCGCCGGGCCGGTCGCTCACGAAAAGCAAGATGGTGCCATCGGCGGAGAGGCTGGGCTGCGACTCAAAGGCGCTCGTATTGACCGGCGGGGGCAACAGTGCGGGAGCCTCCCAGCGGCCGTTGCGCTTGCGGGCGTAGTAGAGGTCGAAGTTGCCGTCCCGGCCGTCCCGGGCAAATGCCATAGCCTGCCCGTCGGCGGAAAGGCTGGGGCTGCTTTCGTTAAATGGGCTGTTGAGCGCTGCTACCGGCTGCCCAGGCTGCCACTGCCCGTCGATATACTCGCTGATGAAGATGTCCTCATTGCGGGGTGTAGTGCGCGAGGTGTAGACGAGGTAGCGCCCATCGGCAGATAGTGCGGGAAGGTACTCTGGGTTTTCGGTATTGATGGCAGCAGGCAGGGCTTTGGGCTCAAAAGGGACCGGCTCCTCTACGGCTTTTTCTGCAAAGGTAGCCTGTTGGAGCAGCGCCCGGGCTTTGGCTGCCCAGCGGGCGGTGGAATGGCCTCCATCGAAGTAGGTTTGCAAGTGGGCTTTGGCTTCGGCATACTTTTGCTGCGCGACCTCTGCTTCTCCCACCAAGACATAGGCAAGGCCCGCGTAGCCGGGGCTCAGTTGCAAAGCTTTTTCAAAAGCAGACTCTGCCCCGGCATATTCGCTCTGCTGCAACAGCAGATCGGCGTACATCAGCTGCGCATCAATGCAGCGGGGCTCTTTTTCGAGCAGCTTTTCGAGCTCGCCCCGGGCATGGCCCTGTTGCCCATTGAACACGGCCTGCTGTGCAGATTCAAAGCGCTTCCGGAGCTTGCCGGTGAGGTCTTTTTCCGTAAGGAAATCTTGGGCTTGCACCCCTTGCAGGGTGGCGGAGAGCAGGAAAATCATCAGAAAAATGCGCATGTTGCCTGATTGTGGTTGAGGGCCTTTGTCCAGTATTGTCGTATGGATAACGCAAAAGGGCAGCCCAAAGCTTACTGCCTTTCCTTTTTCTGCGTGAAAAAGCCATCAGGGGCGGGCTGCCCCATGAAAAGCCGAGGAAAGCATGCCCGCTTTTCTGTTCAGCAAGCGCTCCCTCGCCCGCCGTTTGCACTACGGCCTGATCGCGATAGAAACCGCTACAGGTTGCAGCTGCACATTGGGGCCACCCCAGCCCCGAGAAAACGGCAATCACCTGAACACCCAAAGTGCTTTGCCGCCCCAAATGCGCTCTTTCTTGCCCGTAGCAAGGTTTTGAACATAAAGGATACGGATACGCCATGTTTTGACGGGCCGGCCATTGCGCTGATTGAGCAGGCAATATTCCCACCAACCGCTGTCCTGCCTCCACCATTCTACCGTGGTGTATTTCTGGCTTTGCCCCCACTTTGTGATTTGGTCGCCGGAGCTCTTGGTAGATTGGTAAATATCCCTCGGGGCGTAATTGAGGTTGATGACAGCGCCAAGCGTCACCCTTGCACAAACCAAGACGCCAGCCCCTCTGCCCCCGGCATAATGTTCCGCTACTTTTTTGTCAATTGCAAAATAGATACCGCTGCCCGCAAAGTTGCCACTGCCCACCAGCCACTGCCCGGGCTTTGTGATCGCTATTGAGCTCTCCCGCGCTGTGCCGTGGTACATCGTCAAAGCGGGGGCCACCGTATCAACGATAACAAATATAAGCCCCTCGAGCAATTGGGCCCCACCTGCAAATAGGTGCCTGACCAGCCTGAGAGGTAGCCCAAACAGCCAGAAAAAGCCATATTTAAGCCCTTTCATATGCCGCATCCCCCTGAGCTTGGGGTTGAATATTTCACTGAGATGATCCCGGAGGCTCCACAGCCCGTGCACCCAAACATTGAAATAAACCGCATTGAGGAAGCGTATCGGTGTCAGCAATATGTACAGGGCCGACCTGATCAGCCAAGGCAGCGCCCAAAACCATTTGTAGAGCTTGTACAGCGTCTCGTTCCGCTTCTTCGTCAGCGGCCGCCATGGTTTCCACAGCCCATACTGCAGCTGATTGAGCAACGCAAACATAGCAGCGGCCTCATATGGTTACGGTAATCGTCCCGGGCGCGCGCATTTTCCCCTGCTCTTTGCCATTGACGTAGATGGTGGCCGGCCCGGTGGAGGCGTGCTGCACTTCTGCTATGCCCTGGGCATTGGTGTATACCGCCTTGCTGAAACCGGAGTTGAGCAGCCCGCCCCAGTGCAGGGTGACTTTGGCGTTTTTTTCCCATTTGCCGTAGCGGCCATTGTAGACTTTGATGATGGAGGTGTGCATGAGTCAATTATTTTGGCTAGTGAAATTGATCCTTTTATTGGGGGCTCCCCCTGCCCAACGGCAGGGGGCGCTATGCTACGGGGCTCGCTATCCGCTCGGCCCTATCGGGCTTGCCACCCCTTCGCAGCGCTAGCCCAGCCATCATAAAGCCTGGGGGGCAAAACACAACAGCCTAGCTTGCACGCTTGAAAAGGGCAGTCATTGGCGAAGCTTTGTTTTGCAGTGAGCAGAAAACCTGGCCCAGCGTTTGGCCTCATCAATTCATATCGCATTCTAAAATCAGAAGAATCTGCTTTGGCAGCAACTCATCCTCATAACCCGGGCATTCTTCTTCATCAAACAGCAGATTGGCGCGGACAATAGGCTTGCTGCGCCAGCCTCACCTGATCAGAGCCAGTACCGATAAATGGCAACAAAACCCAAGCCAGCCCCTCGGTAAGTGCGGGTTTCGCCCAAGTTGTAATCCCCAGTTAGGCCCACTCTGAGGGTGCCGTCGCCCAGCCAGGAAGCTGTAAAAATCCATCCGGCATTGACTGAAAAAGTGTAGTCTGTAGCGAAGCGGGCACCGGCCCAGCATGTTTCCTCTATTTCCATTTGCACGCCCCCTTGCAGCAACAGAGGGCTGCCGCCCACATAGCTGCCCCATATACTCGGCTCAATGAAGATATCCCCTTCTACAAAACGGGCACCGAAAACGCCATTGATATGGGCAGCAGGCGTGAATAATGCGGCCAGATCATCGGTATCGTCTGGCCTGGCAAAGCCTACCGTATGGCTGAGCTGCTGTATGCCGACCCCCGCGAATACGCCTGCCCCACGAAAATCATAAATGTCAATATTGGATACATAAAACAGGCCGGCGCTAAAATCCGGCTTCAACACAGAGCTACGGCTGGTTTCCGCGAGCGGGTCGCCGGGGTCGGCTGCAATAGTGGACAACCCATCGAACTGTAGCTGCCGCCCCTCTACGCTCAGCCCAATGCTGAGCTGCCCGTATGGCCCCAACGGGAGCTTGTAGGCATAGGCCGCGCCTAGCTGAATATTCCGGATAGGGCCAGCCTCATCTAGCATGCTCCAACCTCCAACGCTTGCCCGCTGCCCTTTGAAAGGGTATTGTATATGTGCCATCATCGTAGTGGGGGCATTCTGAAAAGCCATCCACTGCCGCCGGAAAAAACCTCCAAACTCCATATACTGGCTCGCCCCCGTCATGGCTGGGTTCCAGATGAAGTCAGCTGTTGAAACACCATCCCTGAAGGGCAGCTGCTGCGCTTGGAGTAGGAAGGCGCCCCAAAGGCTGATCAAGGCGGAAAGGGCTATTTTCTTTACCATCACTCTCGGATTATGGTGAGCGCGCTTTTGACTTCTCGGCTGCCAATGCGCAAAATGTAATAATATACGCCGTCTGGAAGTGGCTCTCCGTTGTAGGTGCCCCCCCAATCGTTCTCGTAGTTGAAGGCGTCAAAGACTTTCATACCGTGCCGGTTGAAGACCTGAAGGCTGTAGGTGTCAAACTTGGTGAGGTTGGCAAATTGCAGCACATCGTTGAGCCCATCGCCATTTGGGGTAATGATATTGACCGGGACAAGGCCGAGCTCGTCTAAGAACAGGATCTCTACCAGCACGGAGTCCCAATACATACAGCCCAGGCTATCTGTGAGGCGGACATGGAAAAGGGAGGTGGAATCCGGTGATACCTCGTAGCGCAAGCCTTGGCTCAGCAACTTTTGCCGGTTTGTCCCCCACCAGGATGCGCTGTCTGCGCCAAAAGCTTGCAGCACGGCGGTCCGGCGATAAGCGATGCAGGTGTCTTCACTTGCGTAAGCGCTCTGTTGCAGCACTGCTACCTCAATAAAAGCGGTATCCGTAAAGCAGTCATTGTAGGCAATCAGCCCATAGGAAGCCGTCGTTTCAGGCCGTAAACGCACAGTAGGCTCATTGGGCGAGGAGATGACAAAGCTGGTATCGAGCCACAACACGTTTTCGGCACCGCCGCCAAACAGCGCTAGGGTGTCGCCGGGGCAGAGCTGTTCTGAAGAAGCTGATACGGAGGCCGTTATTTCTGGAGCCCATGATAGCTGTATCGTATCTGATGCGCTACAGCCGGAGGGGTTCGTAACTGTTACCCCGTACTCGCCCGGCGCAGCCGCTTCAATGCTGCTAGAGGTAGCCCCGGTAGACCAGCTGTAGGTATCATCCGGGGAAGCGCCTGCCGACAGCGTGGCCACATCGCCCGGACAAACGGCTAGGTCTGCACCAAGATTGGCCTGCGGCTGCAACAGCAGTGCCACAGCCAGGCTATCTGCTGCTGTACAGCCATCGGCATTGGTGACCGTGACAGCGTAGGTGTTTCCGCCGGTAGCTGAGACCATCGCACTTTCACTGCCATTGCTCCATGCATAAGTACAGCCTGAGCAGCTAGTGCCTATGGTTGACATCATGCCAGGGCACAGCCCGAATGAGCCGCCCAAGTCCACTTCGGGCACCTCAAAAATACTGACCTCTGCGGCAGCCTCCCCCTGACAGCCGTCGGCATTGAAAACTTGCACTGCGTAGGTGCCGCTCTGCTGCGGCAGCCAAGAGGTTTCCCCTCCTTCCCCAAGAGGAGCCCCCTCAAAAAACCACTGCGTGCTGCTGTACCCCTCATTCAGCTCAAGAGCGGACAACATATCGGCACAAAAACTCCGATCTGGCCCAATATCAGGCTCAGGCAGGCTCGTGGTATCTGCCAGCGCTGTAGAAAAATCAACGAAACAGCCATTTGCATCGGATACCACCACGGAGTAGACCCCGGGAGCAAGCCCATCTGCTTGCGGCAGATTGAGGGATGCGTCATGAGCCCAAGAGTAGAGATAGGGCCCTGCCCCTCCGCTTACGCTTAAGCTGATCACCCCATCATCGGCACCGCAGGCAGGCAGCTGTACGGTATTTTCCGCTACTGCTAAATCATATTCTTCTGGCAGATTGACCTCAAACTGAAATTGATAGGAGCAGCCCTGATTGTTAAACGCGGTCAGTAAGACTACTTCGGTTACGCCTGCACTTGGGAACTGAACCACAGGCTCCGGGCCGGCAAACGTGCCAACGGAAGTGGACCACTCCAAGATGGTTATCTCCGACAAATCGCCAAAAGCATATAAGTAGGCGACAGGCTCGCAAAAATCAACCTCATAATCGGCCCCAATTTCAGGGATGGGCAGAGCGGTGATCTGAAGCGTTGTGGTGTCAGACTGGTAACCATCCGAAACGACTAAGGTAGCCGTGTATGTTCCGGGGAGGGCATAGGTGTAATCCGGGTTGGGGTCATTGCTGACACTACCGTCCCCAAATTCCCACTCATAGCTCAGCCCGCCGACTGCCGATACGGTTGCATCTTCGAACAGCACATTGAAGGGCACACACCCTGTGCTCCCTTCCTGACTGCCGTTGGCCGTGGCCCCAGCGGTCAAGAGCGGACAATCAGCAAATGGTATTTGAATCAATTGTTCCACTGTACAGCCCTCGGCCGTAGTGATGCTCGCGGTGATGGGCCCCGCCGTCAAGCCGGATACCTGCTGCCCACTGCTGCCATTGGGCCAGGTCACAGAAAAACCGGCCGTGCTGCCGTCTACCGCTGCAATCCGGGCTTGCCCCGTTCCTGCTTCGCAAGTATCGCGCACGACTCCGTAAATAACCAGCGGGTTAAAATCAGCAGAAAGGCTTTCCACCAGGCTCCGTCCGCCCTGTGTGAAAAAACCGCCATCCGGGTAAGGTGGAGCCGTGTTGTAGGCCGCCTCCACTGCTGTGTACAAGCAGCCGTCAGGCGACTGTATATAGAACTTCAGGGCTTCGCCTTCTTCGTACCCTTCGTATTCTGCATCCTCCCCCCGCAATGTAAGAATGGTATTGCTGCCCCACCACTGCACTTCCCCGGCACACGCCCATTCCCCGGCATCGTTCTCAAATACGGCTATGATGTGGCTGCCGGGCTCGATAGGGTCCCCATTGACCGTTATTGGAGTGTTCTGGAAAAAATATACGGAGGCGACACTAGTGGAAACAGCTGCCCCTCCTCCGCAAAATGCAGAAGATTGCGCTTGTAGGATAAGAGGGAAGGACAGCCCAAAGACTGCCCAAGCCCATTTATATAGGATAGATCTCATTGTGGGTAACCGTTAATGTTGGACGACAATTTTCCTGGCCTCCGTGAAGCCCTCTCCCGCCATTTGTACGAAGTACACGCCATCCGGAAGCTGGGCTAAACTGATCAGCCGCTGATTGAGCCCTTCGTCCAAAAACCACTCTTGCTGGCTGAGCACCTGCCCGTCTACGCCAATAAGGCGCACTGCCACGCGCTGCGCTGCGGGCAGTTGGCACTCCACAAAAAGGTGTTTTCCGGCAGGATTAGGATAAAGGTGCCAGTTGAAAGAGGCTCCTGCTTTCGTGCCGCTTGTGTTGCTCAGCCCTTCCAGCCAGTATTGGTAATTGGGGGCATAGATGGGCTCGCTGCCGCTAAACTGAAGCGCAACGTGCTGAGTTCCGCCGGTTGCTGCGCTCCAGGTTTGGGCGTACATCCATTCGCCCGCTGCAAAGCCTTCCTGCGAAGTGGTAGCAGGGTCGTCTCCAAGCAGGACGATGATCAGTTGGGCTCCAAGGTACTTCCCGGCGCCGCAAAGCAAGCCAGCCTCATTGAACAAGCCCAGCTCATCTCCCGGCTGCATGAGAGCGGATACAGCCTGCTGAGGCACACGGATGAATGCCCGCTCCATGGTATTGCGCAACGGAGTTTGGAAATAGGTGCAGCCATTGGAGACGAAGCGGTTGGGCTCGTCCTGGTTACGGTAAGAAAAGCCGCCATCTTCGGCCACTTTGAGCCGGTATCCCACTCCAGGTTCCATATTGAAGTTGATGCCAAACTGGAACTGCAGGTTGTAGGTTTCGCTGGGGAACGCTTGGTTCGGATAGATGTGCTCAATCGTAGAGAGGACATCGGATGGTGCTCCTGCGAAAGCATCGGCTACAGGCATCGGCTCTTGGAAAGGGTAAGCGATGATGTTGTTGTGGAACGCTCCGCCCTGGTTGAGCACGTACACATCCCGGATGGCCTGAGGGTCCGCTTCTTCACCGCAGAACTCTAACGCAACTTCCTCGGTCACATCTATACGGTAACCGTGCGTGACGTCCCAAGTGCTGATTTTATTCGGGGCATTTGGCGTCGGGAAATTGGGGTCGTACACATTCCCCCATTCGTCCAAAAGCAGAAGGGACATCCCCTGAAACTGACCGGTTGGCAAAACGTTCTCAATAGTGGGGTCGCCTGGGCGGCGGTTGCTGGAAATATAGCTATACCCCACGGGCACCTGCAGCTGGAAACAATTGTCGGCCTCTTGGCACTTGATTTCCAGATCGAACGCACTAGGCGCATCGTAGCTGTCTACCACAATATAGTATTGCCCGGCCGGCATAGGCGTAATGAGGATCGACTCCGCAATCAGCCCTGACTTATTGCCAGCCCACCCTTCGTAGCAGGCGCTAACCGCACATTGATCGCGCAGGACGTAAAAATTGAGGTTCTCGCTGAAGCCGCTCAAATTGATTTGGACATCCTGTGCCACAGGGTTATTAAATACATAAATCAGCTCCGGCCCAACGTTGAAAGACGGGCAGTCGCCCCACTTTTCTACCCTGGAGACGCCATTTTCGGTATGGCCGCTGACGGTGCTCCCGCAGGCAATCTCTGTTGCATTATCGCAGAACCCTGGGGGCGGAGGGCACCAAGGGCAAGGCGGGCCATCGGGTATGCAATCCACCTGCAGCTGAAAGCCGATGCCTTCATCCCCACCGTATTCATCTACCACAATGTAATAGTCCCGGTTGGGGATGATCTCGCTGTCGTCTAAAAGTATGCGCTCCACTTCTTCGCCCGATTCTGTACTGTAATAAATACAGCGGTCAGGATCCAAGGCATCGAGCAGGAACAGCTCTAAGTCGCCGCCTTGGGGCGTAAGCGTGATCCGCACATTCTCAGGCTGATCGAAGCGGATGCGATAGACTTTTTCCCGGCCCGGTGTGTAGGAGTCCGAGCAGTTGTAGAAATTGACATCGCTACAGCCATCCGCTGTGGTCGAGTTGATGGTTTCATTGCAGCTGATCTCTTCTGGCGGGCAACTGAAGCCCCCCTGCTGGAAATCGCCGCAATCGAGCGAGAGGGTATAGCCGCTTTCAAAACCAATGTACCCTTCTACCACGATAATATATTCACCGGGAGCTAAATCTTCCTGTAAAATGGTTTCAGCACTAGCACCAGTGCGTTCGCTCACCGCTATGCAGTGATCCCGGTCGCACTCGTCGAGCAGCAGCAGCTCCAAGTCATCGCTCAGCCCGCCCAAGGTGATGAGCACATCAGATGTTTGATCCAGGGTAAAGGCATAGATGACCTCCGGGCCGTCTACCACATTGGTGAAACAGTTGTAGCTGAGGGCATTGTCCGTCCCATCGGTATTGTTCCCGGAATGCGACTGCCCGCACGAAATGGGGATGGGCGTATCGCAGCTCGGGTCCTCTATGTCGGGAAAATCCCGGATCGAGCGGATGGCACTCTGCCGGCCATCTCCGATAAAGCGGCTTGTGGCATCGGGGAAGATAGGCGGGATGATGCCCCCTTCTGCCCAAAAAGCAACTGACAGGGCGCTCGAACTGTACTCCACTCCGTCCTTGAATACCTTGAACTGAAAAGGCTCGTCGGGTTCAAAGCCGTCATCTGCGCCTGGGCTAGATTCTGCGCAGCCCCTCAGCAGGAAACCGTTCTCCTGTGCCGGATCTGCAAACTGTGCCTGATCCATACAGACCAGCGTGCCATCGTCCTGCTCGTAGAACAGGCCCAGCCAGTCGCCTTCCTGCAGCGGCTGCCCGCCGATCTCGCTCTGCAGCTCTTCGTAAATGACGTTGATGAAGTGGGTGTTGCCGGAGGCGCAGGCTTGGGGGTTCCAGGGGGAGGAGTTACAAGACTCATCGTCGTTTAGGCCACAGCCATCAAAATCTTCTTCATAAACCAACACACTTTGACCCTGATATAGCCTGATCCAATCCAAAGATGATGAGCCCTTTGCGGTAAAGCTCAAACCAATGACATTTCCAACCTCCCCTTCATAAGCAACCTGATAGCGCAGCTCATCATCTATAAATGCACTAATGGTTTGGCCTCCCAGTTCAATTTTGAGAATTCGCCAATCACTGAAATCCGCTGTCAGGTTTTCCAAATCCGTACTACTACCTGCCAAATAGGTGTTGCCCGCTCCTATGCCTGAGTAATAAGAGCAATTGGGCCGCATCCAACGAGCCGTAGCCCTACCCTCCGTTCCATGTATTGTAATTTGTGGATCATAACAGGATATCCCCCCTTCATTTTGTGGCACCCTTATCCTTGCCTCCAAGGTAGCTGCATCCCCTTGTACTGGGAAGTCACGGATATTCTCATAATTAGTCCAATAATAAAACTGATCTGAAAGAGAAGGCGGTAAGTACATTCTCCCGTCCCCAGAAACTAGGTCACACAAATCCTCGTTAGCTTCCCTGTAGTTATTGTTGCTCCTGACAAACCCAAACCAGCCACACGAACGGACCTGTATGGCAATCTGGGCAACAGTTTGCCCATCAATTCGAATATAAGGGCGATAGACTCCAGGGTGATCAAACACCACTTCGACAGCCCCCTCAGTGTTCTGAAGGGGTGTAGACTGCCCGTTGCCGAAGTGTAGCACATTATTATTTCCCAAAGGATTGACCCCATAACTCAGTAGGACCGCTTCCCCAGGTTCAACGCTATAAGTAGAAGCCTCTAAAAAGTAGGCACCATCATTACAGGGTATATCGTTCAACGTAATGGACGCTGTTTGCTGACCTGTAGCAAGTCCCAGGCTCCAACCAAAAAGCCAGCCGTTATCTTGAGAAAGGTTATCTGTTACTCGTATGGTCCAATCTCCGTTCAATGGGCATCCTACCAAGCTAGCATAGCTTTCAACGGGCTCATACTCTCCACTTGGGATATAAGTATCTGTATACGAGTAGCTTTGCCCTGTTTGCTCACTAACGACAGTCGTGTACGTATAGGTAGGCGCATCCGCAACAAACTGTGGAATGGTCCCTAGAGAGGCTGAATTCACGAAAGTGTAAGCATAAGGAATACCTTGGGTCAGGTCACTAGAAACCGCATCAACAGCCCCTGATGCAAAAGGCTCTCCCAAGTTTGCAGATCCAGTACCTGATGGATAATCCAATAGATGTACGGAAGCCCCATCGGGGCATACCAATTCAATATCGAGGTCGCCAGAATAAGAATGCTCCAAGTCCAGCCTCGTATAGACGATGTCCGAGGCATGCTGAACCATCGCCCCTTGTGGAAACTGTGAAAAAGCAATAGTACTTTCATAAGATGCCCCTGTGCCATCTGGCAAGGCTATAGCATCCCCTCCCTTCTGAGATATATCAACAAATGTTGAGCGAGCACAGCCTGTCGCATCCGTTACCGTAAGCGTATAACTTCCAGGTGATAAACCTGTTAAATTGGGCGTATCGGCTCCTGTGCTCCACTGATAGGTATATGGGGGAGTGCCTCCAAAGATTGCGGTGGTAATCACGCCATCATTTTGATCCGGACAACTTGGCTGTACAATAGTTGCAGATACTTGAAAACAGTCGTTCCCTGTACCGGTACAATCGGGAAAGGGCTCGAATGGCCCCAATAGCTCAATAGCATTTTGCACCACGCTATTGTAGTAGACATCACAGTTTACACTTGGGTCATTAATGTTGCTGCTAGCGCATTCATGAAGCAATTGCCCGGAGCAATCGAAGAAAGAATACCAAAAACCTCCTCCTGCCGCAAGGTTTATCAGGATAATGATTTCTTCCTGTTCATTGTAGCTAACCCCTTCTTCCCCAAGAGGGGATTGTTGGAGCCAGTCGAGGCATAAAATCTCTTGGGCATCAACAGGGCAAGTAGTCCCTTCTCCACAAGCCTCTAATACCCCTTCTTGAATTCCGATTGGTATTTCAATGCACCCTATTCCATCTCTATAGGTATGACTGTTTGGCAGCAAATCAAACGATGTGCTTTGGCCATCGCCTCCAACTACCGTAAAGCAAACTTCAAAAAGTGTCGGTCTACAGTTGCTGGCACAATCATCAAGCGTGATGCCTGTGCCGGAGCCAGCCTGATTACAGGGTACAGATTCCCATACTATATTGAGTATACCGCTACCTATATTGGAAAGGTCAAAGTCATTAATATCCAACCCTGTTACCTCCGCATTGATGTTTTCTACAGTTGCAAAGCTTAAAACGTTTGGGTTCCACTCCAGCCCTATTGACGAGCCTGTAATATTGCTAAAGTTCTCCACAGTAATTGGTATACAGACACTTTCTCCTGTGCATACAGAAGTCTGTGGCATCTCAGGGTAAAGCGTGTATGAAACATTGTCGTTGCAGCCTGGTAAGGCTTGCCCACAGCTCCAAACCTGTTGCCAGCCCGTATAGCCCAGGCCTTCCAACCCACACTCACTCGCGTAGCTCTCAAGAAGGTTTCCATCCAGGTCGAATACCTCGTGGCTCTGGCAAACGGTGAGCAAACATGCCTGTTCCCCTACAAAATCCACCACGCACTCGCCGGTGGGGGAGGTGTAGAGGTTGATGCTGCCGCATACATCATCATTGCAGGTGTAGTTGGCGTTGAGGTAGTTTTGGACCCAGGGTTGGCATAAGATTTCCTGAGTATCTACAGTACAGGTACTCCCTTCCGGACAATCCACATACAGCACATAATTACCACTAGCCCCCTGATAGCCATCCACCACCAGGTAGTAAGTGCCTTCGTCAATAGTAGTATTGATCACCTGATTTCCAGAGGCAACGCATTCCAAATCTTCTAAGCCAAAACCAGAGACCCGCAAGAGGAATATATCTAAATCCTGACCGTCTGTCCCAACATAGGCATAAAAATCACCACCACTAGTCTCCAGTTTATAAACGTCTTCTGGGCCGGTCATCAGCCAGTCCGGCTGACAGCCATAAGAGCTAAAAAGGTTAAGGGTGCTGTTAGAAGTATTCCCAAAGAAAGGGTCGGAAACAGAGGCACCGCAGGGGATAGGCGCTGCGTAGCTGTCCATCATAGCTGGGCAGGTGCCGGACAGTGTGCTTACCACACCTGCTTCTGTAGCATAGCAATCGTTGGGGTAGGTCTGCCCGTCACAACCGCATACCGGATCAGCATCCGTTGTGCATAAGTTGTCGGTGATAATAAAGGGGTCATAACAACCGTCTTCCGATGGCGTAAGGAATTCAACGTATATCCAATGTTCCAATGGAATTGTACCACCCTGTACAATTAAATAATAAGTCGTACCAGCTGACATAGGGTAATGACGCAAACCATAAAAGGGGAGGCAGTCAACCAAACCGCTGTTGCTTGCAGAGCAGTTGGTCTTAATGACCATTACTTCGTTTACACTTTGAGAGCGCCTGAGTACAGGTAGATACATAGAAACTTTAAGCACACCCTCCTCAGGGGCTGTGAAGCGGTATACATAATCTTGGACTGGGGAAGGGTCGCCACTACAGTGCTGAGTGGCAAATAGGTTTCCTGTGTTATAATTGTAGCTATCGTAATATGCACTACCACTTGCATCTAGCACGATCTCATGAGGGTTGGAACAGGTGCCCGTTTGAGCGTAGACAATGGTGTTCGGCGCTAACATTCCAAACACCAACCACCAATACAACTGAAGCTTTTTCATCAGAAAGGGTTTAGGGGCGCAAACCAGGTTGCCCTTTTGGGCCTGCCCTGCTCAACACGGTGGGGGCTCCCCCTGCCCAACGGCAGGGGGCGCTATGCTACGGGGCTCGCTATCCGCTCGGCCCTATCGGGCTTAGAGCTTTTTGGGATTTTGCTTTTGGAGCGAACGCAGCCAAATTTTGCCCTGATCGAGGCGTTCTGAGGGAGCATAGCCTTAGCTACGTGACCGAAGAACAACGAAGAGTAGGACAAAATTTGGCAAGAGCAGCCCGAAGTGTAAAATCTCAAAAAGCTCTTAAACCCCTTCGCAGCGCTAGCCCGATCCCATCACCATGCCATCTAAGGCATGAGTTGATTTACGCCCGGGTTTAGTTCTACACCAAACCTCCCAAATTCAGCTTCAACCGCCAACGCATCCTCACCAACCCCCTATCTTTCCCCGTCAATCCGCCCGCAAATTGGGCAGCCCGCTCAAAAACGGCTCCCGCCACTTGTCGCTCAGCGGTATCTCCTGTGTGCCTTCCCGGTAACGGACCATCACGCGGCCGCGGTGGTAGGCCACTACATGACGGGTATTGACGGCCCAGGAGCGGTGGGTGCGCAGGAGAGAAGGATGAGGCACCTGCTCCAGAAAACTCTTCAGCCGGATAGAAAAGGCAATAGCTTTGGCATCGGTCACAATCTTCACAGCGTGCTCTTTGGCTTCTATCCAGCGGATGTCGGCCACTTCCACGCGCACATGCCGGTAGCCCTGCCGGACGAAGAAAAAGTCTTTATCAGCATACAGTGCGCAGCCGCCACCCACTGCTGCGGGAGGGGCAGGGGCTATATTCTGGCTGCTGTAAAACCCGGCAAGCGCCATATCCAGGTTGATCAACAGCTGCTCGATCGGGGCTGATTTGAGGACGTAGTACATAGCTGGCGCTCGCTTCGCCCGCTCCAGAAACTCCCGCCGGGTGTAGCTCGTGAGAAAGAGGATGGGCAGGGGGGAGATTTGGTTCAAGGCAATAGACAGCTCAATGCCATCAAGCGGGCTGCCTTTCAGCTCAATGTCGAGCAGGGCGATATCGGGCTGTTCCTTCCGGAAAAGTGCCAAGGCTTGATCGCTGTCTGTGGCATGGCCAGCTATGCGGTAGCCGTACTGCTCCAGCTCTTCTTTGAGGTTGTCGGCAATGAATAGGTCATCCTCTACCAATAATAGACGTACCGGCTGCATTGTACTACCCGTTTAAGCGGCTTTCAAATCCAGCTCACACTCCACACGGGTGCCCTCGTTGTTGGAGAAGGCAATGTGGCCGTTAAGCTGTTTGACTAAATTATGGATCAGGTACAGCCCCATCGACTGTTTGGTGTCCACCTGAAAGTCTGCGGGCAGCCCGCTGCCGTTATCGGTATAGATGAGGCGGTAGCGGTTATCGGGCTGCGGCTCCAAGCGAACGTCAATCTGAGGGGCAGCCTGTCCGGCAAAGGCATGCTTACAGGAATTTGTCGCCAGCTCGTTGACGATGAGCCCGATGCGCATAGCGGCTTCCCCATCCACCCGTTCGGATTCCGGTGCGTGCAGGTGGATGCGCAGGGGCTTGTCCGGGCTGCCAAAGCTGCGCTGCAGGGCGGTAGTGATCTCTTCCAGATACGCATGTATGCCCACTGTTTTTTGCCCTTCCCCATCGTGGTGGAGGCGGCTCTGCAAAACGGACATGGCCCGCAGGCGGGCATCGGCTTCCCGGACGGCCTGCTGCGCTTCGGGCTGCTCCTTCAAGCGGCGGACCTGCAGGCTCATCAGGCTGTTTGCAAAAACGAGGTTGTTCATCATGCGGTGGCGCTGCTCGCGGTGCAGGAGCTCAATCTCAGATTTTTGCGCCTGTATACGCTGCCGTTGCCGGTATAGGAAAAGAGACAGCCCGCTCAAAGCAAGCACGCCGAGCCCCAGCCCGCCCAGGCCCATGCGCTGATTGCTGTTGATCTGAGCCTGTAGCTCGTTCTCGCGCAGCAGGGCTTGGTTTTTGAGCTCTTTCTGCTGGGTTTGGTACTTCGCTTCAATCTCCGATATGGCCTCAAGTTTTTCCATAGACTCAATGCTGTCCTTGTAAATTTGCTTCAGCTTCAAGAAAGCCAGCGCATGCTCCCAGTCTTGCTCCGCCTCATAAATTTTGGCTTTCATCTCGTAGATCACTGCTTGCTCCGTCAGGTTGGAAGGGGAGACCTGCTCCTCTGCCAAATCCAGGAATTCCCGCGCCCGGCCTAGGTCGCCCGATCGGTAATACAGCTTGACAAAGTTGTTCCAGACCAGCAAAAAACTCCTTTTCAGCCCCCGCTGCTTGCAGATTGCAGCTGCTTGTGCCAGTGCGCCTTCTGCCAAGGAGTAACGCTCCAGGTTCATGTAAGCAATCCCTAAGTTCAGGTAGGTGAGCTCCGGCTCATTGGCATAATCAATCAGCCCTTCGCTCTTCAGCAAAAAATCCAGCGCCTCTGAATATTTCCCTTGCTTCATATTCAGTATGCCCAAACTGGAAAAAACTACGCCATGAACGACTGGGTTTTCGGTCATTCCAAGCAGCTCCTCATAACTCTGCTCCGCCCTTTCATAATTCTCCAGCCTGGTCAGCAAATTGGCCTGATTGTACTTGGCCGCCAGCTGATTCCGCTGATCGCCGCTGCGGTCAAAATAGGCGGCTGCAGTATTAAAATGCTCGGCTGCACTTACAAATTCGCTTTTATCCCGGTAGGCAAACCCCAAATATTGGTACAGGCTTCCGATGTGGCCCAAATAGGATGCCTCCTCGCTCTTCCCCTCAAACCGGGCGATCGATGACTCCAATAGGGAGGCACAGCTATCCAGCTCGTTGGCGGCCAGCAGCCCGTTAGCATAAACCACAATGGCCTGCATTTCAACCTTGCCTTTATCACCTAAGGCTCGCGCATGGGGCAGCACCCTGCGGATAAACGCTAAAGATTGATCGTTATCTACCCTCAATAGCGTATCCGCATAAGAGATCAGGTCCTGTACCTCCGCTTCCGTCAACGTGCCGTACGCTTTTTCGGCTGCCCCTTCGGCAAGCTGCCTTAAGCTGTCCAGGCTTTGCCCGTTCAGCCCATTGCCAAGCAGGAAAAAAAACAATACAAGATAGAATTGAAAGGAGCTGAGCATGTTTGGTGTTTTTTTCGTTTTGCACAAAAGCAGGCTTCAATACTGCAAATGAGGCCTCAAGGCATAGGCTGTACCGCTGCCTGAGGCATATGGCAGGCTCGGCCCCGAAACCGGCACGACGCCAGGTACTTCAGCCGGTTGGTTTTGGCGGTCGTGAACCAAACTGTCGCAGGTGTTTAGCCTGGCAATGGCCTAGCGCTGCGAAGGGGTGGCCGAAGGCCAGACCCGACGCCTGCAGGGCGTGGGGCCGAGCGGATAGCGAGCCCCGTAGCATAGCGGCACCTGCCATCGGGCAGGGGCAGGCCCCTATCCTTTCGGAGGGGGCAGGCCCATCACGCGAAGCAGGCTGGGCAGGCAAAAAAACGACAATCTGGTTTGCGCCCGTTTTGGTGTTAGCTTATAAAACTATTCTTGATTGCTGCGTGAGAAGCCTGCACGGCTCCGCATTCAGCCCGGGATAAAATGGGATATTCCTAAAAATAACAATTATTCGCTTTTTCGCGGCCCATTGAGAAAGTGGGGCTGACAAAAGCCGTGTTATCAACATCCTGTTGGCCACTTAATCAGCCTTCAAGCCTGGCACCATCGACAAAAATGCAGCCCTGTAGCCCTCGCTGAGGGGGATGGCCTCTGCCCCTTGCCGGAAACGGACTTCCACCTGCCCCCGGTTGTAGCCCGTCACATGCCTGATGTTGGCTACCCACGAACGGTGGGTGCGCACAAGGTCCGGGTGGGGCACCTGCTCCAGGAAGCTCTTTAGCTTGACCGAAAAAGTGAACGCTTTCTCGTCAGTCACAATCCGTACTAAGCTGCCCATCGACTCCACCCAGCGGATGTCCGCTATCTCTATCCGCAGATGACGGTGCCCTTGTTTGACAAAAAAGTACTCCTGTGCTGTATACAATGGGCAGGGAGGCGAAGGCTTGAGCGGGGCCTCTACCGGGCGGCGGTTGTAGAAGGCCGCAAAAGCCGTGTCCAATGCGATGAGCAGCTGCTCCGGCGGGGCAGATTTGAGCAAGTAGTGTACCATAGGCGCCTGCTTGGCACGCTCCACAAACCGGCGCTCATCGTAGCTTGTAAGGAACAAAATCGGCAAAGGTGAGGAACGGTACAAGGCGTTCGATAGCTCAATGCCATCGAGCGGGCTGCCTTTCAGCTCAATATCGAGCAGGGCAATATCTGGCCTGCTTTCGTAGAAGAGCCGCAGGGCAGCATCGCTATCGCTTGCCGGGCCAATGACTTCATAGCCCTGCCGCTGCAAGCGCTCTTCCAAACTGGCCGCGATGATGAGGTCGTCCTCAACAACAAGTACTTTAACGGGTTTCATGGTTTTCTGGAGTTGTACTATAGCAATGGCAAAGTGGAGGCTTTTGGTTCCCGCCTTAGCGCCCTTACGGGCAAAAAAAATCACATCTGCAACTGGCAGGCGACCCGCATACCCGCCCCGCTGGAAACCGACAACTGCCCCTTGAGCTGCTGTACCAGACTGCGGATGAGCAAAAAGCCCGTCGAGCGCCTGTCGCTGATCTCAAAATCTGCGGGCAGCCCTGTACCGTTGTCGGTGTACAACAGCTGATAAGCCCCCGGGGCCTCTGCCTTCAGCTGCACTGTGATGCGTGGGGCCGGCTGCCCCGCAAATGCGTGCTTGCAGGAGTTCGTCGCCAGCTCGTTGATGATAAGCCCAATGCGCACCGCTGCATCGCCGTCTACCTTATCGTCCGGGCATTCCAGACTGATAGCAAGGGGCAGCTCTGCACTGCCGAAGCTCTGCTCTATGGCTTCGACAATCTCCGCCAGATAGCTGCGAAGCCCTACATCTGCCTGAGCGCCCCCTTCGTGGAGCTTCCGGTACAATACAGACATCGCATGTAGGCGGGACTCTGCTTCCCTCAGCGCCTGCCGGGCTTCGGGCTGCCCTTCCAAGCGGTTCACCTGAAGGCTCATCAGGCTGTTGGTGAAAGCCAGGTTGTTCATAGTACGGTGGTACTGCTCGCGGTTCAGCAGTTCGATCTGATCTTTTTGTGCCTGTACCCGCTGCCGCTGCTGGTACAGGATGTAAGCCAGCCCGCCCAGCAGGCACACCCCCAGCCCTAGCCCCCAAAGCCCTAGCTGCTGATTGTGGTTGATGGTGGCCTGCAATTTGTTTTCCCGCTGTAGCGCCTGGTTTTCCAACTCCTTTTTCTCTGTCTCATACTGGGCAAAAGCCTCTTTCAGCTTTTCATCCGAAGCCGCTTCCAGCTCCATTTTACGGAGGCGGTTGTAATCCTCGAACAGTGCAGAGGCTTCTGGCCCAGCCTTGGCCAGCTGCAAGCGGAGCCCCAGCCGGGCTACACTGCTCTGGAAATCTGAATTTTGCAGCTGTTCATTGGCAGCTAGCAACCCTTTGGCCTGCTCCAGCAGCCGGGCTGCGCGCTCGGTGTCCCCGAGCTGGAAAAAGGCTTCGCCCTCGGCCAGAGCGAATAAAAAGGCGTTCTTAGGATCTGGCAAACCGCTTTCCGAACAAGCCCGGCCTTCGCGGGCAGCAGCCAACATGCCTTCAGGATCTCTTTCAAGAGATGCCAGCTCAATTCTGCAATAATGATAAGTAATGCAATCGACCACCTCCAGCCGGCCCAGCCCCGCTACTTGCGCAAGGTAGTGGCGGGCAGAATCCAGCTCCACTAAGTCCAGAAAGCTGCCAGCCAGGTTCAGCAGCAACAGGGGGCGCTCGTGGGGCATCGTGTGTGTATTGGACACAGCCTGCCTGCCATACTCCACCGCCAATGCCGGATTGCTCAGCCTGCCCAGGAAAATACCCAGGGTATTGGCAGCTCCCCCCCTCAATCCAGGGGCAATGTCTAAAAAGGGCGTGCGCAATAAGGCCAACAAGGCTTCTATTGCTTGCCGGTAGTCTTCCTGATCGCCATAAATGCGGCCTTTGTAATACTGATGGAAAAGCCACGCATTTTGGTCTGCTTGATGAGCCGTATCCAGTGCAGCCTGACAGTCTGCTACGTATGCCATGGCATCTGGGGATTTCATCTGCACCAGCACTGAAGCAAGGTTGATCTGCAGCTCCAACAGGTCGTAGCGGCTGCCTGCCGTTTTCCGGATCGCTTCCACCTGTTCCATGTATTCCCTAGCCTTTTCCAGCTCGCCCTTGCCCTGATGTACCCAGGCTTTTACCATGAGGTGGTAGCTGTACCCTTTCGGGAAATACTGCGCTACATCAGGCACGCCCAGCACCTGCGTGATGTAATAGTCTGCACTGTCGAGGTTGTGGTAAACGTAATAGCTCGCCAGCCCCAGATTGGCCATCGCTTCCTCTCCCGTATCCTCTGCTGTAGCCAGTGCGCGCTGTAGGCTGTCCAGATTGCCCTGTGACTGTGCGCCAGCCGCCAATATGACAAACAGGGCTACTAATCCTGCTCTTTTCATAACTGTGGTTTTCCATTTTGCTAATCCTCAACAAATTAAGAAAAATAGTGTACAACCACAATGTAATGCGACAAGACAAATGTTGCAAAACTACAGCAGCGCAGCAAGTGCTGGCCTGACGTAAGCAAGCGGGATGTGCTCTTGCTCCAGCCGTATTTGATGCTCGTTGAGGTGATGGAAGAAAGCCAGCTCTGTTGCTGTGAGGCCTGGCAGGCTCGCAGCTGTGCTTTTGGGGGCGTCGTGCCTGCTGAATGCCGCAAAGGCATTGAGTGTTTGCACGTCCATTAGGAAAGGCTGTACGTGCGGGTGGTAAGCCCGCAATTGGGAGAGGATCTGCAGCCCGTGTGCGTCAATATCGCCCCAATAGAATAGCTCAATGCCTGACAGCCAGGCTACATCGGCCAGTGCCCCTATCCCGAATCCGCTGCCGAAGATGCCAATTGTGCCCCTGGCCTGAGGGAGCGTCAGCAGGTTCATCAGGTTGGAGTAGTTGGTCTTATTCTCCAAAATGATGGCCCGGCGCACCGGCAGCTTCAGCTCGGCAAATGCGTCAAGCGGGAGGGCCAGGTCCTGCACTCCGCTGAAGTGCTGGCCAGCCATGGCTTTGTCCATCAGCCGCAGGCGTATCATGGGCTGCCGGTACTTCAGCCCATAGCGCTGCTCAAAGTGGCGTACCCCACGAAATGAGCTGTCGATGCGAGAGCTGGGCAACACTTCGTCCAATAGGCTCATGAGCAGCCGTTTGTGGCTTTCAATAAACTTGGTGGGGATGTCAAGGGGCAATTCCCGGATGTAGTACCGCCCAGGCTCGTGCCCTTCCATGAAATAACGGGCCACTTTTAACAAGTAGCTCCATTGGGTGTGGTGGCGTTCCACATCAAGGGGGTTGGCTTTGCACCAATCTTGCAGCTCGGGGATTGCTCCGGAAATCATAGCCGCATCTGCCATTACCTGAGCATAAACCTGCTCTCGTTTCAGCAGGTACAGATAATCTTCAAGGGTTTTCACATCAATGCTGCGGATGAAGCGGTTGCGCCCGATGCTACGGTAGCCCCGCTCTTCCCAGCTCAGGCTCCAGCCCTTGGTTTTATTGGGCCGGCTGCGCTTCAGCCATTGCTCCTGAGCAGAGCGTACCTGTTCAAAGTTCTCTATCCACTCCTTGGGTTTGGGCTTGCCGATACGGCTCAGGGAGCGTGGGAAAAAATCTTCTTTCCCCAATCCGGCACTAAGCACCTGAGGCCACCACTGCTCCAACTGCTGCAAGGCTGCTTTCTCGGCTATCATGGCTTATCTGCCTTAGCAGCCTCATCCCGGGCGGCCTTCTCCGCCTGATATTCTTCTATGCTGATATTGCGCACCATCGAAGCCTGCCCTGCAGGGTTGGATACGTAGTGGACCGTTGAGATGTGCTTTTCGATAACGTTGATTTTTTGCAGGGGCGTCACAATGAGCAGCTGCAAATTGAGCCGTTCGAACAGCTGTAGCCCGTACCTCGTACTCTCGTCCGAGCCGCGCCCGAAGGCCTCATCAATGACCACGAAACGGAAAGACCGCGAACGGGCACGCCCCCATTCCAGCCCAAACTGAAAGGCTATGGCAGAGGCCAAAATCGTGTACGCCAGTTTCTCTTTTTGCCCGCCGGATTTGCCGGAGGAATCGCTAAAATACTCGTGCAGCTCGTCCGTCTCCCGGTAGCGCTCCTCTGCCCCGAAGGTATACCATTGCCTAACGTCGGTCACTTTTTTCGTCCAACGGCTGTCTTCTTCTGTATGGCCGCCAAATCGGTCGAGCAGTTTTTTGACATGCTCAAACTTCTCCTCCGTGTACAGCTCTTCATCCGCTACATCCCCATAGGTATTTGACAAGCAGGCCCGGAGGTCTTGTTTGAACGTGCTGATGTCCTCGCTGAGGACTTTCTCTTTGGAAATCCGGATGAAACGGCCGGGGTTGTAGTCAATCTCCCGGAGGTGCTGATTGATCTCCTCGATTTTCCGGTCGATATCTTTTTCGAAATTGTCCAGCTTAGACTTGAACATCAGTATGCTTTGGATGGTCTTGGTGCGCAGCAGCTCCCGGAAACGTTCCTCGTGGCGGGGGATGTCATCTCTTCTAAGCCGCTCGTAGCGCTCGCGGAACTCCTCCACAGCCTGTATGTCTGCATCTACATCAATGACTTCCTCGGGGAAGTGCTGTTTGAAGGTGGTCATTTTTTTTACGATGCGCTGCGCCAAGCCGCTTTCCTGGTCCCGGAGCTTGCGGATCATCCCTTTGTTGCCTTCGATTTTTTCTTTCAGCTGCTGCTCTGTCTTGGCCAGGGCCTCAACGTCCTCTTCCCCGCTCAGCTCGGGCAGGTGCTGCTGCAACTGTGCAGAAAGCTCCTCTTTGGGGATGACGACCGCTTTGCAATCACCAAATATGCGGGCGGCCACCTCATTCGACACGGTTTGGCCTATTGCGCTCAGCGGGAGGGGCGGCAGCCCAATCTGCTGAAGCAAAAATGTGATCAAGCTGAGCAGTTGGGATAGCTGTTTCTTTTGTATGCCCCTTTGCTCATGCTGTTCGCCAACCTTAGCGCGCAGCTGCCTTTCAATAGCTTTTGCTTCTGTTATCTTAGCCTGCAGGTGCTTCAGCTCCTCTGAGCCGGCTTCCAGGCGCTGCTGCTCCTCCTGCAATTGCCCAATGCGGATGACGAGGGGCTTAAAATCAAGGGCTTCGAAAGAAGAGTACTCCTGCAGCCGCTCAAGTGCCCGCCGCTGTCCGTCTAGTGCCCGCTCTGTGTTGCGCAGCGACCTCTGCGCTGCTTCTGCTTTGGCCAGCTCCCCCTGTACTTCCCTGAGCTCTTCTTCCAGCGCCTTTATTTTGGGCTTATTGCTCCAGCCAAGTACAAACTGCCGCCGGTCGTTGATGTCGTAGCGGTCGTCCTTGGTATGCTTTACCCGGCTGTCTTTACTCTGCCCCTCGGGTGTTAAGGCCCGGGCTGCCCGCCGGAACTCGGCTACTGTATCGCAGCAGGCGTAATCATACCGCCTGATCAGCTCCGTTTCCAGCCACTCATAAAACGGGGTATCCCCTTTGATCTGCACTTTGTGCACCAGGGAGTTGGCTTCCGGCTCATTGCGGCTTCCATCGCGGTGGGGCAAGGTGCGCAGGTACACCAATTTACCGCCAAGGTGGTTGCGGTCCAGAAAATTGCTGACCGCCTCATAATGCCGGTCAGGCACGAGCAGGCTGAGCCCAAACCCGCGGAGCTGCCGCTCTATGGCCCCTTCCCAGCGGGCCTCCTCCGGGAGCACCTGCAGGAGCTCCCCAGCAAAAGGCAGATCGGTTTCTCTAAGATCAAGCCCTGTGAGCAGCTTTTGCCGGAGCCGCAGGTTGTGCTGCGGGATCTGAGTAGGCCGTTGCCGAAGCGAGTGCAGCTCCTTTTCCAGTTCTACCGCCCGCGCACGGTGCTCGCTAATCCGTACAGCCAGGGGGTCTCTCGATTCCTGTAGCTGCTCCAATGCGCCAAGGGCTTCGTCTTGTTGCTGTGCAAAACGGTGCTGCTGCTCCATAAAGCCAGTTACGGTGCCCGGCATGCTCAACGGCAGCCCATGCCCGCCCGGCAGAAAACGGCCCAGCTCGGCAAGTTGGCCTTCATACCTGCGCGCCTGTTGCCGCCGGCGCTCACTTTCTGCCTCCAGCTCCCTGATTTTTAACTGGATTTGGGAAAGCTGCTTGTTGATGTCCAGGTTGTTCAGCGCAGCATTCAGCCGGCCCAGCTCCTCCCGTGCCGCTTGATCCTGCTGCTGCACCTCAAGCATTTCCGCTGTCAGGGTTTCCCAGTCTTGATTCAGGCGCTCCATGCCTCGGATAGCCGCGCGGAGTTTTGCTTTCGCAAAATAGCCGGGTATCTCTTCCAGCAGGGCTTCCAGTTGGTGTATCTGTTGAAGGGCTTTCCTCCGCTCATCGGCTTCCGCTATCATCGGCTGCAGGAGGTCGCGCTGCTGCCTCGCTTGTGCAACTAAGCGGTGGGCAGTGGTCAAATCGGCATACTTGACCACGAGCTCATCGATATCTTCCTGTATGTTGGTCTGCCCCAGCATCTGCTCCCGGACAAACTCCGTGAGGTTGCCCACCGACTTCATGGAGACCGTCTTGTAAAACAGCTCCAGGGCTTCCGGCTGCCGGATGCCAAAGACCTGCCGGAAGCGGTCTGCATAAGCACTGAAGCTGTTGAACAGCTCCGCGCCCCGCTCCTTGCGCAGTTGCCTTTTAAGCTGCCGGATATCCGCCCCGAAGTTGCTGAAGTCGGGGTCGATCCGCAGGGCCTCCTCCGACAGCACAAAAAACCGTTTGACGCTGTCGTCCTGCATCCAATACACCTGTGCGAGGGTGGCAAATGTATTTTGCGCTGCGTTGGCAAATACGGCCAGCAGCAGAGTGAGGTGCTTGTTGTCGGGCCGGAGGTAAACGTCCCGCCCCTTGCTCGCAGCTTGGACTTTTTCATTTTTGTAAGCGCCGCGCACATAGCTCAGCAGGCTGCGCTCGCGGCTTTCGGCCCCGGCCGCTTTGTTGTAGGTTATTTTCTGTTGGGGCACCAGCAAGGTCGTGATCGCATCTACCAGGGTTGATTTCCCGGAGCCGATGTCCCCAGTGAGCAATGCATTGTGCCCATTGGGGGCGATCTCCCAGATATGCTTGTCAAAGGTCCCCCAATTGAGCACTTCGAGGCGCTGCAAACGGTAGCCGGCAGCGGGCATTGGCGTTTCGTTCTGAGGTGGCATCACGGTTCTTTTTGGGCTTCGGCATAAGCTTTAAGCTGCTCGAGGATTTCGTTCAGCTTTTCAATAGGGACATAAGCTTTGAGGATACGGCTCACTTCGTAACGGTCTTCCTCCTTCACGGTCTGCAAAAAACCAAAGCTGATCATTTTTTTAATATCGGCCCGCAGTTTGTCCTCCTGCTTGCGCTCATTGGTAGCGGTGTCGTCCCAGTAGAGCCGCATCATGTCTGCAATATCGCTGTAGCGGAGCACCAAGCGGACTTCGCTGCCTTCCGACTCGAATTCGAGGAGGCGCTTGCGCAAAAGCACGATGAGGAGGGTCTGCGGATAGCTCAGGCGGCGGCGGGTCATGAGGCGAGGCTGTAGCTCGGCATCTTCCTCTTCCGGCTGTTGCCGTAAATAGGCGTAGCCATCCCCCTCTTCTACAATCAGCTCTAGGCCCAGCACTTCAAAATAGGCACGCAGGCGTTCCCTGTACCTCAGCAGCAGGTTCCAGGCATCGAGGTGCTGCTCCCGGTACAAGATGCCCTTCAATAAATAAATAGCTGGGGCACGGATTTCCGCACTGACCGTTGGTCCGCTCATTTCAGAAATAATATTTGGGGGAGCTCTACTGCATAAGTGCGCCCCTCTGTGGTATAATACAGCTTTTCCTGCTGTTGTGTATTCACTACCGCTTTTTGGCGGTGCTCCCATTGTGCGGCCAGGCTAAAATAAGCCACTACCTCGCTCAGCCCTTTTTCTACAGGCGTGTGCCCCACTACCTCTTTCAGGCTTACTTGTTGCCTGCCCCGCAGCAATTGGCGTATCCTCCCTTTCAGTTCTTCGGGGTCGATGTAGAGCTGATTATAAAGCCCCTCTGCCAATACCTCCACGGCATTGCCAGGCACCGGCCGATCGGTTTCCAGCTGAAGCTCATCGGCAGGTTGGAAAAGGCGGCGCTCCATGACAAGGTTCACCCCGGGCTTGCCAGCAATATCGCTAAAAAAGCGGTGTGGCGGCGGGCTATTCTTAACGCGTAGCGCCAGTTGTTCAATTTCTTCAATCACCTGCCCGGCTCGGCGGTTCTCCAAAAAAGCATGAGAAGCCAGAAAACGGCGCAGCTGCTCAATGAGGCGGGTGGTGGTGCGGTCTACACGTTCGCCGGCCTCTACCAGCAGTATCTTGAGGCGGGGTAGCACGGAGTAAGCCCGGTATGCTTCCAGCTCGGGCTGCTCAAACAGCTCGGTGGCCATTTGGTCCAGGCGGTCCTGCCGGTCCTGATCCATGAGGAATGCCCAAAATGCGGTGAAGGTTTTGCCCTGATCGGTTTCCATGATGGCATCCTGTGCCGAAAAAATTTCATCCAGTACTTGCCCCCGGCTGTGCTGACGGTTGATCTGCTCTTCCCGGGCTTTAGCATTGAGCTGACGGAAATTCTCCTCTATCTGACGGAAGTCTGCCAGTAGCTTAGCAGCCGTTTCTTCAATCAGCTTTAACCGCTCGCGCATGCGCGTAGGGTCTAGGCGGCTGATCTGCCCATCTTCCAGAGCTAGTATCTCTTGGTCAATCGCCAGGCGTTGATCCAACAGCTGACGCAGGCGGGCCTGTGCATCTGTAGAGCTGCCGTAAGTCAAATCCTGCAGCATATTGAAGAGTTGCAAAAGCCGGGACTCCGCGCCCACGAATTCCCGTTTGTCCAGCTCTGCTATCCAGACTAGTGCTTGTTCCGCTGCGGGGGTGAGCTCAAATGTGGCTTCCGCCGCGCCTGCTTCGTAATACTGCCGCAAGAAGCCGTCTTTGGTCCATTCTTCCAGATAGATGCGAGCTGTACGGGGGTAGGGCTGCTGCCCTGCTTCGGCCTCTTCATTGGCAGCAAAGAGGAAATCAGACAGCAGCGTGTTCAGCTCCTGACTGCTGTAGGCTTGCCGGCGCTCCTCGCGGAAAGCGCGCCAAAGGAAGGCGACAATCAGCGGCGCATGCATTTTGCGCAGCAGCAGTACAGCGCTATGCCCCTCCAACAACCTGCTGACTTCTTCTATACTCGAAAAACGGTCTGCCATTGCTGTATTTTTTACCCCAGCTTGCTGAGCAGCCCACCCAGCAATTTCGCTGCATGCTTAACTACCTCAGAATCCTCCACCGGGATTTTCAGGTAAGACTGCCCGGTTTGCTCATCCTTTTCTACTATTTCATTGACCAGCCGCTGCGTGGCCTTTTCGTCAGATAAAGTCTGTGAAAGCCGCCCGAGGAAGCTGAGCCCTTCAGACAACAGCCCCGCTCCGGAAGAGGGAGAAGACTGCCCTGTGCCTGTTGAACGGCCCTGCCTCGGTTGAGGCGCCGCTTCGGGCTCCACGGCTTCATCTTCCCACCAGGCATCGAGCGCGGCTTCGGCAGGCTCCATTTTTTCGGATGGCCCGCTGACGGATGCCTTTTCCAAGTCTTCGTCGCTGCTGGCCTCAGCCGCTCCATAATCTGGCACCTCGGCGTTTTTAACCCGTTCCAGCTCCTCCATGAAGTCCTTGAACTTGCGGTCGTTCATAAACACACTGTCCTGAGCGGTATCCAGTACAGCTTCCGCCAGTGAAGACTTGAACTGCAGGGTCTGTACCAAACGGTGCTCTATGGTGCCTTCTGCAATCAGATTGATGACCTGCACCTGCCGCTCCTGCCCGATTCGGAAAACCCGTCCGATACGCTGTTCCAGTACAGCGGGGTTCCAGGGCAGGTCCAGATTGACAACCAGAGAGGCTTTTTGTAAATTGAGGCCCACACCGCCAGCGTCGGTAGAGAGGAATACCCGGCAGGCAGGGTCGTCGCGGAAGCGGTCGAGCAGTTCCCCCCGCTTGCTGCCCGGAATGCCGCCGTGCAAGTAAGCAAAGGGGATCTCCCGGGCTTCCAGCTCTTGGGCAACGATGCGGGTCATGCGCTCCCACTGACTGAAGATGACGGCGCTTTCGCCTTCCTCGGCCAGGCGTTCTTCCAAAATATAAAAGAGCTCTTCAATTTTGGTGTCGTGCCGCGTTTGCTGATCGACCAGATAGGTACTATTGCACGACATGCGCATGAGGTTGAGGCAGCTCAGCAGGCGGCGGCGGTCTTTTTCGTTGAGGAAGCCCATTCTCCGCCATTTAGCGACCAGCTGTGCTACGTCTGCATCGTAGCTGTTGTGCAGCTCCAATTGCCGGGGCGTCATGGGCACGAGCAGTTGCTGATCTTGCCGGGCAGGGAGTTGCTTCAGCACTTGCCGCTTGCGCCGGCGGATCATCACGTGGTTAAGTTTTTTATAAATCGCATCCAGGTTTTTATAGCCACGTACCACCCCGCTCTCATCCTTGACCTGATGCCGGTAAAGCAGCAGATAGAGCGGCCCCAGCAGATATTGGTCCAGAAACTGCACAATGGAGTACAGGTCTTCCAGTTTGTTCTCCAGTGGCGTCCCCGTAAGTGCGATGCGGTAAGGCGCTTCCAGCCGCTTTACCGCCCGGGAAATTTTGGTGTCCCAGTTTTTGATCCTTTGCGCTTCATCAATGATGACTAAGTCTGGATTAGCCGCATTCAGGTAGGGGTAATCTCGGGCAACAACGTTGTATGTGAGGATTTTGTAAGTGTGCCCAAAGTCTTCGTACTGTTCCCGCCTTTTGTGGGCAGGCCCTTCTACCACATGCGCTTTTTGGCCCGTGAAACGCTCAATCTCAGAGCGCCACTGATACTTCAGGGAAGTAGGGCAGATGATGTACACATTGCCGATGCCAAGCTCTCTGCGGTACAGTTCCGCAGCGGCAATCGCTTGTATGGTTTTGCCCAGCCCCATTTCATCGGCAATGAGGCAGCGCCCCGCTTTGAGCGCAAACAGCACCCCTTCCATTTGGTAAGGGTAGAGCTTCGCCTTCACCAAGCCCTCCAAGCTGCCCGGAGCCTTGGCGATAGCAGCCGCTCTGCGGCCCCGCTGTTCGTCGGCCCGCTTCTGAATAACAAAGTCAAGGGCATCTGCGTAGCAACGGAAGGTGGAAGATATCGCCTTCGCTTTTTCCAAAAATTGATCGAATTCGAGGTAAGCATGCTCATAAAGTACACCATCGCCATCAAAATACCCCCTGCTCAGGATTTCCAATGCCTCTGCCTCTTCCCCCCCGAGGCGCAGCCGCAGCCGCCGCTCTTCTCCATATTCCAGGTAAACAGAGCTATACTGCCGCTCAGGGGGCGGCTTGCGGAAGTGCTGTTTGTTGCCGTAAGTGTGGTAGAGCTTGTGCAAAGCCCATTCAATGTGCTTGCAGGTGCCCAGCCCGTTCGTTTTGAAGTCCATGCACTCGCAGAAGTTAACTCCCGGCTCCTGCCCGCGCAGGGCTACCCGGTAACGGCTGTTCCGCTCCGGGTTGATGACCGTGAAGTCAGACCAAACCGGGTGCTCCCCTTCATTGACCAGCTCAAAGGTCTGCTCTGGCCCAAATTGCTTGCGCAGGCTTATTTGCCAATCCCGCAAGCTCAGCTCCTCCGGCTGCCGATAATAGCTTACCTTTTTCTGCTTTTTCTTCTTTTGTGCCTTCTGTTTGGCCATTTGCTAGCTTGTTTTATGCGTTGTTACAGCCACAATACCGAGATGGACTTCCCCTCGTATTCTTTCTCCTCTCGTCTGATGCGCTCGTCCCAGGGCAGTTCTGTGGAAGGTTGGGTTTCAAAGATCATCAGATAACCGTGCTCTTGCCCGAGCTTGTCCATATAGCGGTGGAGTTGACGTAAGCCTTCAGGCAGGGTGCGAGCATTATAGTGAATCTTCAACTCAATGGGAATAACCTGATCCCTCCAAAATACCGCCAGGTCGGTCCGACCGTTGCCGACCGCCATTTCCCGCTCAATGCGGCCACCGCCGTTCACTACCCTTTGCAGGAAGGCCATGAGCAGCAATTGATGCCCGGCTTCCTTGTAAGTAAAACGCTCTAGCCAAGACTCAGAATTCCATCTGTAAAAATCAATGAAGGCCTCTAGCAGTTTATCCATCATCAAGCGCCCCTCCTCATCCAGGTACCAGGCTGTTTCCGAAATCTCCTCCGGAAAACTCTCTTGCAAGGGGGAATTGAGCATGCGGGTGATGGTCTCCCGATAAATCGGATTCGCAAACCGGATGGGGCTCTTCTGCGTGATCAGCCCCAAGTCCCGGCAGTAGCGGATGGAGTCATCCAGCGTGTCAAATTCTAGGGGGCTGCCTTCAATGATGCTCATTACAATTTTGCGGACCCGCTCTTCCCTGACCTTGTCAGCCAGGCTGTCCAGATGCGTTTGCCGCTGCTCTATGAGGCGCTCTTTGGCTTCGATGACCATGTCTGGCGTGATGACCTTGCTGTGGTCATTGCGCAGCATTTTGACAACGATTTCGTTAGCCAGCGCATTGGTCAGCCAAGGCTGCCCAGCTGCATATTCGTATATTTTTTCGAATACGGCATCGGAAAATTCCTGGCCGGTATCTTCAGTATGTTGACTTAATAAACCTCTGACTTCTTCTCTGGTGAAAACCGGTAGGAAAAAGGATTCAGCTTTCACATTGAACGGCGAGCCCGCCCCGATTGAAGGATTGTCTGCCCGCGCCCGGGTGCGGTATTCCCGAATATCCCGCAGCCCCACAAGGGCGATGGATTGAGGAAACCCCTGCGGACGGGTCTGAAAACCGTCCCTGAACTGCCGCAGCACTGCAATCAGGACATCATCATAAAGTGCGTCCACTTCGTCCACCAACAAAACCAAAGGCTGATCAAGAGCTTTACTCCAATCGCTGAGATACTGCCGGAATAACTGCGGTCCAGCTTTATAATGAGTGGGGTTAGGTGGCAATTTAGCCCCATTCAGGAAGACCTGAGCAGTTTGATAAAGAGACTGTATAAAAACCTCATTAGCATCTGAAACGGAAATACTGGGATAACCTGCTGATTCCAGAGAGCAAACCGCAGCGGTGTATTTACCTTCCCGGTTCAGCCGGTGCGCCAACTGATGCAGAAAAGTCGTCTTGCCCGTTTGCCGGGGCGCATGGATCAGGAAGTATTGCTTGGCTTCTATAAGATGGTAAATCTCATTAAACATTCCCCGGAAAGGCTCCACCATATAGTGATCCTCCGGATTGCACAAGCCCGTCGTATTGAAAAATCGCTTCATAAAAGTAAAGTTAAACAATCTTATCCAGCACCACATATTTGCACGGGCGCAAACCAGATTGTCGTTTTTTTGCCTGCCTCTGCACAATGTGATGGAGCCTGCCCAGCTTGCTTCGCGTGATGGGGCCTGCCCCTGCCAGTGGGCAGGTGCCGCTATGCTGCGGGGCTCGCTATCCGCTCGGCCCCACGCCCTGCAGGCGTTGGGTCTGGCCTTCGGCCACCCCTTCGCAGCGCTAGGCCAATGCCAGCCTAAAGCCAGAAAAGATAGCCCTTTTCGGGGCCTTTTCGTCGGAATTTTATCCAGATTCGGCGAGGAAAATCGAAGCATCTCTGGTTTTTAACACATTTTAAGACTGTATCCGGAGGAACTGAGGTAAGAAACCGGATTATCCGAAATTTTATATTGAGGGTTAGGAAAGAGCAAAGCTGCTCAGCTAGCGCCTCCCCGACACCAACAACATCACCATTACATCACTTCGCTTGCAGCGGCCATAGTGCCCCTACAAGCCTGAAAATTTTATGCCTATGCAAGACTTGCTCCACGCTGCATTGGCAGGCGTCAATCTGCCTTACACTATTGGCTTGGCCCTGGTGCTCCTCTACTGGCTATCCGTCATACTCGGCGCACTGGATTTTAGCGCATTTGACCTAGACTTGGATGCCGATGTGGACGCCGACCTCGACGCCGATGCCTCTGCCGATGGCATGAGCGGCTGGTTTGCCGGGGCCCTGCACTTTTTCAACTTTGGAAAAGCGCCTTTCATGCTCATCATGAGCATTGTACTAGCTACTGCATGGGCATTGGCCGTACTCGGCAACCACTATATCGGAGGCTATCAGGTAGGTTTTGCCCTAGCCACCGCTCTGCCCATCCTCTTTATTGGGCTGCTGGCCGCCAAAGTACTGACCGCCCCCTTCCTGCCTTTTTTTGAGCAGCTGATGAAGGAGGCACAGCCTGTAGACTATGCCGGCATGGAGTGTCAGCTGCTGCTGCCGGCCTCTCCTGCTCAGATGGGGCAGGCCAAAGTTATCGTTGAAGAAGATGAGCTGCTGATCTACGTCAAACCGGTAGAAGGAAGCCCTCTGCTGCCGGCGGGCAGCAAGGGCATCGTCAGCCGTGCCGCTGCCGATGGCAGCCACTACCTCATCAGGCCTCTGAATTAAAACAAGCGGGCTGCACCGCTCCATTAATAAACCTCAAAATGTATTCCACATGATCTTACTCCAAAGCCTGGCAGCCCCTGTGGGGCTCGCCATACTCGGCATCAGCCTGCTCGTAATCCTCGGGCTCGCCGTTATGCTCATCAGCTGGTATAAGAAAGTGCCGCAGGGCAAAGCCATCATCCGCACCGGTGTGGGCGGTACCAAAGTCGCTATCGAAAATGGCATCATCGTCATACCCGGCATTCAGATGTACGAGGTCATGGACCTCTCCGTACGGACCATAGAAATCAGCCGGATGAAAGAGGACGGCCTCATCTGCAAGGATAACATCCGTGCCGATACCAAGGTGGTCTTCTTCGTGCGCATCAACAAGGAGGTAGCCGACATTAAAAAGGTCGCGCAGTCTATCGGCTGTCAAAGGGCTTCCGATATCGCTACACTGCGCGAACTGTTCGAAGCTAAATTCTCGGAGGCCATCAAAACTGTGGGCAAAAGGTTCGATTTTGTAGAGCTCTACGACAGCCGGGAAAAATTCAACTCTGAAATCCAAAATGCCATCGGGCTGAACCTCAATGGCTACATACTCGAAGATGCTTCTATCGACTACCTGGAGCAGACCGATATCTCTTACCTCAAAGAGAACAATATCTTGGACGCCGAAGGCATCAAGAAAATCACGGAGCTGACTGCTCAGCAGAAGGTGAAGGCCAACTATATCCGGCGCGAAGAGGAGAAAACCATCACTGAGCAGAATGTGGAAGCTCGGGAAGCCATCCTAGAGTACGAGCGGCAGCTGGCCGAAAAGGAGGAACGGCAAAAACGGGAAATTGCGAATATCAAAGCAAGGGAAAACGCCGAAATCGCTAAAATCAGCGAAGAGGAGCGCCTACGCTCTGAAATGGTCCGCATCAAAACGGAGGAGGAGCTGCAGATCGCAGAGGAGAACCGCATGCGGCAGGTCATCGTCGCTCAGAAAAACAAGGAGCGCACGGAGGCTATCGAGCTGGAACGAGTAGAAAAAGACCGCCTCCTGGAGCGTACCGAGCGCGAGAAGATCGTCACCCTGGCAGAAATCGAAAAGCAGCGGGCGGTGGAAGAGGAGAAAAAGAGCATTCAGGATGTTATCCGCGACCGCATCATGGTGGAGAAAAAGGTGGTGGAGCAGGAGGAAGCCATCAAAGACACCCGCGTGCTGGCCGAGGCAGAGCGCTTGCGGCAAAAAGAAGTGATAGAAGCTCAGGCTAAAGGCGAAGCGACCGTCATCGAGCAGCAGAAAGCAGCGGAAGCGGCCAAGCTCGCTGCTGAGATACAGGCCGAAAAACTGCTCATCGACGCCGAAGCGCAGAAGAACGCGGCAGAGAAGGAAGCGGAAGCCCGGAAAATCAAGGCAGAAGCTACCGCTGCAGAGGAAGCGACCATCGGCTTGTCTGAAGCACAGGTAATCGAGGCCAAAGCCAAAGCCAATGAGCTGGAAGGCAAGCTGGAGGCCGCAGTGCTCGAGCGCAAAGCACAAGCCGAGGCCATCGGTATCGAAGCCAAGGCTGCAGCCTTGCGCAAGCAGGGGCAAATGGAAGCCGAAGTGGCTGATCAGAAAGGGGAAGCCGAAGCCCGTGTGCTGGAGCTCAAGCTCGAGGCTGAAGCCCGCGGTATCGCCCAAAAGGCAGATGCCATGAAAAAGCTCGATGGTGTAGGCCGCGAGCATGAGGAGTTCAAAATCCGCCTCGAAGCCGAAAAGGCGATCCGCCTGGCAGATATAGCCGTCGCTAAAGATGTGGCCCAGGCTCAGTCCAATGTCTTGGGCGAAGCCATGAAGCACGCCAATATCGACATCGTCGGAGGGGAAATGCAGTTTGTCAACAGCATACTCAATGCCGTTAATCAGGGCCGGCGCATCGATGGGCTGCTCAATGGCAGCTCCCACCTCAATCAGTTGAGCCAAAGCTTGCTGCAGGGGGGCAGCAATGGAGACGGGCTGCTGTCCCAAATTGGCAGCCTCGTACGCCGGGCTGGCCTTTCAACTGCCGACCTGCGCGACCTCACCCTCGCTGCCCTCCTCGCACAGCTGGGCAGTCAGGCCGCCAATGTAGAGGAGAAAAGCCTGCTCAAGCGCCTGACGGCCAAAGTGGAAGAACTGGGGCTGGGGGCGCTTAGTGCGGGGCAATTCCTCTAGGGTAACTTAGGGTGGGTTGAGGTTGATGCGTACACGTTCGCTATGCCCCAACCTCAACCTCAACCTCAACCTCAACCCCAACCCCAACCTCAACCTCAACCCCAACCTCAACCTCAACCCCAACCTCAACCCCAACCCCAACCTCAACCCCAACCTCAACCTCAAAGCTATGACCGATGGCACGACCTACGATATAATCCGCAACCGCTTGCAAGAGCAGGCTGACGGCTTGCGCAGCCGGCTGAGTCAGCTCAACGAAGCCCGCAAAGCTGTATTCGGTGCTGTCGATACGGCTCTGATCGCCAACGACCGTATTCATACCAGCAACTATTGCCTGGCCAGGGACATCGTCGCAGTGGGCAATTATTGCCTATTTGGGTATAATGTGCAGGTTGGGCTGCGCGCCGGCATCGCCCTTCAAGATGTCTTCAGCGGCTTTACCTTCACAGACAACCAATTCCGGGAAAGCGGCCTGCAGCCATTGTCCGACGAACAGTTCACCACGGATTTCCACAATCTATACCGCTATTACAAAGAGGCCTACTTCGCTCGCTTCGCCCTGCGCGGGCAATACCTCTACATGGTCTTCCACCTCAAGCCTGGAAGCACCGACTTCAAAGCCTTCAAATGGCTAATAGCCAATGACAGCTTCCGGTACATCGACAACCGCTCTGACCACGAGGTCTCCTTCCCGGAGCAGTACGAGTTCAGTTGGAAAATGGCTTCCCGTGATGATCAACGGCACGGCCGCCACCCGCATGTCTCTATCCTCGACCGTGTATTCGTAGAAACGACTGGGGGCGACCTGACCATCAAGGTGGAGGACAATACCAACGATGGGCGCGGCATTTTCCAAGAGTCCGTGGCCTACAAAGACCAAACCCTGGACGATGCCGAGTTTGCTTATGCAGACCTCGGCCACCTCATCGCGCTCCGCATCAAGCCCTACCAGGAAGAGGCGCGGTACTTTATCTACAATGAAAAAATGCAGCGGGCCGAGCGCATCGACGCCCTCAGTCAGTCTGGCATCCTCCTGCCCGACAATCAGGGGCTTATCTTTGCCAACGGGTATTACCTGCAGACCGGGGCGTACAAGGTGTTTGACCACCCGCCCGCCAACCTCCGGTTCAAAAAGCGGATATCCTCGCCTAATGGAGAAGACTTCCTATTTGTGTTCTACAGCCCCCTCTCGGGCAGCTGCCTGTTGCTGCAGTACAACATCATCAGCCAAGAAGTGGCCACGCCCATACCCTGCTCAGGCTTTACCCTCTTCCCCAATGGAGAACTGGCCTATTTCAAGGCAGAAGAGGAGCCTACCAAGCACCATGTCGTACAGATTTGGCAAACGCCTTTTACTTCAGGGGAAGCCCCCCCAAACCCAAGCAGCGGCAGCTACCTGTATAAAGTAGGCAACAAGGAGATTGTGCAAGCCATGGCTGCCTGCCAAGAGGTGCTCACCCTTACTGCTCGGGAAGACAGCTATGCCAATTTGTACGAAGAGCTGGTCAAGCGCACTACCGAGCTGCTCGATTCCTACTATTGGATTGGAGAAGCCGAAGCTTTCCGCCTCAGCGAGCCCCTCAAAGCCATACAGGGCACTGCTCATACTGCCATTGACGAGTTTGAGAAGGAGCTGCAGGCCCGCCGTCGTACCAAGGTTGCAACGGAAACGGTACAGGAAAGAGCCAACGCCCTTTTTGCAGCCATACGGCGCAGCTCCTACACCCACATTGACGAGTTTGTGGAAAGCCTGTCTGAGCTGCGCGCCCTTAGAGGGGAAGCCATCGGGCTAAAAGCGCTGCGTTATGCAGATGTGCCTCTCATAGAGCAGTTGGAAAAGGAGGTTGCAGAGGCTAATGCGCGGATTGCAGAGCAGTGTGTCAGCTTCCTTTTGGAGCCCGGTGCCCTTGCCAGCTACGAGAGCCGGATTGCAGCGCAGGCCGCTGCCATACCCGATGTCAGCACGGCGGCACAGGCAGGAGAAGTACAAGAGGCTATTCAGGAGATCAGCCATGCCCTAGAGCTGCTGATCGAGATGGTAGGCAACTTGAAGATAGAAGACCCCACACAGTCTACCCGTATTATTGATGCCATCTCTGCCCTCTTTGCCCGCCTCAATCAGCAACAGGCTGCTGTGCGCAAACGGGAGCAGGCCCTGCAGTCAACCGAAGCACAGGCTGCCTTCGGGGCACAGCTCAAACTCCTCGGCCAGAGCACCGCCAATTACCTAAGCCTCTCTGATTCCCCCGAAAAGTGCGACGAGTATTTGTCCCGCATCATGGTACAGCTCGAGGAGATAGAGAGCAAGTTTGCAGAGCTTGAAGGGTTTATTGAAGAGTTGAGCGCCAAGCGGGAAGAGATATACAGTGCTTTTGAAGCCCGGCGCAGCAGCTTGGTAGAAGCCCGGAACAACCGCACCGCTGCACTGGCCCGCGCTGCTGAGCGCATGCTGGATGGCATACAAAAAAGGGCCGCTGCATTTCAGAAAGCTTCGGGCATTCACAGCTTTTTCTCTGCCGATCTCATGGTGGAGAAGGTCAGGGATACCGTTGCGCAATTGCAAGCCCTGGGCGACGCGAACAAAGCGGCTGCAGTGCAAGCCCGCCTGAAAACGCTGCGGGAGGAAGCGCTGCGCACCCTGCGCGACAAACAAGACCTGTTCGCCGAAGGGGGCAGCCTTATACAGCTCGGCCGCCACCGGTTTTCTGTGAACGCTCAGCCCCTGGAGCTGGCCATTGTCCAACAGGATGGCGGCATGTACTACCACCTCACAGGCACCAACTTCTACGAAGCGGTGGAAGACCCACAGTTTTTGCAGACAAAGGATGCCTGGGGGCAGGCGCTCATTTCCGAAAATGAGCACGTCTACCGGGCAGAGTACCTGGCCTATCAGCTTTGGCAGCAGCACCCCGGCTGGCCTGCCGAGCGGGAAGCCCTCCTGCCTTTGGTGCAACAGGCGGCCAGCCAACGTTACCAGGAAGGGTATACCCGTGGGGTGCATGACGAAGACGCGGCCTACCTGCTCAGCGCCCTGCTGCGCATGAGCCGTGATATGGGCTTGCTGCAGTACCCGCCTGTCGTCAGGGCTTGCGCCAAAATGTGGTGGACAGCCTTCGCCGGAGAAGAAGCCCAAGAGCTCTATCAGCAACAACTGAGCAGTGCAGGGGAAATCCTGCGGTGCTTTCCCGCTACCCATGAGTTCGATTACCTGCAGGATAGCCTGGAGGGAGAGCTGAGGCAGTTCAATGCCCAAATGGGCCTTTTCCCAGAGCTTGCTGCTCCACAAGCCGCCGCCTACCTCTTCCGGGAGCGTACCGCAGGTAGCAGGTTCATCTGTAGCGCAGAAGCCGCCTCACTTTACCAGCAATTGGTGGGCTACCTTTCTGCCCAAAAAGCATTACAGCGCTTTCAGGCTGCAGCCGAAAACCTCTCCGGAAGGCATAGGGAGCAGTACCTCCTGCTGCGCAAATGGGTGCAGGCCTTCGTAGCAACCCTCAATGAGCCTGATGCCTGGGCCCCTTACCTGGATGAAACGGCGGCTTTGTTCTTCGCCAACGATTTTGATCAGGAAAATGTGGCCAACACCGCCTCTGTAGCCAGCCTGAACGAGCTTAGGGGCAGCCACCCTCTGCTGGAAAACCTGCCCTACCGGCTGGATTTCCACGCCTTCAATAGCCGCCTACAACAATTCTGTGGGGAAACTGTGCCAAAATTTCAGGCGTATGCCGCCCTCAAGCGGGAGCTCGCTGCCAAAGTGCGGGCACAGCTACAGCTCGATACCTTCCGCCCAAAAGTCATGAGCTCCTTCGTCCGCAACCGGCTGATCGATCAGGTCTACCTGCCCCTCTTTGGGGACAACCTCGCCAAGCAGATCGGCACGGCCGGAGAGCAGTCGCGCACCGACCGCATGGGCATGCTGCTCTTGCTGTCCCCTCCTGGCTATGGCAAAACGACCCTCATGGAGTACCTCGCCAACCGGCTCGGGCTGGTCTTTATGAAAATCAATGGGCCGGCTATCGGGCACGAGGTCACTTCCCTCGCTCCTGAAGATGCCAACAGTATGGCCGCTGCCAAAGAGCTCGAAAAGCTGAACCTCGCCTTCGAAATGGGCGATAACATCATGCTCTACCTCGATGATATTCAGCACTGCCACCCCGAGTTCTTGCAAAAGTTCATCTCCCTATGTGATGCGCAGCGCAGGATAGAGGGCGTGCACAAAGGCAAAGCCAAAACCTACGACCTCAGAGGGAAGAGAGTAGCAGTGGTCATGGCTGGCAACCCTTATACCGAAAGCGGCGCTCGCTTCAAGGTGCCGGATATGCTAGCCAACCGGGCTGATATTTACAACCTGGGCGACATTATCGGGGGGGCCGCCGCTGCTTTCCAGCTCAGCTATATCGAGAATGCGCTGACTTCCAATCCTGCCCTTTCGGTGCTAGCAGGGCGCAGCATGAAAGACGTCTATACTTTGGTAGACAGCCTCGAAAGCCCGGCAGAAAGCCCCCCTGAGTGGGAGGGCAGCTACAGTGCCCAAGAGCTCGCTGACTTCCGCAAAGCCATGCAGCTGCTGCTGAAAGCCAGGGATACCGTCCTCTTGGTCAATCAGGAGTACATCCGGGCAGCGGGCATGAAAGACGCGTACCGCACAGAGCCTGCATTCCGCCTGCAGGGCTCCTACCGAAATATGAACAAACTGGCAGAGAAAATAGCACCGGTCATGAACGAGGACGAGCTGCAGGCCCTGCTGCTCAGCCATTATGAGGGGGAAGTGCAGACCCTCACAGCAGATGCAGAGGCCAACTACCTGAAGCTGAAGGAGCTCATGGGGCTGCTGAGCAGTAAGGAGCAGCAGCGATGGGAGGAGATCAAGGCTGCTTTCCGCAAAAATCAGCTCTTCCATGGTGCCGATGGGCAAGACCGGATGGTGCAGGTGCTCGAACAGCTCAACGCCTTCAACGAAGGGCTTTCTGGCATAGCGGATGCGCTGAAAAGGCGCTGACAAGCACCAAAAGATACCCCGGGCAATGCACAGTTGGCACTGCCCGGGGTTTTGGCTAAAAGGAGGCTTGCGCCTAATTGATGATAGGCTAGCCTGCGTTATAATAGAAACGCTCGTGTACAATCTGATCGCCTTCCCATTTCTGTACGGCTACCTGCTCCATTTGTACGCGGTTGCCATCTTTGAAGGTCACCTCCATCATGTTCTCTACTGTGGTGATGCCATTCTCCTCATCAGAGGTCAGGCTGTGTACCTGTAGGTCGTGGAACTCCTGTACCTTGTTGAGGAACTGCTCCTCGTACTCCCGGCAGGCAGCTTTGCCCACACGCTTGCCGGTGGGCTCTTCCATGATCACCCCTTCAGCATAGTATTTTTCAAATGCATCCATGAGCTTGCCTTGGCCGAGCAAGTTGTAAATGTCCTGTGCTTTTTCTTTGTAAGTCATAATGGCTGATTTTTGATGTTTAAACTTCGATATTCAAACACGGGAAGGGGCTTTATGTTTGCGGTGGGCCTGTTTTTATCTCAGGCCGGCCCAAACCTCAAAGCTGGGGTGAAAATATTTTCAAGAAAACAGCGGAATAAAAATCTAATCTTCTGCCAGCTCCGTATATCATCAAAAATCAACCAAACCAATTCAACATGAAGACGAAAATGTTCTTTTTCGCCCTGGCACTGCTGTGCACCTCATTAACGTACGCCCAAAAGACCGTAATGGTAGGAGGAGAGGCGATGTACCCTAGCAAAAACATCGTTGAGAATGCCATCAACTCCAAGGACCACACTACCCTTGTGGCAGCGGTCAAAGCGGCTGAGCTCGTCAGCACACTGCAGTCTGAGGGCCCCTTCACCGTGTTCGCCCCTACCAATGATGCTTTCGAAAATCTGCCTGAAGGAACGGTAGCAACGCTGCTGAAGCCAGAAAACAAGGCCGCCCTTCAAGGTGTGCTGACCTACCACGTGGTAGCAGGCCGCTACAGCGCTGCCGACATCATTGCGCTCATCAAAAAGAGCAAAGGCGGAATGGCCAAGCTCACTACGGTAGCCGGCGGCTCCCTGACCGCCATGATGAATGGCCCTATGAATGTGGTGCTGCAAGATGAAAACGGCAATACGGCCAATATCATCACCTATGATGTCAATCAGTCTAATGGCGTCATCCACACCATCGACGCTGTAGTCCTTCCCAAGTAAGTCAAAAGCGTTTTAGAAGGCTGGGCGGGCAGTACGGGCAAAGCCGTGCTGCCCGCTTTGGTGTGCCAAGGCCGGCCCTCAGGTTTTTGCCATTCGGCAGAGGGGCATGCATGTTTTTAGCATTTAGCCGGGGACCGGCCTAGCGCTGCGAAGGGGTGGGAAGCCCGATAGGGCCGAGCGGATAGCGAGCCCCGCAGCATAGCGCCCCTTGCCGTCAGGCAGGGGGAGGCCCCAAAACTGCCATCTCGCTTGTGCCTATTCAAAAGGGCGCAGCCCTGATTTGCAGCCTCATACAGCGGTTCCTCGATCGTCGTCTGAGTACGCAGGAAAATTGTCGCGATTATTGCATCGATTTCCCTAAATTGAAGGTCTAAACAAACATCAAACATCATGGAAATCAACGTAATGGCATTAGCGGCAAGCGCACTTGTCCCTTTGGTAGCCGGTGCAATCTGGTACCACCCCAAAGTGTTTGGCGCAGCATGGATGCGGGCTAGCGGGGTTACGGAAGCTCAGGTCCAATCTGGCAATATGGCCGTCATTTTTGGGCTGACCTATGTCTTAGGCTTTTTTGCTTCCCTGACCATCAACTTTTTGGTCATCCATCAGGCGCACGTGTTTTCTGCCCTAATGAGCGAGCCGGGTTTTGGGGAGGCTGGCTCGGCGACTATGGTTTATTTAGAAGACTTTATGTCGCAGTTTGGCGACAACTACCGTACGTTTAAGCATGGCGCGCTCCACGGCACCCTCACCGGCATTACCTTTGCCCTGCCCATTATAGGCATTGTCTCGCTTTTTGAGCGAAAAGGGTGGGCCTATATCGGCATTCATGCTGGTTATTGGACGCTGACGCTCGCGCTGATGGGCGGGATCATCTCTGCCTGGCAATGACCATCGGGCACAGCCCGGGCGGTGTTTAGCGCACCAAGACTACCTCGCCCTGCCGGGATACCGCCCGTGGCTGCCCGCAAACTTCCAATACCCCCTTTAGCGTGTAAAGGTAGGCCCCTCCGGGGAGCGGCTGCCCTCGGTAGTGGCCGTCCCATGGTCTATCTGGCTGGCTAGCCTGAAAAACCAGCCCTCCCCAACGGTCATAGACTTGAAGCTCGAAAGTGGACCACCTCAGGCTTGGGGGGGAAAGCGCGCCAAACGCATCATTGGCCCCATCGCTATTTGGCGAAAATGCGTTGGGCAGGTACACTGCTGCAGCGGAAGCGGGCGCCTGTCCATCCCACACTGCATTGAAGTGCTCCTCTTGGCAGGCATCCGTCACCGATGCACGGTATAGGCCGGGCTCTGATAGCCGTATGGCCAAAGACGTATCCCCTGTACTCCAGGCTACCGCAAACCCCGGGCCCGCGTAGCGGCCTACCTGTAAGCTCGCCAGCGCTGTGCCGCAAGTATCCGGATCTAGGGACAAATGGGCATTGAGCTCCGGCTCCTCGGGCACTTGCCCCCAAAGGCTGTCGCGGCACCCTGTACCATCCATGACCACCAACAGGTATTCGCCTGCAAATAAACCGCTCAGGGTATCTGAAGGTGGGATTTCAGTGCCATTTAGCTCATACGACAATGGCGGTTCAGGGCTGCCAGCCAAGGTTATGCCCCAATCCCCATCCGGCTGTCCTGGACAGGCTGGGCTTACCCAGTCCTCTTCCACAGACCAATCGGATGCCAACGCTGCGGACACCGTGAGCAGGGAATCGCAGCCTGCTGCATTGGCTAGGATGAACTCCCGGCTTTCGCCCAATGGCACTGGCACGCCCCCGAAAGAGGGGGTCTCTCCCCTGCAGGCAGTGATGGACAGGCTCCCAAAGGTAACGGGCAAAGCCTCTACTTTCAATTCGACCAAGGAATCGCAGCCCGCTGGGGAAGGCAGTGCCAAAACCGTATCGGCACCAGCCTGAAACCATTGGGAGCCATAAGCTACACTATCCCCTTCGCAGGCTTGCAACGTCAGCGAGCCTTGGGGCAGCGCTACCGGGGCAGCGATTATCGTGAGCAGGGAATCGCAGCCTGCTGCGTTCGTCAGAGTAAAAACGGCGGTATCCCCGGGGGATAATACTTGCCCCATAAAGGTAAGGCTATCGTTGGCGCATACCGGCTGTTCGAGCACAAAAGCGCTTGGCTCCGCCACGGTAATATGGATCAGTTGTAGCGTGTCACAGCCAGGCAGGGCCCCATATACGCTCGTCAAAACAGTATCCGCAGTATAGGCTGCTCCCTCAAACATGAAAGGCGAGCAACCGCTCAGGGCAGTATGCAAGGTATCGGGCATGCAGTCCAGTTGGAGCAGCCAGTTGAGGGCAAGGCTGTCCGCACAGCCGGCTAGTATGGTGTCTATCTGTACCACCGCAGCAGAGATGCCCTCGGGCAGGGCGAGTGTATCTATTTGTATAGACAGGGGCCCTTCTGGCAGCCCGCCAATCTGGTAGCTGCCATCGGCAGCCGAGTACGCTGTGCCCCCGGGCAGGTGGACGAGGGGCACGTCTGCCAGCACCGTATCCGCGGCATCTGCTATGCCATTGTTGTTTATATCCAAAAAGACTTGGCCCAGCACTGCCCCCTGAGCGGGGGCCAGATTTAGATAGAGCGGAGCGGACTGATTGCTGCAGCCCGATGTATCGGTGACCTCTAGGCTGTACTGTCCACTTTGCTCCGCAATCAGCGGCACAGGCAGGGGGGTGGCAGCCCCCATTGGCAAGCCATTTTGCAGCCACTGATAGGAGGCAAGCCCGCTAATGGGGGAGATAGCGAACGTGTCAGGTGCGCACCCCCCATAACAGCCAGATGGCAAGGAGAGGACAGGCGGCCTGGCTCGTACGGCTATTGGCACAGATACGCTTTGGCAGCCTCTCTCATCCGTTACCGTAACCTGATAGATGCCAGGAGTGGCTGCGGCAACCGACGTGGTGCCTATTCCGGGGAGGGCCCATTCGTAAGACCATGCAGGGTTGGGGCCTACGATGTCGAGCTGCACCCCGCTCAAGGCACAAAGAGGCTCTGGCTGATTGGCCGCTACGGTGACCTCAGGCGCAGGCCATACCCGTACTTGTATTTGCTCCTCCTGAAGGCATTGCCCAAGGCTATCGCTCACCTGAAGGCTGAATGTATGCCAGCCGGGTGCCAAATCTGTGGCTCCAAATGTCCGGACAGGGCCGGCAGCGCCGTCTGCCCATTCGTACGCCCAACCTGCGCCTACCGGCCCGCGCAGCTCAAAGGGCTGGCCATAGCAGACGGACAGGCTATCGGCAACAGGCGGGAGCCACTGTCCATCCTCCCCTTTGAGAAAGCCTTGTACTGGCCCGCGCAAAGCTTGCCCCAATACCACCGGCACGATAGGGGGCGTGTACTGACAACCCGCCTCATCGGCAACCGTCACCTGGTACAGCCCTGTCTCTGTAACCTGTAGGGTATCGCCGGGCAAGCCCAAAGCCCAGAAGGCCTGCTCACCGCCCGGCGGGGCCATCAGCTGTAGCGTATCTCCGTAGCAGCCCAGGGTGTCTGAATAGGTAATCTGCCCGGACAAGGTGTTGGGCTGCACGTTCACGTCTTGAGCAAAAAACGAGAGGCAACCTAGGCGGTTCCGCCCCGATAAAGCCACTGTATAGGTACCGGGGTCGCCAAACTGATGGAAAACCACACTGCCCCTATCAAAGTGGCTAACCCCGCCGCCCGGGCTGCCAAAATCCCAGAAAAAACGGGTGCCCTCTTCTCCGTTGGCCTGAAACTGCGACAGCCCGCCCGTGCAACGGGCTTCCGGCACTTCGAAGGATAAGCTATCCCCTCCGGCTACCCTGACCGCTTGCACAACAGTATCCCGGCATCCAGAAGGGTGCTGCACAGACAAGCTCGCCAAGTATTCCCCCTGCTCCGGATAGGTATGGCTGAGTTGGCCTGTTTCTGTAAAGATGCCTCCATCCCCGGTAGACCATGTCAGGGATGCTGAAGCCTCTTCGCCCAGCCACTGTACCCGCTGCCTAAGGGCTGTTGGAGCTCCTGCACAAACTGTGTCTGACACAAAGTCCGGCTTAAGCCATACGGTATCTACCAGCGAGAGGCGGCAGGCAAAGGTATCTGCCCCAGACAAAAACTGCCCTGTGAAAGCCACTTGGGCGAAACCGGGCGCAGGGTATGCTCGTTCGGCTCCCAAACCGGAAAAAAGTGTGGTGCCCCCAGGCCCTTCTATCAGCCATTGCCCACTGCCTGCTACGTAATCGCCATTGGGCTCCACCTCGTAGTGCCGCACCGAGCAGCTGCCATAGGGTGTCACAAGGGCTGCTTCACCCCGACAAGGTGGGGTGGGGGTGAAGCATTCACCAACAATGCTTATAAGGTCAGATTGCGCATTGCAGCCTGCTCCATTGGCGAGCATCACCTGATATCCCCCGGGGGAAGTGGCTACAATGGACGGGCCAGAAGCCCCGCTGATAGGCTGACCGTCGAACAGCCAGGTATAAGTATAGCCGGGCTCAGCAGAGGGGGCCCAAAGCGGCACCTGAATGGGGGACTGGCAAAAGGTATCGGGCACCTCCGCAGAAATAGCTGCCAACGGAACTGGCAACTCCGCTATGCGGAAAGTGGTGTCTGCGGCACAGCCGTTGAAATCGGTGACAGCCACCTGATAAGCGCCCGCCGGGAGGGAGGGGGCAAACCCTGTGGACAAAACAGCCCCGCCCATATCCGACCAAGTGTAGCCATCGTAAGGTAAAGCGGTTGAAACAGTGGTTTGCTCGCCGGGGCAAACGGCAGGGGGCGGCACAACAGCAGGTACTGGCAAGGGGTTGACAGCCACCTGCAGGGCGGCCTCCTGGCCACACCGCTCTACCTGTAGCGTTGCGAAGCCGATATGATGCCATTGCAAGATGACAGAAGCCGTGCCCTGCCCACTGAGGATAGTGGCAGCCTCGGCCGGCTCCACCTGCCAATTGCAGGCCGTATTGCCGCCATCTGCTACCTCATAAGCCACGATCTGCCGGTTGCAGGCATTGGCTGGCCCCTGAAGCTGAAGCACAGGCAAAGGCGACACCCCCAAGCTGTGCTGAGCACCTGCGCATACAGCCCCTCCCTTTACCAAAGCCCTCACCTGATAGGGCGGCTCTGGGCCAAAGGCATGCAATAAACGCCGGCCGGAACGGTAGAATGTATCCTGCCCATCGGCCACTTCCCAATAAACAGCCAAGGCGGTATCTGCCAGCAAAGCTTGATACAGGTAGTGCGGCCCGGGGCATATCACGCTGTCGCCAGCAATGCCCAATAGCCCGCTGCCATTGGGGTGCAGTACAAAATCAAGTACCTGGGGCGGGCTGCAGAGCCCTTCGCCGCCCGCTGCTTCAGCCCCGACCTGATAATGCCCCGAAGGCAGCGTACCCGGCAGGGTGAACACTTCTCCGCTGCCAGAGAGCACGATCTCTCCGGTGGCTGTTCGTACTTCCCATACGGCTGCCTGGTTTGCTTCAAACACGGCGGCCTCCCCAGTGCAGCCCTGACTTGGGCCCGCCAAAGACAAGCGGGGCGGTAAACTGAACCAAAGCGTATCTGACAGGCTGCAGCCGCCAGAGAAATGCGCAGCCTCAGCAGCCAGCCATTGCAGCCCAGATGCTGTATCTGCCCAGCTCACCCTGATCTCACCTTCCGCTGAGGATGCAGGCGAGAGTGCCCCTCCACTGCTCGCTGACCACTCCACGCCTACGCCAGGTGCGACGATACTCAGTCCATATACAGCTGAGGTGCCCGGGCATGACGTGACCGGAGTGGCTGCTCCTTCAAACAAGTAGCCTTGGAGCACATTGAAGCTGCCAGACTGAACAACTTCCTCTCCTGTCCCGCATTCGGTAGCTATGAGCTGAACGCCTGCCTCAGGGCTGCCGGACAGCTCTACCTCTGCATAATCATCTTGCGGGCCGCCTCCATTGATCACAATAGCCCCTGCTAAAGCCTGCCAATTGAAGGGCGGGCACAGCCCTTCCTCCGCCGAGAGGGAAACCACCTCCCCCGGGCAATAGCTGGCATGGCAATCCCAAGAATATTGTGCTTGTGCATGCAGTACAGTGCATACGGCTAAAAAGAGCAGGCCGCTGTGTTTGATCTTGTGCATAATAGCTGGTTTGGGTCGGCGCAGGTAGCGCGCCACAAAGATAACAAGCGAAAGTAGAGCGAGTGCTCTCTTTACGGCTCGTGCCCAAAGCAAGGCTGCGCACTGGCCGTAGGCTAGAAGGCATTCGTCTGTTCAAAGTTGCCCATTTGCTCTAGCGGGCTTATTTTGAGAACCGAAAACAAAACGGCTGCATGACTTACGACAATTTCACCACAAAATCCCAGGAAGCCATCCAGAAAGCCCAACAGATGGCCGGCACCCTCAACCAGCAACAAGTAGACACCGCGCACCTCATCCGGGGCATACTCGAAGTAGAAGAAGATGTTGCCACCTTCCTCCTTGGGCAGTGCAACGTTAGCCTGACCGCACTTCGGCAGGGGCTGGAAAAGGACATCCGGAGCATCCCCAAAGTGCAGGGCGCAGAAAAGCAATACCTGACCAAAAGTGCCAACAAAGCACTGAGCACTGCCAAAAACCTGCTTGCTGAATTTGGGGATGAGTACATTTCCATTGAGCTTATGCTCCTAGGCATCGCTTTAGGTGATGATAAAACCGCCCAGCTCCTGCAACAGCTGGGCGCAACAGAAGAAGGGCTCCGCACAGCCATAGCCGAACTGCGCAAGGGCAGAAAGGTCACGGACCAAAGTGCGGATGGGGCTTACCAGGCTTTGCAAAAGTTTGCCATCAACCTCAACGAGCGGGCGGAGAACGGGCAGCTTGACCCCATCATCGGAAGGGACGAGGAAATCCGGCGGGTACTACACATCCTCAGCCGGCGCAAAAAGAACAACCCTATCGTCATTGGAGAAGCAGGGGTTGGCAAAACCGCTATAGTGGAAGGCATCGCTTGGCGCATCGTACAGGGGGATGTCCCCGAGAACCTGAGGGAGAAAAAAATCCTTGCCTTGGACATCGCTGCGCTGATTGCCGGAGCCAAATACAAAGGGGAGTTCGAAGAGCGGCTCAAGGCGGTCATCAAAGAAGTCGCCGGCTCTAATGGGGAGGTCATCCTTTTCGTAGACGAAATACACACCCTGATCGGCGCAGGTGGAGGCAATGGGGCGATGGACGCTGCCAACATCCTAAAGCCCGCCCTGGCCAGAGGGGAGCTCCGCACTATTGGGGCCACGACCCTAGATGAATACCAGAAGTATTTCGAAAAAGATAAAGCCTTGGTGCGCCGCTTCCAGACCGTACTGATCGAAGAGCCCAGCGTGGAAGATACCATATCCATATTGCGGGGGCTGCAAGAGCGGTATGAAGTGTACCACAAAATAGAAATCCTCGACAGCGCCCTCATTGCAGCGGCAGAGCTCTCCCACCGCTACATCGCTGACCGCCATCTGCCGGATAAAGCCATTGACCTCATCGACGAGGCAGCGGCCAAGCTGCGCCTTGAGCTCGATTCTGTGCCGGAACTGGTAGACGAATGGGACCGCCGGGTGCGGCAATTGGAAATTGAGCGGGAAGCGCTGAAAAGGGAGGGCAACGATGCCAAAGTGGGCCTGATCAACGAGCAGATCGCCAATGCCCGGGAAAAGCGGGATGCCATCCGGGCCAGCTGGAAGAACGAAAAGGAGATTGTGGACACCATTCAGCACATCCGCAAGACCATTGAAGAGCTGGAAACCGAAGCTGCTAGGGCAGAGCGCAACAGTGACTTTGAGCTCGTGGCTAAAATCCGGTACGGGCAGCTGCAGGAGGAAGAAGCTAAGCTCAAGGCAGCCGAGGAACAGCTCAATGCCCTCTCCGCTGAAAAACGGTTCACCAATGATCAGGTGACCGGCGATGACATAGCCGATATCGTTTCCCGCTGGACGGGCATCCCTGTCACCAAGATGCTGCAGAGCGAAAAAGATAAGCTCCTGCGCTTGGAGGATGAGCTCCACCAACGCCTTATCGGGCAGGACGAAGCCGTGCGGGCAGTAGCGGATGCTGTGCGCCGCAGCCGGGCAGGCCTGCAGGATGCCGACCGCCCCATTGGGTCTTTTATTTTCCTGGGCCCCACTGGCGTGGGCAAAACAGAGCTAGCCAAAGCCTTGGCAGAAGTCCTCTTCAATGACGAAAAAGCCATTACCCGCATCGATATGAGCGAGTATCAGGAGCGCCACGCCGTCTCCCGGCTGGTAGGCGCCCCTCCGGGCTATGTGGGCTATGACGAAGGAGGCCAACTGACGGAAGCCGTCCGCCGCCGGCCTTATTCTATCGTGCTCCTTGATGAGATTGAAAAGGCTCATCCAGATACTTTCAATATCCTGCTGCAAGTGCTCGACGATGGCCGCCTTACCGACAACAAGGGGCGCATCGCCAACTTCCGCAATACCATCATCATTATGACTTCCAATATGGGCGCGGAGGTGATCTTGGAAAATTTTGAAGACCTTGTAGAGCTGCCAGAGGATAAACAGCCGGAAGTGCTCGACGCTACCAAAGAAGAAGTCTTCGAGCTCTTGGAGGAGAACCTCCGCCCCGAATTCCTTAACCGCATTGACGAGCGCATCATGTTCCTGCCCTTGACTCGGGAGGAAATCAAGGAGATATTGGGGCTGCTGCTCCGTAAGGTCCGCAATATGCTGGCTGAACAAGGGCTGAGCCTCCTCCTCACCGAAGCCGCAGAAGACTTGCTGGCCGAAATGGGGTACGACCCGCAGTTTGGGGCACGGCCCATGAAAAGGGTGCTCCAGAAGTCCATCATCAATGAACTGTCCAAGCAGATCTTGTCCGATGATTATGCCGCTGGCGATACCATCGTAGTGGACGCAGAGGAGGGGCAGCTGAAGTTTGGCAAGCAGCCCTGACCGCATCCCCTTAAACACCAAAACGGGCTACAGCAACAGTGCTGTAGCCCGTTTTGGTATGCCGGAAGGCAAGCTCGGCTATTGCCCAGCCAATACGCTCCGGTAGCGGCTCGTATCGCCTAACAGCGCAATAGCCTCCGCAATTTCCTGATCGTTGCGCAGCCCCATCTGTATCTTGCCCCGCTGATAGTAAAAACGGCTTGCAATCTCCTTTTCAATCAGGTCCTCGATGGTTTCCCGGTTGCGCTCCAGTATGCTCTGTTGGCTTTTGTTGATTTCGGCCTGCAGCTCGGCCAAATGATCGCCCAGCTCATAGCCTTCACGCGCGGCAGCATCCTGGAATTTTTTCAGCAGCTTTTCGCTTTCCGTATCATATTCGAAAGCCTGCTCCTCAAGGAAGGATACAAAACGGCCGAATTCCTCGAACTGATACCCCTCCACAGCGCCTATGCTATCGAGGCCTAGGCAGTAGTCGGTCACAAAGTCGAAGATAAGGTGCTGCTCCAGCAGGCTGTTCACAATCGCTTCATCCGTAAACAAATCGATCACGATATCCGGCTTTACGCCCCCCCCATCGAGTACCCTACGCCCGTTGCGGGTTTTGAAGGGCGTACGCTTATCATCGGCGATATCTACAGGCTCCCCGTCTTCGTACTCTACGCTTTGGATGCAGCGCCCGCTTGGGATGTAGTACTTGGCAGTAGTCAGTTTGACCTTCGAATTGTAGCCAATCTCGCGGGTATTCTGCACCAAGCCCTTGCCGTAGCTCCGCTGCCCGATCAGCACGCCACGGTCGTAATCCTGCATGACGCCGCTCACGATTTCAGAGGCCGAAGCTGAATTTTTGTTGATGAGCACCACCAAAGGGATTTCCTCATCTATAGGGGCTCCCATGGTGTTGAAGCTGCGGTCCCATTCGCGCACTTTCCCCTTTGTCGTCACTACGAGCTCTCCACGTGGGATGAACACATTAGAGACATTGACGGCTTCGGAAAGCAAGCCGCCGCCGTTGCCGCGCAGGTCGAACACCAGCCCCTTGAGGTTAGGGTTTTCAGCTTTGAGCTGCTGCAGAGCCTCTCCTACGTTTTTCCCAGCTTCCCGGGTGAAGGTAGTCAGGGCGATATAGCCTATGCCCTCGCTGATCATGCCGGAGTAAGGCACATTGGGCACCTGTACTTCGGTACGCAGCAGGGAAACATCAAACTCACTGTCCTGCCCAGGGCGGCTAATGGTAAGGGCTACCTCTGTACCGGGGAACCCCCTCAGCACACTGTTGATCTCCTCGGGGGTCTTGCCCACTGCATCCTTACCGTCCACGGCAAGGATTTTATCGCCTGGCCTAAGCCCCGCCTGATCGGCTGCCTGCCCTTCGTACAGCTCCGTGATGGTCACAAAGCCATCGATCTGCTCGCTGATGGCACCAATACCGTTGTAGCGCCCTTCTGTCATAAAGCGGTAGCGCTCAATTTCGTTCTCTGAAATGTAGTTGGTAAAGGGGTCAAGAGACCCCATCATTGCGTCTATCCCCGTGCGCATCAGCTGCCCGGGGTCCACATCATCTACATAATAGGTATTGATCTCTTTGTAGAGGTTGGAGAAGATTTCCAGGTTCTTTAGGATTTCAAAATACTTGTTCCGGGGCGACATCGACGCCGACATCCCGATGACTACTACCCCTGCGATCAGGGCTATTTTAAAAATTTTCCTCATAGCTCAAGCTCTTTTTCTATCTTTTTGGGTTGCCCCGTGCTTTCCATGCAATAACGCAGCAAATAGCCGTTTCTATCTTAAAGGACACCACTTTGTATGTAAAAGATGCCTTTGGCGCGCCTAAATGGTACTTTGCCCACATCCAGGGAAAACAAAGAAAGGGAGGGCACAAAACAAAAAGCAAAAATGAAGCCAATTTTGTTATCCTCCCCTCTAACTTTAATAAATGTTTAAGAAAACTGCCATTTTCCTACTGCTGCTGCTCTGCTCCACTGCCCGCGGGCAAGTGGCCGTGGAAGCGGTCGATACGGAAGGCCGACGGCTGCTGTACCATCAGGCCAGCTCCCGTGCAGCAGGGGAGGCTCAGGTCATAGCCTGGGTCGACTCCCTGCGGCTCGAGGGCTATCTGGAAGCTGGGGCAGGCCAACAATTTTGGGCCGACAGTACCCTGGCCACAATACTACACCTTGGCCCGGCTTATGAATTGGCAGAGCTCTCCAATGGCAATATCCCGGAGGCCATGCTTTCTGCTGCTGGCTTCCGCGAAAAGCTCTACCGGGGGCGCCCTTTCCGAATAGCGGAGGTGCAAAGCTTGCAGGATGCGCTACTGAAATACGCCGAGGACAACGGCTTCCCTTTTGCCCGCGTCTGGCTCGATAGCATCCGCATTACAAACGGGCAGGTCTCGGCACAGCTCTTTGCCGCCCGTGGCCCACTCGTGCTGATCAAGAAAATACAGTTGGAAGGCGATGCCAAAATCAGCCAGGCTTTTTTGCAGCGCTACCTTGGGCTGAGCCCGGGCGCTCCTTATGACAAGGCTCAGATCTTGCGCATCCGCAACCGCATACAAGAGCTGCCCTTCATCGACTTGCGCGCCGACCCCACCGTTACCATTGTCGGGCAAGAGGCGAGCATACGGTTGGAGCTGCGCAAGAAGCGGGCCAGCCGTTTCGACTTTGTCTTGGGGGTGCTGCCACAAAATGCCAACGGGCAGCAAGCCAATGGACGGAGCGTGCTCATCACCGGCACCTTCAACGGGGAGCTGCAAAACCAATTCGGCAAAGGCGAGCGCATCTATGCGGCTTTCGAACAACTGCGCCCAGAGACACAAGAGCTTGAGCTCGAGTTCACCTACCCTTACCTCTTGGGGCTGCCCTTTGGCACCGACCTCAGTTTCCAGCTCTACAAACGGGACACCTCCTACCTCGACCTCGAGTCTGACCTCGGGCTGCAATACCTTCTAGAAGGGGGCAACTACCTGAAAGCATTCTGGAACAACCGTTCTTCTACCCTGCTAACGGTAAACGAAGCCCGGCTGGAAGCCACAGGGCAATTGCCCGAAAATCTGGATGTGCGCAATGCCTACTTTGGGCTGGAATATGCCATGCAGCAGCTCGACTACCGCTTCAACCCCCGCAAAGGATGGCTGGCACAGCTCCGGGCAGGGGCGGGCACCCGCCGCATCAGCCGCAACAACCGGGTGGTGGAGCTGGGGTTTGAGTCTTTGTACGATACCCTTGAGCTGCGCACCTTCCAATACAAGCTCAGCGCCAACCTGGAGGGGTACCTGCCCTTATTTGCCCGCAGTACGTTGAAGGCAGGGCTGAGGGGGGGCGCTATCCTCTCGCCCAGCCCAGTCTACTTCAATGAGCAGTTCCGTATTGGCGGCAACAGGATACTGCGCGGGTTTGATGAGGAGTCCATCTTTGCTACCCGCTACGGCCTGGGCACGCTCGAATACCGCCTGCTCATCGGGCAAAACTCCTTCCTCTACCTTTTTGGTGATATGGCATGGGTGGACGACGCCACGCCTGTACGGCAAATTACAGACTGGCCCTATGGCTTTGGGGCGGGGCTTACCTTTGAAACGGGCGTGGGCTTGTTCGGGCTTAGCCTGGCCTATGGCCGGCAGTTGGGCAACCCGATCGACTTCAGCGCGCCGAAAGTCCACTTTGGCTATGTCAGCCGGTTCAATTGAGGTGCTGTGGCTGCGCAGGCTTTCCACCCCTGTTTTTGCCGTTGGCAGTTGCTCATTTCAGCCCATAATCCCCATTCGCCCATCTTATGGTGGGCCCAATCCATGCTTTCAACGGTTTGAACAAAAATCCGTGCCCCATCTCTGTATTTAGCTCAACCTCTTTGAAGTGCTCAATCTTACAAGCTGATTCCTCTTTTCTTTTAAGAGCGGAAACGCCATAAGGGTCAGACCGCTCATAAATATTCAAGATATTTCCACAATAGTTGATTTCGGGGATATTTTGGATGTCATCATCCTGAAAACTGGCAATAAACACAAAATTCAACTCAGGATTATTGGCCAATGTTGAAACGTATTGAGCGATATACCCCCCCTTTGATGTGCCTATAACCGTTATTTTACTTGGGGCCACTCCTGTGGAGATCAAGCTGTCGATCTGATTGACTACCCCCTGAGCATAATCGCGCACATTTACATTCCCATTTCTTTTTTCACTGATCACCCAAAACCCACTTTTTTCAAATTCCCACAAAATCTCCTTGTATTCGGTTCGCCCGAATGCAGGATGGTGCTCCTCTAATTCATGCGTTTCTAAAAATCGGTTGTGAAGAAAGAAAACAAATCGGCCGTCCTGGCCAGCTTCACACCCAGCGCCTGTCGAGCAGAAAACTATCCCTACTATTAAGAGGCTTATTTTCATTGGTTCCAATGTGTTTGTTTCCAAATTGTGTACAACGGGCCAGCATACACAGCATAGTGGATTTTGCCCGCTAGTGGTCTGTCAAGTGTTAATTTATGGGTTGAGTGGGAGCGAATTTTGAGGCTAATCAAGGCGGATGTTCCCGCGCATAGCAGCGCTACGTAAGGGGTTGTCCAACGAAGAGTAGCCTCAAAAGTCGCCGCAGGCAACCCCTAGTTTTAGCCTTGACAGACCACTAGGCTCGGCTACAGCCTGCGTTCACACCTTAGTCTACAGGGCGCAAGCCAGATAGTCGTTTTTTTAGGGGCCTGCCCCTGCCTGAGGGCAGGCGCCGCTATGCTCCGGGGCTCGCTGTCCGCTCGGCCCTATCGGGCTGTCACACCCCTCCGCAGCGCTAGGCCGGTTTATTTGGAATAGGAACGAGCGCTAAACTGGGCTTTCTGCATTTATGCTGCCGCTGCAAGCAGTGCCTGCCGAGGCAGTGTATTCTTGACTTTAAATTTCTAAGATGGGGCTTTTTCGCTAGACTTTCGGCATTGAAGAATCACCGGTTGAAGGCAGGTTGTACTCCGGCGGTCTTTTTGTTGGGGCCTTACATTTGCTATCTACTGCCTATTGGGCGTGATTCAGCAAGGGTGCTCCGCCTTCTTTGGCCCGTCAGTAGCAGGTGAGCCCTTCCCCGCAAAGTTTTTGTACGGCAATCAGTTTGGGCCTCGGTATAGGGGGAAGTGCTCTAAAGCCGCGGCCGGCCCTGCACAAAGCATATCTTCATAGGCGGTTGATGTAAACAATTTTGTCTGTGGCGGATTATACTTACTGTACTTACAAACCGCGAGTTCCGAGGTAGCTGCCAGCCCGGCACGCTGCGCTCTTCAGCCCGCCTAAAGAAGGATAACTGCCGGATGCCGCCAATCCAACCGACATACCATTCCCGTATTTTCAGAGACTTCAAGGAAATTGAGGAGTCCAACCACCGGCGTATCATCCATTTTTATGAAGGGCAGGAAGGCCAGATACGCGGCCTTGATTTTGAGGAGTACTTCGAGCTGTTGATGGCTTATGTCAATGGCTTGTTTGAAGTAGGCTACCACCAAAAACACCTTCTGATGGTGGAGGTGGCCATAGGGGAAGTCATTGCTCAGAACGTCCGCTTGTACAAGGGCGAAGATGTTCTTGAACGGCTGCTTTTCCGGAAGGCGGCTTCCCATTACCGGTGCTTGCAGTACGACGCCTGCGATCATACCCTAAAGGAGCTGGTCCGGATCAATCCTTTCCATACAGACGCGGCAGCATTTCTGAAGAAGTGCCTGCGCCGGAAAGAGCCCCGGTTTGTACAGCATGCAAAAGCCCTGAGCATAGCGGCTTTCTTGGTCGCCGCCCTGGTCATTGCGTTCGAGGTACTGCTGGTCCGCCCTTTTTACGAGGTTTATGCAAAAGATGTAGAGCTGTCGCGCAATGGGGTTTTTGCATTAGGCTGCCTATCCCTCATCGGCGGCTTGCTGATCCACCGCTGGCGGGTAAGCCAAAAGGTAGAGGCCTTCGTCAGGCGGGCAAGAGCTGCAAAAGGTGCCTAGAGGGCAGCCGGCAAACATGAGGTTTGGGCCAGCATAAGCGCAGAGCATGGCTTCTTCACGCCTTCTTCATTTAACCTGCTAAACCCAAATGTAGGGGCTTCGCTAGTACGCTGCCGGGCATGCTGGCACAGCAGCCGGGCTCAAATTCTTGATTTTCGTGGCGCAACCGTTCCGAGCAAGCTCTTAGGCTAAAATTGTACCTTTGGGCAAAAATCCACCATGAAACCAACGCTTTTAATCTTGGCGGCCGGTATGGGCAGCCGTTACGGTGGGCTCAAGCAGCTTGATGGGCTGGGCCCGAACGGAGAGGTCATCATCGAATATTCCATTTATGATGCCATACGTGCCGGTTTCGGAAAGGTCGTTTTTGTCATCCGCAAAGACATTGAAGGGGCTTTCCGGGAGCGCTTCGGCAATCAGTTTGCTGGACAGATAGCAATCGACTATGCTTTTCAAGCCATTAATACGCCGGTAACGGGCATTGCTGAGCTGCCAGAAAGGGAAAAGCCCTGGGGCACTGCCCACGCCGTACTCGTGGCCCACGACAAAATACAGGAGCCTTTTGCGGTCATCAATGCCGATGACTACTACGGTATTTCCAGTTTCAAGTCTATGGCTGAATTCTTAAAGAACGACTGTACGCCAAGCCATTACAGCATGATTGGTTATCAACTGGATAAAACGCTTTCTGATGCTGGGCACGTCAACCGGGGCGTCTGTGAGGTGAGTAGTGAAGGGCACCTCACCGATGTGGTAGAACGGCACAAAATCACCCGCTCCCCCGAGGGGATCACTTACGAGGAGGATGGCAGCCGCCACCACTTGCAGCCTGATGCACTGGTCTCTATGAACTTTTGGGGCTTCCATCCCAATATATTTGAGGAAACCCGCAAGCGGTTCGTACAGTTTGTAGCAGATCATGCTGACAGCCCGAAGGCAGAGTTTTATATCCCCCTAGTGGTCAATGACCTCATCAACCGTGGGGATATCGAGCTTTCGGTCATCCCCAATGCCGAGCGGTGGTACGGGGTTACTTATCAGGAGGACAAGCCGATGGTGCAGGCTGCTTTCCAAAGCCTTACCGAGGCCGGGCATTACCCAGAGCAGCTATTTGGCCCTGCGCAATAAGAGGGGCTTACACTACGCTGGCCCAACGCATCAAGCCTACTAAAAACCGGGGTGCTCCCTAAAAGGGGGCAGCCCCGGCAAAAAGCGTTACGATTATCCTCGTATACCTTGTTAGTGTGCCTGCGCGCCAAAAAGTACCCTTGTATCGCAGAAAAATATTTTCACGGCTGTGCATAATTTTAACCATGTAACTTGAGTCTTTAAAGGGTAACCCTTCGAGATGCTATATCATTATCCAAACAAGCGCTCGTATAACACAAGACACTATGCACAACTATTGCCACCTGCTGCTACTTTTTTTAGCCCTGAGCTTTTCCCCAAAAGCTGCTGCACAGCGCAGCCCCTGCAGTGAACCCCCGGAGGATTGCCTGAAGAAAGGCATCGCAGAACTGGAGAACCGCCGCATTGCGCAAGCGGTTGCGATCGGGGAGGCCATCATGGAGGAAACAGGGCCTGGACATCCCGCTTATCCAGATTTATACGCGCGGGCCCTCGTTTTGGTGGGGACTGCCCATCTTTATAGCCGGTCGGTCAGTGCCGCCCCATTGTTGGAAGAGGCTAAAGCCCTGCAGCCGGAATGCGGCTGGTACGCTAAGGGGCTGATTTCTTCTATGCTGGGCATTGAGGCCATTTACAGAGGCGCTTGGGCCGAGGCTTTGCCCCTTTTGAAAGATGCAGTGGGGCATTACCGTCCGGGGGCAGGCGCAGAACTGCGCTGGGCGCAGATCTACACCAACCTTGGGCAGGTACATATGCAGCAGGGAGCGTACGATGCTGCCCTTTCCGCTTTCGCGGAGGCAGAACAGCTTTTCGGCAGCTACCAAGGGGCTGCCCGTGCCAATTTGCACAACAACCGGGGCTTGGTGTTTACCTATACTGGCCGGTACCGGCAGGCGGTCGAAGAGCAGGAGCAGACCCTAGAGATACGTGCGCGCACTTTGGGGGATTCGGCTTTTGAAGTTTTTGCGGCTTACGTCAACCTCGGGCTGGCCCACCTGTACCAGTATCAGCTCTCTGAAGCAGAGGCGTACTTAGCCAAAGCAGAACAGCTGACCAGCCTCCCGGGCATTGCTGATTATAAGGGCTATGTATACACCAATCTGGGCGTGATCGCTGAGCGCAGGAAGGCTTATGAGGAGGCTGTTGCCTTTTTTGAAAAAGCTTACGCGGCTGAGCAACTGCTGTATCCTCCCGGCGACCCCGAACTAGCGGTCACCCTCTTCAATATAGGTGCAGCCTTTTACAGCATGGGGGATTATGAGAATGCCCGCGCCTATCTCGGCCAAGCCTTGTCAGGCGCACAGCCCAGCCACCCGCAGTACAATCTTTTCCTGATGCACCTGGGCATGGTAGAGCTCAAAGAAGGCCGAAAGGGCGAAGCTAAAGCGGTGCTTCAACGTGCCCTGAAGCAGCAATTGGAGCAGGCCAGCCCTTTCCATCCTACGGTGGCAGACCTTTACGGGCATTTATCAGAGACCGTCAGCAGCACTTCCCAAAAGCTGGAGTACCTGGAGCAGGCCAAAAAATGCCTGCAGTACCAAGGCCCAGAATCATTGGGCCAGGCGCTAGATATGCCCAGGCTTTGTGAAGTGTTGGACCGCTATGCCCGTGTATTGGCCAATGCCGGTGGGCCCCGGTGGCAGGCTGCCATCGAAGAAGCCCTGCTGGCTTATGAGCAAATGGCGCTCTCCGCATCTTACCAGCAAGATCAGTTGGCACTCCGGGAGCGCGCGCAGCGCTTCTACAGCTACGCAGTGGGCGCTGCAGTGCGGTCGGGCAATACGCCTCTGGCTTTTGAAAGAGCCGAGCGCAGCAAAGCTATGGTCCTTTATCAGGCATTGCGCGAAGCGAACACCCTGAGTTATGCGGGCATACCGGATAGCCTTGTCAGGAAGGAAGAGGAGCTGGCTCAGGAACTGGCTTTTCTGGAAAGCCAAATCCGTAATCAGGCGGAGAGCGGGATCCCTCCTACGGCTGCTGCTGTACAACAATTGAAAGCAGCCCACTTGCAGGCGGCTATGGCGTACAAGCAGTTGAAAGACGGCTTGTCCAGCCGTTACCCTGATTTTTTCAAAGCCCGCTTTGAGCTGTCTGTGCCCAGCTTAGATGAGGTGCAATCTAGGTTGGAGCCCGGGGAGTCCCTTGTGGAATATGTAGTTGGAGATTCCGCTATTTATCTGTTCTTGGTACAGCCGGGCAGCGTTTCAGCAGAAGTGCTGGAGCGGGATGGGCTAGAAGAGCAGGTACTGGAAATGGTAGAAGCAGGCATCTACGGCTATTATACGTTGCCAGAATCCGCCCGCAACATGAGCCGGGAGGTAGCTGCCCTTGAGGCGTATACCCGTTCGGCCCAAGCCCTTTACGAGCGGCTTTGGGCTCCGATAGCTGAGCAGGTAGGTAAAAAGGTAACGATTGTGCCGGGCGGGGCTCTGCATAATGTGCCATTTGGCGCTTTGTTGCAACAGCCGCCACCTAGGGTAGGCCTCATGCGGGCTTACGATTATCTCGTTCAGCAGCACTGCATCAGTTATGCCTACTCTGCGACTTTGCTGCATACCATGAGCGAAAAAGATATGGAAGCGCTGCCGCTAGAGGTGCTGGCGGTTGCCCCCTTCAGTGACCCGGCTACAGCAGTGGGGCCATGGGGATATCTGGCGCAAAGCAGGCTGGAGCTGGATGCCATACGTGAAAACTGGCCGGTGAAGGCTATAGAAGGGGGCCGAGCGACGGTGCGGGCCATCCTAGATCAGGCTCCGGGCTTCCCTATATTGCACTTTTCCACTCATGGGCTGGCCGATAACGAGTCTGGGGATTTTTCTTGCCTGCTCTTTGCAGGGGAGCCCGCCCGCTTGTACGCCCGGGACATTTACCCGCTTCCGCTGAAAGCCAGGCTGGTTTTCCTGTCGGCATGCGAGACCGGGCGAGGCCGGCTGATACTGGGCGAAGGCATGATCAGCTTGGCCCGGGCTTTCGCATACGCTGGGGCACAGAGCATCATCACTACCTTATGGCAGGTGGACGAGGGGGCAAGTGCGGAAATTACAGCAGGTTTTTATGAGCGTTTATGGGCTGGGGCCGGTAAAGACGAGGCGCTGCACGCTGCCACGTTAAGCTATTTGGAGGAAGCCCGCGGGCAAGGTATGGCGGCTCACCCTTTCTTTTGGGCTGGCTTCCTTCCTATGGGGGATATGTCGCCTATACGATAGTGGCTTGTCTTAAGCGTAAGTGCGTTTTAGTGCCGGGGCAGGGGCTCTTGGCTTTAGAGGTGCCCCTGTCACTGATAGTGGGGCCGTTGGTTAGAAAAAGTGGGGCGAGGGGGCTTGCCTATGGCGTAAGTACGGAATAGGATGCAGCACAAACCCATACAAAAGCTTGTTGGGGGCCCGTTCTTATCCAATTTAATGCCATGCAAGGCCAACTTGCGCTCTTGTCTGTCAAGGTCTTGCACAGCGGGCAGGCAAATTTTGGCGGCGTCTGCTCCAAACACGCTCGGGCGTAGGCCAAAGTGCCGCAGGGTTTTATGGTTTTGGGGCTCTAGTGCCTCAAGTCATAAATCCTTGCCACCCCAAGTTTCGTTATTTTCCGCCTACTCTTCGTTAAAGAACCGCTCCTTTAGCTCGGGCTAAAGTCGCGGACCTTCGCCTTGATTAGCCGGAAAATAATTTCAACTTAAGTATCAGAGATTTATGACTTAAGGCACTAGCCTGGCATTGGCCTAGCGCTGCGAAGGGGTGGCCGAAGGCCAGACCCGACGCCTGCAGGGCGAGGGGCCGAGCGGACAGCGAGCCCCGGAGCATAGCGGCACCTGCCATCGGGCAGGGGCAGGCCCCCATCCTTGCGGCAGGGGCAGGCTCCAAAAAAACGGCAATCTGGTTTGCGCCCGCACACGCTTAGCTAGAAAGGGCATTTTTCCAATTAAGCAGCCCCACCTGTTGGCTTTAACAAGCGGGGCTGCCAGAGCAAAGCAGTAGCAAAACAGCCCTGCCCGCCTACTTGAGGAAATTGAGGCTTTTGTTGATAAAGGCAGTAAGCTCAGCCCCTTTCAGCATCTGCTGATTGAGCATTGCCAGTTTGTACAGATAGTCTGCCACTTCCTTTTGTTTGTCTGCATCGGGCTCCTCTACCAGTTTGTTGGCCACTAGTGGGTGGTTGGTGTTCACGACTACATTCACGCTATCGGGGAAGTCTCCGAAGCTCATTCCCTGTAAGCCCTGCATCTCCTTCATACGGCGCATAAACTCCGGGCGGGTGATGGTCACCGGCTGGTCTTCGGGAGAAAGCGGCTTGAGCATAACCGTGCTGCCAGTTGAGGTCACTATGGCCTCAAAGAGCCCTTTCACCGATTCCTGCTGCTCTTCACTGAGGACAGACTCTGCCTGCTCGTCTTTTTGCACGAGATTGTCCACGGTGTCAGAGTCTACCCGTACAAAAGTGATGCCTCCCAGCTTGTGCTCCATGTGCTGCATGAAGTGGTTGTCGATGACATGGTCTAGCACCAAGATGTCGTACCCTTTCGCTTTGGCGGCTGCGATAAAGCTATCGTGCTGCTCCGGAGCATGCGTATACAGCATCACCACTTTGTCGTACTTGTCGGTTTGCTGTGCCTTTACTTCTTCTTTGTACTGCTCAATAGGGAAGTATTTGCCGTCTATGTTCTTAACAAGGGCAAACTTGACAGACCGGTCGTAGAATTTATCGTCCGAGATCATACCGTACTTGACAAAAACGCCCAAGTCGTCCCATTTGCTGATGAAGCCTTCCTCGTCCTTTTTGTAGAGCTCGGCCAGCTTGTCGGCTACTTTTTTGGTGATATAGCCTGTGATTTTCTTGACGTTGCCATCGCTTTGCAGATAGCTTCGGGAAACGTTCAGCGGGATGTCGGGCGAGTCGATGACCCCGTGGAGGAGGGTCAGGAATTCTGGCACAATCTCTTTTACATCATCGGTTACATAAACCTGATTGCTGTAGAGCTGTATCTTGTTTTTCTGGACTTCAAAAGAGTTGCCCAGCTTTGGGAAGTACAAAATGCCCGTGAGGTTGAAGGGGTAGTCAATGTTGAGGTGGATCCAAAACAGCGGGGGCGTGCTGAAAGGGTAGAGCTCATTGTAGAACGCTTTGTAATCCTCATCGGTGAGGTCTGCGGGGGCTTTGCGCCAAGCCGGGTCCGGGTTGTTGATGATATTGTCTACCTCGATTTCCTTCTCGGTAGCCTCATCGCCCTCTCCTTCTGTGATGGTCTCTGTACGGGTGCCGAATTGGATGGGCACGGGCAGGAATTTGCAATATTTATCGAGCAGCTGTTCAATACGGCTGTTTCCCAAGAACTCTTTGCTCTCCTCGTTGATGTGGAGGATGACATCGGTGCCTCTGAAGTCTTTGTCGTTATCTTCCAGCGTATATTCTGGGTTGCCTTCGCAGGCCCAAGTCACGCCTTTGGCGCCATCTTGGTAGGAAAGGGTGCGTACTTCTACCTTGGAAGCTACCATAAAGGCTGAGTAAAATCCAAGCCCGAAGTGCCCAATGATAGAGGCATCGTCTTTGTATTTCTCAACAAACTCCGTTGCGCTGGAAAAAGCGACCTGGTTCAGGTACTTTTCCACTTCATCAGCTGTCATGCCAATGCCCCTGTCGCGGATGGTCAGTGTTTTGGCCTCTTCATCAAGGAGGATTTCAATGGCCGTCTCCCCAATATCGCCTTTGATTAGCCCTTTGCCGGAAAGGGTCTTCAGCTTAGTGGTAGCATCGACGGCATTGGAGACCAGCTCGCGCAGGAATATTTCGTGGTCAGAGTAAAGAAACTTCTTAATGATCGGGAAAATATTCTCCGTCTGTACGGAAATGCTGCCCTTATGCATAGTCTTTATTTTTTGGTTGTGAAGCATTTACAGCCTGAAGCCTGCAAAGTGTGTGCCAGCTGAAAAAAAACTGACAATTTGACGTAACCTCGCCAGCAAAGCTGCCGTATAAGGAAGGACAAGAGGCTAAAAACAACTATAAAGGGCAACGGTATGCTGCCTTTTAAATAACAAACGCTGGGTAAATGAACCCGGCAGAAGCATAGTGTGTAGCGCGTTGTAACCCTACTTGGAGGAGATTTTCAAGAATCTGCAGGCATAATCCTTGACCTTTTTTCAGGAATGTCCTAGATTGCAGCAGATTTGCAACTTTCAAGTTGAATCTGAATTTCCAAAAGAGCTTACCAAAAGGCAAAGACACCTGATAATGGGTGTTCTCTATCTACACACCAACTTCAAATGACATTCTTTGACGCAGCCGCGCCTGTATGGGCGTAGCTGTGGCTCAACAACAAAACTTTCTGCTAATGTTGCAGCGGGTTTTGGATAAAAGCCGATGCTGGGGCCCTGCCCCGGTAAAGGTCTATTGTTGTGAGCAGCGCGGTCAGTACTGGGGGGTAGTTGGCCCGTTGCTCGCGCAATAGGACCTTTCAAGTTATTATGATGCGCATCTTGTGCGCACTCAAGAAGTGAGGCTGGCTCTTTCTGGGGGGTTAGGGCCAGTCCTCATCATAAAGATTGGATGGGGGGGATCCTCTGTCCTTTCTTTTTTTTGCCCTGCCTTGCCCTTTTGGGGCTATCGCCCTACTTTCCGTCTAACGCTTTCCGCTCTGGTTTGAGGTACTAGGCACTGCCGCCGCCCGTGCACCGTTGTAAAGATTGATCTCTGGGGGGGATTTGCTTGGGCAACAGCCAAATAGTGCTTGTTCAGGCTTGGGCCAGCCCTGCATTCAGGGCATCTCCTGCAGCAAAATACCTGATTGCTTTCTGATCTGATGTGTGCAGATCAGTCAAAAGCCCTGGGCGCAAACCAGATTGTCGTTTTTTTTGGGGCCTGCCCCTGCCGTGAGGGCAGGTGCCGCTATGCTACGGGGCTCGCTCTTCGCTCGGCCTTATCAGGCCTGCCGCCCCTTCGCAGCGCTAGGCCAATGCCAGGCTAGAGCCCCAAAAGTATAAACGCCTGCGACATTTTGGTTCACGCTCAAAAGCCCCTGCCGGTTCAATGGCAGGGGCTTTTGAAAAGAGAAGCTAAAGGTGCGCTTGTGTTGCTGAACCTCAGCTACAGGCTATTTTCCCCACTCGGCGGGCGTGCCGGCCGCCTTCAAAGGATGCACCGAGAAAAGCGAGGGCAATTGCAGCAGCCTCCTCCTCAGAGATAAACCGTGCGGGTATAGCAAGCACATTGGCGTTGTTGTGTTGCCTTGCCAGCTCTGCGAGCGCTGTATTCCAGCAGAGCGCCGCCCGTATGCCCTGATGCTTATTGGCCGTGATGGCAACACCGTTGCCGCTGCCGCAGATGACGATACCGAGCTGAGCTTCCCCGCTTTCTACCATATTGGCGACGGGGTGTACGAAGTCGGGATAATCGACGGACTCCGGGGAGTCTGTGCCAAAATCTTTGACCGCCCAGCCTTTTTCGCTCAGCACCTCTTTCAGTCGGGCCTTGTAGGGGTACCCTGCGTGGTCGCAGCCAATCGCAGCCGTTTTGTTATTGTCCATTTGGCATGATGTTTTCGGGGCCTTGAATCTGGAATGGCGCAAAACGAGCTTCCAGCTCTTTGGCGAACGCCTCGTCGTTGGCCCTGGCAGCGCGCAGGATGTCTTCCATAGTGCGCATGGCCAGCATGTACTGCGTCTCGAAGCTGCTTTCCAGGACGTCCATGTCCACAGAATTGTAGAAATTCAGCTCGTCTTCCGTACGGTTGGCCAAGGTTTCGAGGTGTGGCTTAGCCCGCTCAAAGTCTCCTGCCTGTAGGTATACGCCAATCATATAGTAGGCCCGGTAATCGTAAGGGAAGTTCATATCAGGGAAGGCTTCGAAGTACTTGTCGATAAGCTCCATCGCCTTTTCCTTCTCACCGTCCTGTACCAGTTGTAGGGCAGCCCGGCGGATGCTCAGCTGATGGCTCTGCACGCTCGGTGCATAGCTGCGGTCTACGAAGAGATCATACCTATCGAAGTTGCCCCACTGAAATTTGTTCATGACATTTTCATAGACCTTATCGCCATCAACGCCCCCGCTGCCGATGATGCCATACTGCGGCTCGCTCTTGGACTTCACAGGCGTGATGCGCAGCGCCAGGCCTTCCAACTGCATATAATCGTCTAGGCCAAAGAGCTTCTCCTGCCGGCAAGTCACCGCGAAATAGATAGGGCGCTCCCACAAGTTGGAGGCGATGATATCGAGGATGGCCAGTTCATCTTTGATCAAGTACTCTTTCGACTGCAGCTTGAGCGGGATAGCCTGCACGATCTTGGCACTGTCCTCGATACCCACTACGCCACTGTCTAATACTTGCTGCTGATCAACGGGGATGTACACCTGCTTGGTGTCATAATAGCTTTCCACTTCCCGGGCACCAGAAGCAAAAGGCAAGGTGATAGGGCGGTCTTGCCCGATGCCCTGAATAAACTGCTGCAGGGTAGCCGGGCGGTCCTGCCCGGTACGGTTGAAGTAGAAAACCTGATTGCGCTTGCTGCCGCGGATCGCCTCGCTAGGCACGCTCATCTTGATGGCTGGAGAGTCGTTGACCTTCCGGCGCAGCAAGTCGATGTACCAGTCTACGGCAATTAGGCTGAGGTTGACCACCCGTACGTCTTTCCGGATGCCTTCTACTTCCTGTGCGTACCAAAGCGGGTAGGTATCGTTGTCGCCGTAAGTAAAGATGATGGCGTTCTCTTCCACGCTCTGCAGGAAGTTGTTTGCATAGTCACGGGCACCGGTATGATGGCGCCGGCTGTGGTCATCAAAATTTTGGAAGCCCATAAGAGCCGGAGCAGTAAGCACAACTGCAGCAGCAATTGCAGCGGCAACTGGCCCGCCCATTTTGGCGCGCTCGCGCAGCAGCTCGAACAGGGCCAGCACGCCGAGCCCGATCCAGATGGCAAAGGTGAAGAACGAACCAACCAAGACATAATCCCTTTCCCTAGGCTCGTTGGGGGGCTGATTGGAGTAAATGATGATGCCAATACCTGTGATGATGAACAAGGCCATCAGCCCTATGGCTTCCTCAGGCCGTTTGCGGAAGTGGAAGAATAGCCCCAAGATGCCAAACAGCAGCGGCAACATATAATAAGTGTTGCGCCCCTTGTCGTTAGCCATGGCCTCCGTCAGGTTGTCCTGATCATAAAGCCGGGCTTCGTCAATGGCTTTAATGCCTGAAATCCAGTGCCCAGAAGACTTGTCCCAAGGATAAAAGCCCTGTTCTGCATTTTGGCGCCCGGCAAAATTCCACATGAAGTATCGCCAGTACATCCACCCCAGCTGATAATTGACCAGGAAGCTGATGTTGTCGCCTTGGTTGGGGCGCCCGGCAGGCAGCGGTTTGTTAGGGTCTAGCCCTACCCACTGCTTGTACAGCCCAGGCCGGCCCTGACTGTAGTCGCCCATACGGGGGAAGAGCATCTTGTCCGCATCGCGGTAGATGTAAGAAATTTTTTGGTCTACGATATCGTACTTGTCGCCCAGCCGCCCATAGCGGTCTTCGGTCTCGGTCTTCATTGGGCGGGCATCGAAGTGTGGGCCATTGAGCAGTGCCCGCTCACCGTACTGCTCGCGGTTGAGGTAAGGCAGCAGCCGCATGGCATCCGTTGGCGCGTTCATATTGACCGGCGGGCCTGCATTGGCCCGGATGACCACGAGGCCGATAGAAGAAAAGCTGATGATGACCAAGGCTGCACCTACTGCAAACAGCTGTGCTTCGCGGCGGAAGCGGGCCAAGATGGTATTCATATAAAACCCAAGCCCGGCGATCACCGCTGCCCGGCCCAGCATGCGCACCAGCCGGCCACCGCCAACGGTGCTTTCAGCGTAAAGCCCTACCAGCAGGAATACCCCTGCCAATACGTACATCGGCACCGGGGAGGTGATTTTGCCATGCACATACATGAGCAATAGCACAATCACAGCGCTGACCAGCAGTACCGTCGGGATAATGCCGCTATGGAACGGCAGCCCCAGCCCATTGACCATCATCAGCTCAAAGGTGGACCATAAGCCCGGAATGCCAACGATGACAAAATTTTGTACCGCAACGATTATCGCTACCCCTACGGCAGCTGCAATGGCAATGCCTTTCCAAGTGACTTTATCGTACTTCTTGTAGTAGTAAAAAAGCGCCAGCGCTGGGAAAGTCAGCAAACTGAGCAAGTGGACGCCCATGGAAAGCCCCGCCGCATAAACGGTGAACAGCAGCCAACGGTCTGCGGACTGACTGTCGGGGAGGCTGTACCACTTCATCATAGACCACAGCGTGAGCGTGGTGAAAAAGGTGGACATCGCATAGACTTCGCCTTCTACCGCCGAAAACCAGATAGAGGTGGCAAAGGCGGTGGCAAGCCCGGCAGCCACACCTGCGCCTGCAAGGGCGATCTGTTGCCCGCTATCTGGGGTGCCTTCCCGCCCCACGAGGGCCATTTTGCCTAAGATGATGGTAGACCAGGCTACGAAGGCCGCTGCCAGCGCGGTGCACAGCCCGGACATTAGGTTGACGGCAAAGGCAATATCTTCAGGATTGTCCGAGAGCAGCTCTGCAAACCAGGTGAACAGGCGGCCTACGAGTATAAAGAAGGGCGCACCGGGCGGATGGACCACCTGCAGTTTGTATGCGCCGAGTATGAATTCACCGCAGTCCCACAGGCTGCCAGTGCGTTCTGCCGAAAAGAAGTAGACCGTGAACGCGATGGCAAATACCAGCCAGCCTGCCAGGGTGTTTAGTCGGTTAGTCGATCCCATTGAGCATTTTGGTTTTTATTGCAGTGCAAGGCACCGCTTAGAAATGATTTGCAAAAGTAAAAAATTTTACGCCAGTAGCGCAGGGCTCGCAACTCGCGTCCAAAGTCTGTCCGCAAATAACTGATGCTTATTCCCTATACTTGCAGGGGCGTCGATTTTTCTTTAGCTTTTATAAACTTGCATGAGGCGCAGGTTCAGATTCTGGCCCACTTTTTACGCCTGGCTGGAGCCCAGCGCCTATTGGCTGCCAAGCCTAATGCTGTACACAAGCCGAAACTGACAAGCTATGGTAAAAATATTCCTGACTGGGCTCATCGTATACGTATTGTACAAGTATTTCTTCAAAGATGGCCATACGCTGGGCGGCAGCAAACAAGAGCCGGAGAGCAAAATACGGCACAGCCAAAGCGCCAGGCCGCAACGCGGGAATGACGACTATGCTGAAGATATTGACTACGAGGAGATGGATTAAGCATTTGTTAGAGCGTGTTGGGGTTGTGGTCTTCTAGTCGAAAACTAGCAATTTTTTGATTGGCCGAGACCCGAAAACCGGAGTTTAGCCAAGTCCCGCTTTTGATGCACAAAAGCGGGAAGGATTTTCGGGGCGAAGTATAAGCGAAAAAGTGTCCCGCTGTCTAGCGGGACAGACCGATTACCAAAATCCCAACACGCTCTTACTTGCGCTCTTTAGAACATTTTAGTCTGGCCATTGCCTTCTGTATCAAAGTCGATGCTATCGCCCGGCTTTAGCTTCTCGGCTGAGCCCGCAGCCGGCTCGGCAGCTATCGGCTTCACGGTGAGCAGCTTTTGGTCAGCCACCTTGTTGCCCATGGCACGCCAGCCTTTCACATCAATAAAGTCGGGCAGGCTGAGCTTTTGGTCAACCTTTTGGCTGCCCTCCTTGATCTGGTAGGAGATGCCCGCTTGCGGATGGGTGCTGGCAAATAGGAGCTTGCTCTTTTTGTGCTCAGTGATAAAAGGGAACCGCTGATTGGTGCTGCTTGTTTCTACCTGAAACCTTTTCGCGACAGACCAGCCCCGTTCGCCTTCAAAGTAAACGGCGCTGATAACCGCTTCTGGGTTGAACTTGCCGATTTCAACGATCTCAGAAGGGTCGAACTTCTTGTTCAGGTCAAGCTCAGCTACTTCATAGCTGCCTTCTTTGTAAATAGCAAAGAGGTGGTCGCCGGTATCAAATTCGCCAAGCAGGCTGCCCCTTTCATCGGTGTTCAACCGCCCGCTGACGGGGTCCATCCACACTTTTATGGCACCTAGGGTCGATTTGCCGACTTCCTTCAGGCTGACCTTTCGGACCAGGTGCTTGGTCACGGTATTCCCCTTTGAGCTCCTCCCTTTGATGTCGAGCTCCCCAAAATCATAGTCGAATACTTTAATCCGTGCCCGGCTGCCCTGTGTAAGCTGTACGGTCACCACCTCTGCTTCCCCGTTGGAGTTGGCGGAGAAATAAAGGAGCTTCGAGCCGTTCTCCCCAGTGGTCAGGTCGTATTCCCGGTCACGGGTAATAGAGGTGACGTTGAAACGTTTGGCAAAGCTGCGCCCGGTCTGTCCATCCAGGTACATCATATTGTAAGTCGTACGGTCGTCCCCTTTTTTCCAGACGTCTACGTGGATGATGTCCTTGCCCACGAAGACTTTGTCTGCAATGCGGGACACCTGGAACTTGCCATCTTTGCGGAAGACGATGATGTCGTCGATGTCGGAGCAGTCACAGACAAACTCGTCCTTCTTCAGCCCGGTACCGATAAAACCCTCTTTGCGGTTGACGTACAGCTTGGCATTATTGGCGACTACTTCGGCAGCCTGTATGGCATCGAAGGTCATGATTTTGGTTTTCCGCTCTTTTCCTTTGCCATACTTTTGCAGCAGGTTGTCATAGTAGGCGATGGCATAGTCGACGAGGTGGTCCAGGTGGTGCTGTACTTCTTTTAGCTCTTCCTGCAGCTTATTGATCTGCTCCTCAGCCTTGAAGGTATTGTACTTAGAAATCCGCTTGATCCGGATTTCAGTAAGGCGGGTGAGGTCTTCTTCGGAGATATCCCTGAGGAGCTCGAGGCGGGAGTCGTTCTTTCCGGGCGTTTCGCCGGGGACGCGCACGTACTTGCGCAAGCCGGTGTCTACTGCTTCCAAGACAGCCTCCCAAGTTTCACATTGTTCGATATCGCGGTAGATGCGGTTTTCGATGAATATTTTCTCCAGGCTGGCAAAGTGGAGCTTTTCCAGCAGTTCTGCTTTACGGATTTCGAGCTCCAGCTGCAGCAGATTTTTGGTTTGTTGGGTGCAGATGTCCAGGATTTCCTCTACTGTGAGGAAATGCGGCTTATCATCAATGATGACGCAGGCATTGGGCGAGATGGAGACTTCGCAGTTGGTAAATGCGTAGAGGGCGTCTATGGTCAGGTCAGGGGAGACGCCTGCGCCCAGCTCTACGAGCACTTCCACGTGTTCGGCGGTATTGTCAACGACCTTTTTGATTTTGATTTTCCCCTTTTCGTTTGCCTTGAGGATGCTGTCGATGAGAGACTGCGTAGTGGTGGCGTAGGGCAGCTCCCGTATGGCCAGCGTACTTTTGTCTACGGTTTCGATTTTGGCCCGCACCTTGATGCGGCCGCCCCTTTTGCCACCGTTGTAATCGGAGACATCGACCATGCCGCCCGTTTGGAAGTCCGGGTAAATCTTGACGCTTTTCCCCTGCAAGATTTTGATGGACGCTTTGATCAGTTCGATGAAGTTGTGGGGCATGATTTTGGTAGACAAGCCCACTGCGATGCCGTCTGCCCCCTGTGCCAGCAGGAGGGGGAATTTCATAGGCAGGGCGATAGGCTCCCGTTTGCGGCCATCGTAGCTGAGCTGCCATTCGGTAGTCTGCGGGTTGAAAGCTACCTCTTGTGCGAATTTGGTCAGGCGGGCTTCGATGTAACGAGGGGCGGCCGCGCTGTCTCCTGTGCGCACATCGCCCCAGTTGCCCTGAGGATCGATGAGCAGGTCTTTTTGCCCCAAGTTGACGAGGGCATCCCCGATGGCAGCATCGCCGTGGGGGTGGTACTGCATCGTCTGTCCGATGATATTAGCTACTTTATGGTAGCGGCCGTCGTGCATTTCTCGCATAGCGTGCAGGATGCGGCGCTGTACAGGCTTGAGCCCGTCCATTACGCCCGGAACTGCCCGTTCCAGGATGACGTAGGAGGCATAATCGAGGAAATAATCCTCGTACATACCGGTAAGGGAGATGATCTTGCCGTCCTCGTTAGACTGTGGTGCCGTTGTACTCATACTTCTTGGGGTGCAAATCGTATTTGCTGGCGCTGGGCGCCCTGAGCGGGCCGCTGCCTGTGCCAGAAGGCTGTTGCGAAAAAAGGTTAGCGCGTGTTTGCCGGGGAATGCCCGGGGCAAACCGCGGTCAAAACTACAAATTTACAGCAAGTTTTGAAACAAATACTTTAAAACATAGCGTTTGGTGGAGGTTTTGGCGATTCTGGCCTGGCCCGGGGCAGCATTTCAGGCAGCGTTAGCGTTATAAAAGCTACAAGCAGTGAGGGCAGCATTTATTTACGCCTGTATTCCGTGCCCCCACACCACATCTGTTTCTGCCAGAATCACTGCATATCGGGGCGCCCGGTTGTAATTATAAAGGAATTGGGCTAATTTGGGCTAACTGAACGCATATGGAAATTGCTTTGCCCTTAGACCAAAATGAGAGAGGCTTGATTCAGGCCTGTGCCCGCCGGGAACGCTGGGCTCAGAAAGCGCTGTACGAAGAGTTCTACAGCCGCATGCTGGGCGTGTGCCTGCGTTATGCTACCGATGAGGAAGAAGCGCTCGATATCCTGCACGAAGGGTTCATCAAGGTTTTCCGGCACATTGCCAAGTATCAGCCGGGCACTTCCCTTTCTGCATGGATCCGGCGCATCATGGTCAATACGGCCATCGACTATTACCGGAAGAGTATCCGCCGCAGGACGGAAGACCTTGAGGAGGCTTATGGCGTCAGCTCTAATGATGCAGATGCCGTCAGCCAATGCACAGAGCAGGAAATACTAGCTGCAATACAGGAACTGACGCCCTCTTACCGGGCGGTGTTCAACCTTTACGTGATAGAAGGCTATTCTCATAAAGAGATAGCTGATTTGCTGGATATTACCGAAAGCACCTCGCGCTCGAACCTGGTCAAGGCCAGAATAAAGCTTAAGGCCATTTTGAGTGAACGACTGTAAAGCCGTTATGGATAAGAACGAAAACACATTTGACGACATCATCAAAGACCGGCTTGGCCGCATCAGGCCGGAACGCCCTACTGATGCCTGGAGCCGCTTCGAGGCGTTTGAAGGCAGCTTGGGCGAAGTGGAAGCCGGTCCGGCAGGCATAAACGATCGGGACTTTGACGAGGCCGTCTTTTCTAAGCTGAACACTTTCGAGGCGGGGCGCCCGGCTGAGCAATGGCAGCGCATGGACGGGCTGCTCAATCAGTGGTTTACCTGGCCACAGTATGTTTTGCGGTATAAGAGCATTGAGCTGTTGCTGTTTTTGCTGCTTTTCACTTCTTTGTGGCCTTATCTCCCTACGGCCTCTCAGCGGCCTGCTCTGGCACAGCTGCCTATCTCTGAAAATGTAGAGGCCACAGCTGCGCATGCTGCCACTGCTTTGGCGAAGGCCCAATTGGAAAGCGCAGCAGTTGACCATACGGATACCGGGGCTCCGGGCGCCGCTGAACGTTTGAGCGGTCCGGCTTTGGTGCCTTCTTCAGCGCTGCCTGTTGCCGATGGCCGGAAAGCGCTGTTTAAAGTGCCGTTGCCAACTGTCCAAACCCTTACGCCCAATCTGAATAGCGGGGCTGCCGCCCATACATTGGATGATGTTGGTATTGCGGAACCAGAAATGGGGCCCGCTCCTCTGCCTCCATTCGGGCCGATAGAAAGCCGGCAGGCAGGGGTGTTGGCGTACAACTGTTTTGGGCTGCCTGAGCAGGAAGAGCAGCAGCCTTCCGGCAAACCCGTATTGGCAGTCGGGATGTTCAGCAGTGCAGAGTACAATACCATCTTAGTGCCTGCTAGCGAGGAGAAGCGCTTAACCGAAAACCTCAACCGGGCGGCTCTTGGCTATGGCGGAGGCCTCTCCCTAGATTTGGATTTTGGGCGGTTCGAAATTGGCAGTGGAGCTATCTATGCTGCTCGCTCTTATCCGGTAGGTGTGGTCTATGTGCAGGGCAGTCTGCTCTCAGGGCTGAGAGGGGACGAGCTGCAGACTACGGAGCTCAACATGATTACCCTGCCCATCAGGGCCCGTTATGATGTTATCGAACGGGGCCACTGGCGCTTTTATGCAATGGGCGGGAGCGCATTGCACGTGGCGTTCCAGTCCAATTACTATACGGCAGATGCTCCGCAGTATAGTTTCCGGCCTATGACCCCTCAATTTACGGACGGCAACTCTGGGCAAGAGGCACAAATTGACCGCATCCGCAGGAACGGGCTGGGCTGGTTTGAAGGGGGCAGCTTTAGTGATAATGCTTACTTGACAGCTAATATCGGCCTTGGTGCAGAGCGCTTGATCGGCGAGCGGTGGAGCCTCTTTGCCCAGCCGTTTTATCAGCACGCCTTCTATTACCTCAATGGGCAGGAGGGCATTGGCCCCAATAGCGATCAGATTAACAGCCTTTCTCTCTTCTTCGGTACGAGGGTGCGCCTAAAATGACCTCAAAGGCACAGGCCTTGAACTGCTTTTCCTGCCTGATTTCCGAAGCGGAAGCTGGGCATGCTTGGAAGTGCCAGCCATTTTGGGCTGAGCACCAACGGGCCTCATTCAAGGGGGGGAAGATGGCACAGGCGTTTATGTTTTCGAGCTTTAGCCGGGCATTGGCCTAGCGCTGCGAAGGGGTGGCCGAAGGCCAGACCCGACGCCTGTAGGGCGAGGGGCCGAGCGGATAGCGAGCCCCGTAGCATAGCGGCACCTGCCCGATGGCAGGGGCAGGCCCCCAAAGGAAAACGGCAACCTGGTTTGCGCACCTTCAACGGTTAGCTGTCTTCGGTACCGGTCCGCAGCCGAAACCCCACCCCATGTATGTTCTCCAGCTTAAGGTCCTTATCAGGCTTAAGGTATTTGCGCAAGCGGGAAATGAAGACATCCAAGCTCCTGCCCATGAAGTAGTCGTCTTCCCCCCACAGCTCACGTAAGATGTCAGACCGCCTGATGACCTGATCGGTTTTTTTGGCGAAGAGCAGAAGCAGGTCTGCTTCTTTTTGGGTGAGCTGCCTGCCCCCCTCCGGAGTTTCCAGCGAAAGGTTTTTGTAGTCCAGTTCAAACAAGCCTATACGGTACAGTTCGGTATTTTCGGGTATAGAGATGGCGCTCCGGCGCAGGAAGATTTCCACTTTCAAGATCAGCTCTTCAATGCTAAAAGGCTTGGTGATGTAATCGTCTGCGCCCAGCCTCAGCCCTTTGAGCCGGTCTTCTTTTAAGGATTTTGCGGTCAGGAACAGGATAGGCGTTTGCTGGTCTCTGCGCCTGATCCGCCGGGCGATCTCAAAGCCATCCACATCGGGGAGCATTACGTCCAGGATATAAAGGTCCGGCTGCAGCCCGTTGTTGGACAGTTCTAGCGCTTCCCGCCCTGTAGCACAATGAACGATATTGTACCCCTGCAGCTCCAGGTTGTCGCGGGTTACGAAACTGAGGCTCTCATCGTCCTCCACATAAAGAATTTTGGCTTTCATGGTCGTGTAGAGTTGGGCGGTCAAAAAAAGTCAGGAATCGGCAGGTTTGGCAAGGCGGCCTGCCCGAGTGCCCCAAAGCTGCTGCCACCACCCGGTGATCCCCTGCTTGGCGATGGGGATAATGAGCTCGGCGGTAGTCCCTTGCCCGGGCTGCGAGTGCAGCTGTATCTGCCAGCCTTGTGCATCGCAGATCCGCTTGACATAGAACAGCCCCAGCCCAAAGCCTTTTACTTTGTGGAGGTTGCCCGTGGGCACCCGGTAAAATTTGCTGAACACCCTGGAAAGCTGATCCTTGCTTATGCCAACACCTTTGTCCTGAATTTGTATATGTACCTTTCCGTGGCTGGCCTTGGCATAAAGGGTGATGTCGGGGGAGTCCTGCCCATATTTAATGGCGTTATCCAGCAGGTTGTGCAAGATGTTGGTAAAGTGCAGGCGGTCGGTTTCAATAACCGCCTCGTCCACGTCAATGCGGCGGTGCAGTTGCCCGCCACGTTTTTCTACCCTCACAGCCGTGCTGTCTGCGATTTGAGAAAGCGTTTCGCGTAGCGGCAAAGGCTCAAGCTTGAGGTCAAAGTTGCCTTGTTCGGCTTTAGCCAGCTGCAATACTTTCTCCACTTGGCTGTTCAGCCGTTGGTTCTGTTCTCTGATAATGTTGGCGTAGCGCAGCAGCCTCGGGTTTTGTTGTACTTCTGGGGCACCTTGGAACACATCAGCAGAGATTTTAATGGTGGAGATAGGCGTCTTGAACTCGTGGGTCATGTTGTTGATGAAGTCCTTTTGCAGTTCCGAAAGCCGTTTTTGCCGTAAAATGATGTGCATGGAGTACGCGAAAAACAGAAGGACGACCAAGAGGATGGCCGAAAAGAAGATGGAAAGCTGCATCTTGCCCAAGAGATAACCGGAGCGGTTGGGGAACTTCACGCTGAAGTAATAAGTGAATTTATCGTCCCGGGGCAGGTCGCCGAGCGCAGCCAGGTCTGGCTGTTCTGGCTTGAAGCTACAGTAGTTGCCATAGACCATCTCATTGGTGGCACAGTCGAATACGGCATACTCGAAATCGGCATAGAGGGCCAGTTTTTCGAATTCCTTTTGCAGGAAGTACTCCAAGTGCTCGTCGTCAATTTCGCTTTCGATATTGACAACGTAGTAGTTGGTAGCCCTTTGGTTGACCACATTGCGCGCGGGCAGCTCCCCGCCTGTCATATCGACTAGATCGCAGGCAACCCGGTACAGCGCCAGGCTAGCCTTCTGGCTGAACTCTTCCTCATTGATGTTCCAGGTATTGACGACCCAATAGGCCTGCATGCCAATAATGCCCGCAATTGCGATGGCGCCAAGGACAAGCACCCGGAAAATGACTGCGTTTTTCATAGTTATCGGGCCATGTGGGAATTGGGCTGCCTACAGCACAAGTAAAGCTATAGAACTGAAAAGTACCGGCTTTCCTGCACTTAATGAAATGCTTAACAGCTCATTAACAGGGCGCAGCACAAGTTGTCGCTCTTTTGGGCCTGCCCCTGCCTGTGGGCAGGTGCCGCTATGCTGCGGGGCTCGCTGTCCGCTCGGCCCTATCGGGCTTGCCACCCCTCCGCAGCGCTAGTCCGCCGTTGCCATCATGAAGCTAATGGCCTATTGGCTTGCACACCATTGATTGGTGCCGGGCGGGTGCTCTGTTCAGGCAGTTTGTATTTTTGGCCTTCCATGAGCGGGCGGAGTTTGACGCAAGTCAAATCAGATGCCCGGTGGTCAGCCTGGCCTTCTTAGCTGGCCAAGTACAGCCCAAGAGCAGTTTTCTGCCCATAAAGGCATAGGCCTTCAAGGGGCTAGCTGCGGACACCGCAAAGCGGGTACTGAACACCAAAGGATTCAGTACCCGCTCAACGCTTGTTTAGCGTATTTTCGTCTTGAAAATCAAGTGTTTGATACCCGCCTGGCCGGCAGGGCTCAGGCGCAGCCGCTACATTTGAGTGTAGCGGGCCAAATGAGCATGTAGAGAGGAAGCCATGTTCGTCAAGCATTGATTGGAAACAAGAAGAAAGCTCCAAGCAAGTGCTCAGCCCTATACCCAAAGAGGCTATTGGCCGTAGCCCGGCACCACTTGGTTCATAGGCACGCGGGCGCCATCCTGATAGGCGACAACCCAAGCATCCTTCACGCCAATTTTTTGCATATAGGACCGTAGCGCTTCGGCACTTTCTACATCAGGGAAGTGGCCGATGATGATTTTCTGTAGCCCGTCTACGACTTCAAGGTCCATATTGTCGTTATCGCCATCGAGGTTGGCAGGCACATTGAGGGCTTGGTAGGCTCCAATTTGTACGCGGAAAACCAGCCCGGACATATCGTCGCCCATGGCAGGCTGCTGCGGTTGGTTGTTCATATCCGCAAGGGCGCGGCGCAGCTCCCCGAGCTCATCCTGCAACCGGATATTGTCGCGTTCTAGCTGTGCGATTTGTTGCCGCTGATTGGCGCGCTCAGCCTCCATTTCATTTACCTGCGCAGAATACGTTGCTGCCTCCTCTCGATAGCGGTCTACATCATCGGCAAGCGCTTTTAGGGCCGCAGGGTTGCGCTTGTATTCTTTAGCTTTGTTTTTCCAGATTTTAGCGTCTTCTTTTGACAGTTCCTGCGCTTGAGAAGCCATGGGCGCCGCTAGTATGCCCAGCAGTGCTACTAAAGTCAGTAATCTCATACGATGTTTTGTTTGTGGGCCCGGGCTTCATGCCCGGAGGTATGAACAAATTATGGATTTTTTAAATCATTTGGAAGAATTGCGATGAAAAGAGCCGCTCCGCCCGGCAAATCCATAGCCATGAGCTGAATTTAAGTTTTCTTTAGCACCTGCAGCTCCTATGGCCTATCAAGCGGGTACGGCAGCCAGCGCAAACAATAGATACTCGCCAAAGAACAGTAGCCATATCTGCTGATAGAAACGGGCTATGCTCTTCCCATCTTCGAGGTTGGCCCTGTAGGCTGCATACAGCAGAAAAGCAGTAAACAGGAGGTGCCCAAGGCTGAAGAGCACCCCTTTGGCCGCTATAAGGCCGAGCATTGGCAGCGCGGCCAGTAGCCCGAACAGGGCGGCCAGGATAGCCGTACCGGTCAAGAAAACTGTCCGTACCCCCAGGGCTATGGAAAGCGTCCTGATGGCATGCGCCTCATCGCCGCTTGTATCCGGCATATCTTTGAACCAAGCAATAATCAGGCCAAAAACAAAAATAGCTGCGGTCAGCCACTTTACGAGTGGAGGGAGAACGGGAGTGCCGCCCATCAAATTGTTGAAATGTAGGAATAAAAGCAAGTTGACGATCAGCCCTCTTACCGCGATGATACAAAAGGCGGCCCAAAAAGGGAAGCGCTTTAGGCGGAAAGGCGGAAGGGAGTAAGCAGTGCCCAAGGCCAGGCTCAGCCAGACCGTCCAAGCGAGGTAGCGGCCTCCGAAAAGCGGAAGGGCAACCGCAAGCAAGAGGCTTGTGGCCACCAGATGACGGCCTGTTTTCATGGAAAAAGCGCCTGAGGCCAAGGGCAGGTAGGGCTTATTGATTTTGTCAATCTCGATATCGGTGAGCTGATTGAGCCCCACAATATAGATATTGGCGCATAAGCAGGTCAGCAGCGCGAAGGCCCAAATACCGGCATAGGCATGAAGGGGCTGCTCATTATATCCGCACGAGAGCACAAACAAAGCCGTCACGCTAAGTGTGGTGCCGATGATGGTATGCGGGCGGGAAAACCGGATGAACTGTGCCAGGGCGTTATTCATGGCCGTATGCCTTTTATAAGCCCAAACCGGATCAGCGAGCGCCGGTAGCCTTGTGTCATATAGCGCATGGCCAGGGCGCCTTGTATGGTCGGCAGCCCAGCCTTTAGCAGCCCGGCGAAGCTGCGCCCCGTGAGGGCAGAACGGATGACTGCTTTCCAGAATGGGGCCACCTGATCGCTCCAGTCGGCAGATCCAACCTGTGAAAAGCCTGCCCGCTCAGCCCCTTTCGTCAGCTCGCTCAGTGCAGGCAGGGGCGGCAGGTGGTACAGCTTGCTTATGCGGGAAAGGATGTGCTCGTCCTTCCTGTCTAGCTCTGGCGGCCTCTCCCGGTGGCACCAGGTAGCCATGATGAGCTGCCCGCCCGGGCGGAGCAGGCTGTGGAAGAGCTGGAACAAAGCGGCTTTATCTCCAATGTGCTCTGCGCTTTCAAGCGACCAGATCAGGTCGAAAGGCCCGTCTTCAGGCTGTAGTGTCATCATATCCTGCGCCCTGATCTCCACCACGTTTTCCAAGCCTGCCGCAGCATTGTAAGCTTTGCCCTTTTCTGCTTGAACAGGGCTGAGCGTACAGGCCAATACCCGTTCAGCGCCCAGCTTATGAGCCAGCAGCCTTGCGCTCCCCCCTACACCACAGCCTGCATCTAGTATAGAAGAGGCCGGCCTAGCCTCCCCCCACTGCAGCAGGGCATCGACCAAGGCCACTTGTGCCTCCTGATGATGGCCCGGTGGCTTGCCCGGTGGGTAGTAGCCGTGGTGCATGTGCTCCCCCCAAGTATCGAGCCACAAGGGGGTGGAGCGGTCGTAGAAGTGCTGTATTTTTTCGTTGAGCGTAGGCATAAGGGCGATTTATCGGATAAGGAGAAAGACAGCTAAGGCTACAGCCCCTGCAATGAAGAGCAATGCCCGCTTCTGATAGGTATTGAGGTGCTCCCTTTCCTCCGGGGGCAAGTGCCCCTGCCCGCTTATAGAAAGGCGGAGCTGCCCGATGAGTGCGGCGGGGATGAAGAAAAAGCCGGCCAAAGAGCCCAAAATGACACGCGCGCCAAGCAAGAAGCTGCGGAGCAGCCCTGGCTTTTCCGTGTTTTCGGCTTTTGGCTGTGGCTTAGGGGCAGCGGCTGTGGCCCCTTCTGGTTTTCGGCCTGCCAGGGCGATGCCATACCTGCCCTTGCCTTTTGCCCAGTTGGGCTTGACGTAGCAGGCTTCCAAGTCTGTGAAGCCCGCTTCGCGGAACCACTTCCAGTAGTCAGCTTCCGGGGGGAAAAGCATCCAAAGCCGTGCGAGTATCCGCCCCGCCGGGTGTACCGGTTCTAAAGGTCCAATCATAAGGGCCCATCCCCCAGGCTTTACTACCCGGAAGGCTTCTCGTATGCCCTGGGCCGGGTCTGGCCAGTATTCGATACTGCCAGCCGAGACGTAGCGGTCGAAGCTGTGATCAGGGAAAGGCAGGTGCTCTGCATCGCCCAGCAGGAAGGTGCAGCCCTGTAGGGCCGGCTTCGCTTTGGCATGTGCCATCTGATGCGGGCTCTGGTCAAGGCAGGTCACCCGCTGCGGAGGTACATGCTCCACAATCCCTTCTGTGGTAAAACCTGTGCCGGAGCCCACATCAATTACGGTTATGCCTGGCTCGTCGAGCTTGCCAATAGCAAGAGATTGCCGCCGCATAGGGACGGTCCAGAAAAGAGGGTTGACCAGCTTATCATAAAAAATGGATAGGAACCGGTAAAACCAGTAAGCTTCTTTTTTGTGCTGCACCAATTGCATAGGGTCAGGTTTAAAGAGGTAAAGGGATCAGGCAGGCTGTGCAGCAGGCTCAGCGGGCCGGTGAGTAATGGTCGTGACCGGGCAGATGTCTTCGCAGATCATGCAGGCGATATCGCAGGGGCGGTCAGTAGCAATGGTATCAAAAGGGCTAATGAAGCCTGCTTCTTGAGGGCATACGGCTACGCAGGCGCCACAGTTGATGCAGGCGTTCCAACCAATATCGAATATAACAGGTGCTGGTTTGGGCATGGTCTGAGGTTAAATTTTCTTGTATTCTGAATTGGGGCTGAAATAATCGGACATGGTGCGGTACAAGCGCTCATCGCGTAAGGGGATATCGGCCTCTCTGAAGATGCTTGATTTTTCTTCGTACAGCTTCCACATCTTATGCCCCAGCTGCTCTAGCCAGGCATCCTGATAGCCTTTTAGGGCCTGCTCATGAGCCGGCTGCCCGCTTTGGATGAGCTGGCAAAGGAAGGTAGCCGGAATTTTGCCACCGCTCAGGGCTGTGTGTATCCCCCCGCCAGTTATGGGGTTGACGTGCCGGGCGGCATCGCCTACCAAGATGAGGTAGTCGGCATATTGTTTGCGCAAAGGCGCAGCGAGCGGCACGCCTCCGCCTTGCACTTCAAGGATGCGGGCATCTGCAAACCGCTCCTGGAAAAAAGAGCTTTTCATAAATTGGCCGAGGAACCATTGAGCATTCTGATGGCTTTCCGTCATGGTACGGGCTACGCCAAGCCCTATCTCTGCGTACCCATGACCTTTGGGGAAGACCCAGGCATAACCGCCAGGTGCCCACTGATGGCCGGTGATGATCTCAAGGAGCCCTTCCGAAGGCACCCCGTCCACTACGAATTGTAAGCAGCTGGCCAGCTCATTGAGCTTGATGTGGGTACGCAGCCCAGCCCAACGGCCCACCTGTGATTGCAGCCCATCGGCGCCCACCAAAGCTTTTGCCTTGACCTGAATATCCTGATTGTATCGCCTCAGCCGCACCAGGCAGCCCCCCTCGCCGTCTTTCTCATAGCCGAGCCCCTCTGTTTTTAGCCATACCTCTGCCCCAGCCCGTTCAGCCAGCGTCATCAGGTAGCGGTCAAAACGGCGGCGGTCTACCACGTAGCCCAAAGGCTTCTGCCCAGCCCCAGGCCCGTACTCCCCAGGCTTGAGCCGCCGATAATCAATAGTGGTGCGCTGCCCATCCTGATTGTATATGGCAAACCCATAGATGGGCTCTTGTATGTACTCATCGGCAATTGGCAGGCCCACTTCTTCGAGCGCATGCCTGCTGACCGCCCCAGAACACTGTATCGGGGCACCGAGCTCTTGCCTTTTGTCTACAAGGAGGACCGTACAGCCAAGCTGTGCTGCAATACGGGCCGTGGTAGCCCCTGCGGGGCCAGAGCCGATAACAACAAGGTCGTAGGAGAATTGGTGAGGCATGGGAGGATTGTGGGTTGTCCCGTCAGCGCCATGCTCGGGGCACGCAGGTGCTGTATGGGGGTAATGAGGAAAAACACCGTGCTTTTAGGCAGGGCGCCCGCCACAATTTAACCAGAAGGTACGGCAACTGTTGAACATTTTGCCCTAAATATTGCTCTTCAGGCAGATACATGGCCTTTCCAGCCTTTTTATGATAAAAAAGAAGAAAAAGATGTGGACGGAATCCGACAACCGCTTAAGAGCAACCTTCAAGTTTGAGCGTTTTACTCAGGCATTCAGCTTTATGACAGAAGTGGCTTTCGCGGCAGAGCGCCTACAGCACCATCCTGATTGGCACAACGTCTATAATACGGTAGATTTTGCCTTGAGCACCCACGATGCAGGCGATGTAGTGACCGATAAAGACCGGGAGCTGGCAAAGGCCATTGATGCCATCTACGCCCGCTACCGTTAGCAGGCCCAAGGGGTTTAAACCTAAATGGCCTTTCTTTGTTGTCTTTCGTTATAAAAACAAAAGTGCCCAGGCTTTGAACCGGGCTTCCCAAATCGTTAATACCAAGACTCAGTAGCTGTACGGGCCCGGACTTGCCGGATACGCCCGCTTATTGCCCAATACCCTGACCTATAAAGCCTTTTGCAAAGCAGTATGCGAACTGCTGTTGCTCATTTACTCATGCTCTGCCCATGCTGCGCGCACTGGGCATTAACAAAACCAGGGAATTATGCAGACGCCCGTAAAAATAGGTATTGATGATATGGCGGCTTACATCCCGCAGCTTTACCTGCCCATTTCAAGCTTAGCAGATGCCCGCGGCTTAGAGTACCCTAAATTGAACAAAGGGCTTGGCCTGGAAGCTATGTCTGTGGCAGATGCTCACGAAGATGTCGCGACGATGGCTGCCAACGCTGTGCTAGCCCTCATCCGCCGTAACGGCCTGTTGCCTTCACAGATTGGCCGCATTTATATGGGGACAGAAAGCGCTCTCGACGGGGCTAAGCCTATGGCTACTTATGTGCTCGATATGCTGACGCAGTATTTTGCGGAGGAGCATGGGCCGGATTGCCTACTGCATTGTGATGCGGTAGATCTGACTTTCGCTTGCATTGGTTCGGTAGATGCCCTTCAGAATACGTTGGATTGGGCAAGTGCAGACCCTTCCCGCATCGGGATAGTTGTGGGCTCAGATGTTGCCCGGTATGAGCTGGGCTCTGGAGGGGAATATACTCAAGGGGCCGGTGCAGTGGCTATGCTGGTCCGGCACAACCCCCGCCTGTTGAGTTTTCACGAGACTTGGGGCGTCGCTACCCGGCCGGCACACGATTTTTTCAAGCCCGTACGGGCGTACTCCAAAACAGAGATCGTTGCGGAGGTGTTGCGCCTCGCTGGGCTGCCGGAGTCGGATGCCGATCGGGTGCTCAGCAAGCTGGAGCATAGTGCTGAGGGCGGGCTGCTGTCTCATTGGGATGAAGCGGTACAGGTACACCGGGACACTCCCGTTTTTGACGGCCCTTACTCCAATGACTGTTATCAGCAGCGTATCACAGAAGCGCTGGCCGATTATTGTGCGAAATCGGGGCAGGCTGCTCAAGAGCCTGTGATTGACGACTGGCACCGGCTGGTCTTTCACTTGCCGTATGCCTATCAGGCGCGGCGCATGTTCTCCGAGGTCTTTGTCAGCGAAAGCCAAAAGCGGGGCGATTGGGAGCGGACAGTGGCCGAGGTGGGCGCAGATATGCCACAGGCTGCTGATTTCGAGTCGGGCGAAGCTTACCAAAAAGCCCGTTCGGGCTACTTGCGCAGTGTGACCAAGACAGCGCGTTACCGCAACTTCGTAGCCGAAAAGATCGAGAAAGGAGAACGCGCATCCTCCTTGGTTGGCAACCTCTATACTTCCTCCGTCTTTCTAGCCTTAATGAGCACCCTGGAGGCAGACCTGCAAGAGGGGAATAAACTCTCAGGGGAAGCGTTTGGCTTTTTTGCCTATGGCAGCGGCTCCAAGTCCAAAGTATTTACTGCAACAGTAGAGACCGGATGGGAAGAAGTTGCCCGTCGGTTTAAACTGTCGGAGCGTTTGCAAGGCCGCACGCTCATCTCATCTGAGCAGTACGAACGCCTGCACCGTGGGCAACAGCAGGAGAGTGTAGCGCCCCCGCAGGGCAGCTTTTTCCTCAAAAATGTTATCCGGGAGAAAGGTGTGCGGGAAGGGCTGCGGGAGTACGCCTGGCAGAAGCGCGTAGCCGAGCCGGCTACGGCTGTACGCTAAGTGTATGTTTGGAGCCGGTCCCTTTTGCCGATCAACGCTTGATGAGCCTGGCTTCCCCCCTATTTTTTCATTTAGCCCACTGAGTTCAAGTGCAGCGGCTTCGCCAGAAGCCTGCCGGCTATGCTGTTACAGCAGGCGGGCATAAACGCTTGATCTCCAAAATAGAGCTGCTCCAGGCTAGCACTAAGGGCGCAAACCAGATTGTCGCTTTTTTTGGGGCCTGCCCCTGCCTGGCGGCAGGTGCCGCTATGCTCCGGGGCTCGCTGTCCGCTCGGCCCTATCGGGCTTGACACCCCTGCGCAGCGCTAGGCCGGCTCTATCCCAAAGCCGACAAGGCTAAACACTAGCGACATTTTGGGTTACCCCCAATGCTAAAAGCCTTATCTTTAGGGGGGCTGCCGGGCTTTTGGCCCGGCTGGCCTTTTCAAGGCAGGATATGGATATTTTTTTGAAAAGCATTTCAATCATCGGCCTGGCCTTTCTGGGGGGCTACCTGCTGCTCTTAGGGGCCATCTGGGCCGGGCAGGAGGCCATCATCTTTCAGCGGGAGGAGCTGCCATTGGATTACCAATTTTCTTTTTCCGGGGCATTCCGGGAAGTACAGTTGCCTGCTGCTGATGGCACAGGGCTGCACGGGCTGCACTTTATGGCCAGGCAGCCTGCCCGCGGGGCAGTGCTTTACTTTCATGGCAACCGGGGCAGCCTTAGCCGGTGGGGGGCAGAGCATACCGTTTTCACCAGCCGGGGGTACGATGTGCTCATGCCTGATTACCGGGGATATGGAAAAAGTGGCGGCCGGCCCTCGGAATGGGCGCTCTACCAGGATGCCGCTGAATGGCTGAGCTGGCTAAAGGGGAGGTACCCTGCGGATAGCATCACCATCTATGGCAGGTCTTTGGGCACGGGGCCTGCTTCCTGGCTGGCTGCACAGGACCGCTGCCGCTCGCTCATCCTTGAGACGCCATTTGATGAAATGCCGCATGTGTTCGAGTCACAAGTCTTCCTGCCCTTGCCCAAGGGGGTGTTCCGGCATCGTTTCCCCAATGCTGAATGGCTGCCCACTGCCCGCTGCCCGGTCTACATCATTGCGGGCTCTCGGGACAAACTGACACCCCTGTATCTGGCCCGGCGGTTACAGCCCTTGCTGAGAGCGCCCTCGGATTTTTTTCTCATCGAGGGCGGAGGGCACCGCAATTTGCCACAGTTTGCAGAATATCAGCTGGTGCTGGACGCGCTTTTTTGATTTAATGCCTTTGGACATTTACCTTTGCGTTAAACTTCACGGGCGTTCAACCGCCTGGCCCAAAATTGCAGGAGTGCGCACCACCTTATGAGCAAAAGAAATAAGCTGCAGAAATTTGCAGAACTACTGTCCTACCCCAATGTATACGAAAACTTCAACCCTATGGCCCCTCAGCTGACGGGCATCAATGGGGAGCCTGTTGAAATGAAGGGGCGCTGGAGCGAAAAGCATTTTCATAACGACAACCCTATCGTGCTGGAGCTGGCTTGTGGGAGGGGAGAGTATACCTTGGGCATGGGGCGCATGAGCCCCAACCGCAATTTCATCGGGGTAGATGTCAAAGGGGCCCGGATCTGGAAAGGTGCTGGGGCCGCATTGGAGGAGAACCTGGAGAATGTAGCCTTCCTTCGTACACGCATTGAGCAGCTGAGCTTATTTTTTGAGCCTGGGGAGGTCAGCGAGATTTGGATCACCTTCCCCGATCCTTTCCTGCGCGAGAGCAAAGCCAACCGCAGGCTGACAGCCCCCCGGTTTTTGGATACTTATAAAAAACTCCTGCGCCCAGATGGGCTTATCCACCTGAAAACGGACGAGCCCAATCTTTATGAGTTCACGTTGGAAGTGCTGGGCGAGTACGAAGGCGCAGAGATTGTATACCAAGACGACGACATCTACTCCAAAGAGCTGCCGATGGAGGAGCTGGAGCTGAAAACCTACTACGAGCGCATGCACCTCCGGGAGGGCAAGACGATCAAGTACGTACGGTTTAAGCTGAGGCAGGGCGCGCAATAGTGCACAGGGCGCAAGCGGAGGCGCACAGGGATATGTGTGCTGTGCTTACCCTGCTGAGCTGGGCATAAAAGCCTCAGGCTTTGTCGGCCTTGTAAAGGCATTGGCCTAGTGCCTCAAGCCATAAATCCTTGCCACCCCAAGTTTCGTTCTTTTCCGCCTACTCTTCGTTAAAGAACCGCTCCTTTAGCTCGGGCTAAAGTCGCGAACCTTCGCCTTGATTAGCCGGAAAACAACTTCAACTTAAGTATCAGAGATTTATGTCTTAAGCCACTAGCGCTGCGCAGGGGTGTCAAGCCCGATAGGGCCGAGCGGACAGCGAGCCCCGTAGCATAGCGCCCCCTGCCGCTAGGCAGGGGGAGGCCCCTATCCTTACGGAGGGGGCAGGCCCATCTCATTGGGCAGGGGGCAAGCCCCAAAAACGATGATTTGGGCTGCGCGGCTGAAGGGTTGAGCACGGCCTACTTCCCTGCCAGTTTCTTGATGGTATCTTCCAGTTCGTACTCATCTCCGGGCACATAGCCGTTGTGGTTGTACACAATATTGCCGCTCTGGTCGAGGACGAAGGTCTGAGGGATGGTCTGGAAGTTCAGTGCATTGCGCAGCTGCTGATTGGGGTCTGAGAGGATGGCGTAGGTCCAGCCTTTGGATTCTACCATGGGCTTCACCTTGGCCAGGGCCCGTTGGGTGTCTATGGTCACGGCAACAAGTTCAACATCGTAGTCCTTCTGCCAATCTGGGTAGAGGTCAGCGATGGCGTCAAGTTCTTTTTTGCAGGGAGAGCACCAGGTAGCCCAAAAGCTGAGGATGGTGATTTTACCGTTGTCGGCGTAGGTTTTGATGTCAATCGATTGCCCGTCGAGGGTTTTGACTTCGACAGAAGGCAGTGTTTTGGTGGATTGGGCGCCGAGCTGTACGGCGAACGAAAGCGCTAGGGCGAGGGAGAATAGGATCGATTTTTTCATAGGTATTAAGATGAATTTGACGTGGTGAGGCCGGGAGGCCCCGGCGGTTTTGCAAAGGTAAGCAAAGCAGGCAGTTGTAGGCCAGGGCAATCTATGCCCAGCTTTGTTTTTTGCCTGACTATATTTGCATAAAATTTTATTTTCCAGCGAATTCGCAGGATTATTGTGGCACCTGGCGCTAAACCCCCATTTTGGACGTCAAAGCCAGGCTACCAATTAACAGGTTTTTGAAAAGGCATGGTGCCTTTTTGTCAGACCTTAACGGAACTTTAAATAAGATGAACCTATTGCAAAATAGCTCGCTCCGGGTGTTAGCGCTCCTACTGTCGCTATCGCCGCTCTCTACCCTTTTCAGCCAGGATGGCGGCATTTTATCCGGCAATCTGGAAGCCAATGGCAACTTTTTCATGCGGGACAGCCTGATCGGGGCGGCCAATACCCCGCAGTACGACCGGCAGCTGTACGGGGCAGATGCCTGGCTCAACCTCTCTTACAGCAATTGGGGTTTTGATTTCGGGCTCCGTTTCGACCTGTTCAACAATTCCAACCTGCTCAACCCCACGGGCTCTTTTACAGACGAAGGGATTGGGCGGTGGTTTGTCCACAAAAAAATTGATAAGCTGGATATTTCTGTCGGCTACCTTTATGACCAAGTGGGCAGCGGCATTATTTTCCGGGCTTTTGAGCAGCGCCCGCTGTTAATAGACAATGCGCTTTTCGGTGCCCGCCTGGCTTACGATATAGGCGAAAACTGGCAGGTCAAGGCTTTTACTGGCCGGCAGAAGCAGCAGTTTGATATTTATGAGCCGGTCATAAAAGGAGGGGCGATAGACGGCTACCTCAGCTTAGGGCAGGAAGGGCGCAATTGGGCCATGGCCCCCGGCGTTGGGGTCGTCAACCGCACCCTTGATGATCAGTCGATGAATGCAGTGGTGGCTACGATCAACACTTACACGAAGGAGGATGCTTTTGTGCCGACTTACAATACGTATGCTTTTTCTGCCTACAATACCCTTTCTGCCGGGCCATGGACCTGGTACCTTGAAGGGGCTTACAAAACGCCCGACAACCTAACGGACCCTTTTGGGGAGTTTGAGCTGTCCGACTCTTCTGTGGTGGTAGGCGAAAAGCTGTATAAAGGCAGTGGCACCGTAGTGTACTCCAGCCTGAGCTACGCACAGAGTGGGCTTGGGGTAACACTGGAAGGCAAGCGCACAGAGAATTTCGATTTCCGGGTACGCCCACAGGAACAGCTCAACCGTGGGCTGGTCAACTTCCTGCCGCCCATGGCCCGGGTCAATACTTACCGCCTCACAGCACGCTACAACGCGGCTACTCAGTTTTTAGGGGAAATGGCAGTACAGGCAGATGTGCGCTACAACTACAAGCGCAAAGTAGGCGTGAATGTCAACTTCTCTAATATCACAGATCTAGACAACAACCTCCTCTACCGCGAGCTTTACACCGAGCTCACCTACAAATACAAGCGCACTTGGCAGTTCCTGGCCGGGCTTCAGGTACAGCGCTACAACCAGGAAGTCTTCGAGTTTAAACCGGATGCACCTATCGTAGAGACCCTTACGCCCTTCTTCGATGTGCTGTACAAGTTCTCCCGCCGGAAGTCTATCCGTTTTGAAGGGCAGGCTATGCTTACCGGAAAAGACAGCAAAGGGCAGCGCCATGATTATGGCAACTGGCTCTTTGGCCTTGTGGAGTTCAGCATGGCGCCTCACTGGACGTTTACCATATCAGATATGTACAACGTGGGGCCGGGCAAAAACTCCCCGGTAGACGATAGCGGAGAGAAGGCTGCTCTGCACTACCCACGCTTCGATGTTTATTACACCCACGGCTCCAACCGCTTTTCCCTTAGCTATATCAAGCAGGTAGAAGGGGTGGTGTGCACGGGTGGCATTTGCCGCCTCGAACCCGCATTCAGCGGGGTGCGTTTTACACTTAATTCCAGTTTTTAAACCTGATAAGCGCCCAATATGAGATTGTTACTTACCCTTTCTGTGTCCGCCCTTTTGTTTTGGGGGTGTGAAGAAATCAGCCCGGTCATCAACCCGGTCATGGAGTCTGAGAATGTCTGTGAAGCACCGCAAGCCATCACCGGGCAGAGCCGGCAGGTGCTGGTAGAAGAGTTTACGGGTGTGCGCTGTGTCAACTGCCCGGCGGGCAGTGCGGCATTGGAAGACCTCAAAGGCCAGTACGGCGAGCAGTTGGTCGCGGTCTCCATTCATGCAGGCTCTTTCGCGCCCCCTTATCCCGAGAGCGTTGATACCCTGCGCACCGTAGAAGGGGAGGCCATCCTCAGCTTTTTGGGCGAGCCTTTGGGCTACCCTACTGCAGTGGTGAACCGCAAGAAGTTCCCCGGCGGGTTCAACCTGCAATTGCCCCGCAATGGCTGGGCAGGGGCTATTGAGCAGGAGCTACAGGAAGCGCCCCGGGCACTGATTGATATCAATAACACTTATGATGCTGCAACTCGTACGCTCGACGTTTGCATCACCCTTGAAATGGCAGATGACCTCAATGCGGAGGAGTCGGTCTTTCTCACTGTGATGTTGACCGAAAATGATGTGGTCGATTTGCAGCTGACGCCGGAGAGCTCCGAGCCAGACCCTAACTATGTGCATAAGCATGTACTGCGCACCATGATGACTACCCCAGCTGGCAATCTGCTGCAAGAGGATTTGTCTGCGGGGGCATTTGTGCAGAAGTCTTATTCGGTTGAGCTGCTAGAAAAGTGGGATGCTGCCAATTGCCATGTTGTAGCCTTTGTACATCTCGGTGGAGAAACGAAGGCCGTCCTGCAAGCAGCGGAGGAGCCACTATGAATAGCTTGATATTGTAGGGCTAGCTCTGCTCTAATTGGAGATGGTTGCACTTTTAGCCTAGTGCCTCAAGCCATAAACCCTTGCCACCCCAAGTTTCGTTCTTTTCCGCCTACTCTTCGTTAAAGAACCGCTCCTTTAGCTCGGGCTAAAGTCGCGAACCTTCGCCTTGATTAGCCGGAAAATAACTTCAACTTAAGTATCAGAGATTTATGGCTTAAGGCACTAGCGCACACTCAGCTTCAGCGCCGTAGCCTCGGCTCCAGCGCGCAGTTGCAAAGTGTACATGCCAGCCGGCAGCCCTTGCAATGGAAGGGCAAATTGTGCAAATGGCCCATCCATCAGCCATTCCCCCCGTTTGGCTTGCTGCCCCAGCTTATTGAGGAGCACCCACTCTAGCCGGGCAGGCACAGGCCCGTTCTCCAAGCGCACCTGCGCCTGCCCGCGAGCCGGATTGGGGAACAGCCGGGCACTGAACTGCTGCCCGTGCTCAGCCGTGCGGCTGGGGGATTGGTCTACAATCTGTATCAGGTCGAGGTAGAGATTGTTGCCATAGCCGCCTACATTTTCAAACTCTACGGCCAGCCCTTGCCCGGCAAAACTGCTCAAATCGACCTGTTCGGTGCGCCATTCGCTACAGTCTGCCGGTGCGAACGGGCTGATCTGAGGCTCGGCAGTAGCCAGCGCTGCACCAAATTGCTCAAATACGGTGACCCGGTTGCCCTCGCAATCCACCACATTGACCCGTAGCCCATCTTCAAAAGCCGAGGTTTTTTGGGCGTAAGCCAAATCAAATTTTAGGGCAGGGCTGTTCATGCCCGCAAGGTCGAAGCTGGCGCGCAGGAAATCGGAAGTGCCCCGAGTGTCTACCAAGAAGTTATTGAGGCGCATCGCACCAGGGTCGCAACCTTGAAGAGGGGCCACCTCCCATACTGCTGCATCAGCATTCGGGTTGTCCACTTCCCATGTAGCGGGCAGGCCACTGCTGAACCCCTCCGTGTAAGGCAGCTGTAGGTCTCTGACTTCCACCGCTGCGCTCCGGTCGAGGGTATCGGCCACAGCCCCTTTGTATGCAATCAGCCTGACTGGAAAAGTGCCGCTGCTGTTGTAAAAAATAGTTGGGCTTTCTGCTGTAGACTGCGCCGGCTGCCCGCCAGGGAACTCCCAGCGCAAACTGTCGTATGATCCAGCCGTAAGGTTGTCGAATGTTATGCTCTGCCCTGGGCAAAGGATAGCCGAGCCCGGGCTGAAAGCCGGCTGTAGCGCATTTACCCTGAAACGGAAATAGCCTTCCGGGGCAGGCATGGGGCGTACTTGCGTTTTCCCATTTTGCGCCTCAGCGGAAAGGTAATACTCCAATACCGTATTTTCTGGGAAAGGAGGGATGGCCCCCGCCCAAACACTTTGCAAAGTGTCTTCGAGCAAAAGCGGGACCGCAGTGTAGTTTTCCGTGCCCGCTTCCCGGTAGTGCAGGGCCGCTCCGGCAATCCCGCTTTTATGTTTGATGATGGCCGAGATAGGGTAGGGGGCCGTGCTGCTTTCTTGGTCTCGCAAGCGGGCGTGCGCAATCCACAGTGGGTCATTGGCCCCGACCAGCTTGGTGATGCAGTGAATAGCGCCCAGGCTGGGGATAATGCCGTTGCAGTCGATGCCCACTACCCGGTAACCGGGCAGGGCTTCCTCATAAATGCGCAGGGCGGTAGTATCATATTGCTCCTCATAGATGGGGACAAGCAGTGTCTTATTGACAAACAAGGCGTTGGTATACGTGCGGTAGTCCCCGTTGTTGTCGGGGTAGCGCCCGTCGGCGTCGGGGGGCATAGGCATGCGTATGATACGGTAAGGGTTGCCAAAAGGGGTAGGCACCTCATTGAGGAGGTATTCGATATTGGCCTCTATCTGAGGGCCATCCGCTACCCCTTCTGGATATTGCCCAATAACGATCGTCTCCTCGTCGATCAGCCGCATATGCATATCGAGGTGGTGAATGACATCAAAGGGCAAGGCCGGGAGCTTTACGTAGCGGTCAGCTCCGAAGAACAAGTGGGCGATCGCATCAATTTCAGCCTCTGATTTGCCGGGGTTCTCTCCCAAGACCAAGTCAGAAGAGAAAATCGTGCCCATCCCGTCCCGGAGGTTGTTGCCCCCACTGTGGACCCAGTCGTTGGGCGCCTCAGCCGCTTCGTAGAAAGGCAGCCCAAGCTGCTGTGCCACAAAAGCCGGGATATCGTCATCCTGTGGGCGCCAGGGCCGGTTGTAAATGTAATCGGCTATCATCAGGCTGTCTACATCATTATGGTAGATCGTCCACGGCCCGTAGTCGCGTATCCAGATGGAGTTGTAAGGGGGAGAGAGGAGGTCTACCTGCTCTAGCGGCACGCCACCTGCTTCCAGAAAGGAAGCCACATTGGCTGGGTTGTCGGCAAATATCATGACCCGGCACTCTTCCTGCCCATAGCGCACAATTTCCCGGAGCAGTGCACTGTGCTCATTGCGCCAGCTGACCAATAAGGCTTGTGCTTCCTCCCATTCTGCCATCAGCCGCACAGGCGGGGGCGGAGCTTGGGGCAGGGCGGTCGACAAGGGGCTTACGGCAAGCAAAACGAGCAGAAGGAAGCGCATAGGGAGCATAGGGAAAAGACTGTTCTGTGTGCAGGCGCAAGCACCACACTTCATGGTCAAAAAAATCACCTTCCCAATATACGGGCCTTCTTGCACAATTGCCTGCAGGCCTGTCCTGCAAATCGACAGGCGTCGGCTAACTGTCAGGGCAAAGGCTGCTTGGGCGCAAACCAGATTGTCGTTTTATTGGGGGGCCTGCCCCTGCCGTGAGGGCAGGTGCCGCTATGCTCCGGGGCTCGCTCTTCGCTCGGCCTTATCAGGCCTGCCGCCCCTTCGCAGCGCTAGGCCAATGCCAGGCTAGAGCCCCAAAAGCATAAAGGCCTGCGACATTTTGGTTCACGCCCGGCTGCTTTCAGGGGGGGGGCGTCCGCCCAAAAGATAGCCCGATGAGCGATATTTTTATCCTGAGCGCATCGGGCAGCCGCTGTGTTTTTTTGATTTGACTTGATGCTCTGGGCCAGTGTAGTGGGGAAAATGAGCTATTTTCAACCACGGCCGGCTTTTTTCAGAAGCTCAGCTTAAGCGTAGGTGGCTGGAAAAAGGTATAGCGTGAGAAGGAAGGGGCCGTCTTAACCGTGCAATGCCCTCCGGCACATGAAGTCTATTCAATTGTAGTTCAGCGCCCAATTGTTCATCCTTCAAAATAGTAGTCAGCCTTATGCTAAATTTCAAAGAGAGCGGGCTTATTTTTTCGTTTGGGCGGCCCTGGGCTGTTCGCAAATACGATACCCACCGGTTTTACCAAGCTTTGAGCGGGCATGGGCTTAAAGGGGTAGACTTTATTGGGATCGCGGAGGGCCGGCTGTACCTGTTTGAGGTGAAGAACTACCGGCGGCGACAGGCTTGGCAGCGGGAGAACCCCTTCGATGTGGTCATTGCAGCACCGGACGAGCTAGTGGGGCGGGTAGCGGGCAAGGTAGCTGACTCCCTACGCGCAGTGCGGGCTATCGGGCGGTACTACGAGCGCAGGTGGCTGCTGCGGCTGCTCCGCCCCGTGCTGCTCCGCTTGCCTGCTCATTGGGGTGACTGGCCATTTTGGCTGCAAGCCTACGAGCTATGCCAAGGCACAGGCGAGCAGGTAGTGGCCGTATTGTGGCTAGAGACAGAGCAGGAGCGCAGCAGGCTGCGCGCTCAAATCCTAAAAGGGCTCAGAGCAGCGCTAAAGGGGCAGGTGGCTGAAGTAGCGCTATGGCCTGGCGGCGGGCAGGAAGAACGGGCCGGGCTTTTGGTTCGCCCTATGCCCTGAAGGCGCACCGGCCGGCTTTACACATCGGGTTTACGGATACATCGAGCGTGTATGTCGGGGCTTTGCCCTGCTAGCCGAAGCCTAAGCTAAATGAAAATTTAGTGATGGAGCCTGGTGTATAAAGCGTTGATCTGTGATAGGATCATCGAGCTTCAAAACATCCGCTTAGATCAGCCCCCGTGACTTTAGCTCCAGGTATTTGTTGACGGTGCTTACTGACAGGTCTTCGGGGCGGGTCAGTACCGATTGTATGCCGTACTGCCTAAGCACCTGCACCATCTGCCCTTTTTCGCTCAGGAACTGACGGGCAACGGTCTGATGGTAAATGTCTTCCAGAGTAGCTGCAGGCTGCTCTACAAAGCCCCGGATTTCTGTGTTCTCGAAAAAGATGACGACCAAGAGGTGGGTACGGCTGATGCGGCGCAGCATTGGCAGAGCCCGCTCCAGGGCAAACTGGCTTTCAAAATTGGTGAACAGCAAAATCAAGCTTCGGCCGCCTATCAGTTTGCGGGTAGCCTGGTACAGCAGCTCGTAGTCTGCTTCGCCCTGGCGCTCCCGCTCCTTGTAGAGTGCCTGCAATATCTTGTTCAGGTGGGCACCTTTGCTATCGGCTTTCAGGGTAGCCCCCAGCTTGTCCGAAAAAGTGATCAGCCCCGCCCGGTCGTGTTTCCTGAGCACGATATTGGAAATAGCCAAGCTCGCGTTGATGGCATAATCCATGAGGCTCAGCCCCCCGAAGGGCATCTTCATCACCCGGCTCTTGTCAATGATAGCATATACCTGCTGCGACCGCTCGTCCTCGTATTGATTGACCATAAGAGCTCCTCGGCGGCTGCTCGCTTTCCAATTGATACTCCGGTAGTCGTCCCCTCTAACGTAGTTCTTGATCTGCTCAAACTCGTAGCTGTGCCCAATCCTCCGGATTTTCTTAATGCCCGGCTGTTGTGCCAGGCGGTCCATTGCCCGGAGCTCCAGCTGCCGCATCTGCAATACGGAAGGATAGACCGGTACCTCTGCTTCAGCAGGAAGGCGGAGCCTGCGCTCTAATAGCCCAATAGCGGTCGAGAGGAAGAGGTTGATGTGGCCAAAAGCATAGCTGCCCCGCTCGCCTGGCCTGACTGTATAAGCCGTTTGCCCGTGCTCTCCAGCCTTCAGCTGCAGCTGCTGCTGAAAATCCCTTTTCTGGAATTGTACCGGCAGCTCGTCAATCAGGCGGAGACGGAGCGGGTAAGGGCTTTCGTTCTCTACTACTATCTTAATGGCAGACTCATCCCCCAGCCCCATCATTTTTGGCAACTTCCTGCTGGCCTTCACCACCATCTTGGGGCTGAACAGCAGCAGACCGTCCAAGATAGCAACCGACAGCAGCAAGACCAGCAAGGCCTGCACTACAGGGAACAAAGGCGCTGCCCAGAAGCTGAGGACAAATAGGATAGCCAAGCCGCCAAAGGACAGGAAAAAACGGTTGGTGAGGAAAAGGGGCTTCAGCATTAGCGGGGCACTTCTATGCGTTCAATAATTGCTCCGATAACCTCCCGAGTGGACATGCCTTCCATCTCCCGCTCCGGTGTGAGTATGATGCGGTGGTTGAGGACCGGGTAAGCCACATACTGTATGTCTTCGGGGGTGACAAAATCGCGCCCCTGCATGGCGGCCACCGCCTTGGACATGCGCAGTATGGCGAGGGAAGCCCGGGGGGAAGCCCCAAGGTACAAGTCGCCGTTGTTGCGGGTGTCGTGTACCATTTGGGCAATGTAATCCAAGAGCTCTTCCCGTATATGCACCGTCTGCACCAGCTCTTGGCACTCCAGTATCTCAGCAGCGGTGAACACCGGGCGCACTTGCTCCCGCTGTTTCTGCTTGAAGTCGGAGCGGAACCGCCTGAGGATAGCCCGCTCTTCTTCTAGGGAAGGGTATTCGAGAATGATTTTCACCAGGAAACGATCGAGCTGTGCCTCCGGGAGTTTGTACGTGCCCTCCTGCTCGATGGGGTTCTGTGTGGCAATAACAAAGAAGGGCTTCTCCATAGGGTGGGTAGCCCCATCTACGGTCACTTGGTACTCCTCCATCACCTCAAACAGGGCCGCTTGTGTTTTAGCTGGCGCCCGGTTGATCTCATCAATCAGCACGATATTGGAAAACACCGGCCCTGGGTTGAAGGAAAATCCGGAAGACTGCATGTTGAAGACCGTAGTGCCCACTACATCGCTGGGCATGAGGTCGGGCGTAAACTGGATACGGGAAAAACCAGTGTCCAAAGCCTGTGCCAATAGCTTGGCCGTAAGGGTTTTGGCGATGCCCGGTACCCCTTCTAGGAGGACATGCCCGCCGGAGAACAGTGCGGCCATTAAAAGATCGAGCATATCTTCCTGCCCGACGATGAGCTTCTGCAGTTCTTCCCTCACCCGCTCCACTGCGATGCGGATAGGCTGCATAGCAGTGGGCTGCACTTCTTCAAAGGGGCCCTCCTCTGGGTTCTGTTCTGGGGTATCGGGGTTGAGGTTGGTATTTTCCATGTGCTTAGGTTACTTGCTGTGTTGGTAAAAATGGTATATGAGCTGGTGGAACTCTGCCAGTGCTTTGCCCGAAAGATGGGGCGAGCTCTGTATGTTCCGGTAGTAAGTCAGCAGGCGCTCAATGTGAGGCAGGGCTATGCCCGACCGGCTGCTCAGCTGTTGAGCGAGCACGGGGTTGGGCTCTGCCAAGCTGATGTGGTAGCGTTCGCGGATGTGCTGTTGCAAAAGCCGCATTTGCTGTAGGGCCAGCTGCCGGTGCTTGTTCTGCAAAAAAGCCAGGCGGCCAATGGCGCGGACGAACTCCAATGAGGTATTCCGGTTGGGCTCAAGCACTGGCACAATGCGCTGCTGCCGCTTAGAGCGGAACAGTAGGAACAACAGCCCGAGGGCGAGCAGCAGGTACCAGGCCCAGGCCAAGGGCGGCTGGCTCAGGATGTATTGCAGGGGGCTTTTGTCTGACAAAGAGCGTTCTGCAAGCGGGAAATCGAAGTCCGAGGATTCAGGCACCTGAGCATAGCGGTCCCAATAGACAGGGCCGGCCGCGTCCCAAAATGCGAACAACCGGCTGACGTAAGCCAGGCCATTGCTGTCTACCAAAGATAGATTGGATAAGGCCAGCGGCATAGTGTGCAGGTAGAAGTACCCTGCCCCATAGGGCTGCCGGGCAAAATGCGTATACCCTGGGCTGCCCCCGATGGGCTCTAGCCCATTGGCCTCAGCTTCAGTACAGAGCAGGCTATCGGGCAGATAACTCCAATGGTAAGGGCGCAGCTTACCGAAGGTGCGGTACTCACAGCGCAGGGCGCTGTCCATCTGCAACGGGGCGGGGTAAAAGCCCGTGTAGGCCAGGCTGTCTTCGTAATAGCTATAGCCGCCCCACTGCCGTTGTGTACATAGCGTATCGTACAAGCGCAGCCCTAGCTGGTACGGCAAGCTTTTGCTGCTGACAAAAGCGGTATTGCCTGCTGCCACAAACTTCAACAGCTGCTCCTGATCGGCAGAATCCATGTAGACGGCTTCCCCGACGAAAAGGTAGGTGCCCCGTTCTGCTTCCACTGGGAGTACGCCCCGGATGCTGTCTCTCAACACCTGAATGGAGTCGGCATTAAAATACCCTTTGGCCAACTCCATGAACAGGGCCGTACCGTAGGGTGCTGTGCTGCTGGCCTCGTAGGTCTCGCGCCAGTCCACCATGGGCTTGCGCCCTTTGTAGAACAACAGGGCCAGCACGCCGCCCGCGGCCAGCAGTGCAACCCCTATTATAATGCCCCGGCGTTTACTGATCATAGCCCTTGGTTTTTCGGGTTGGCCGCACTGCGGATGTCCTGCACCAGTTGTTCAAACTGTGGGCGGAGATGGAAAAAGGTTTGCTCGCTTACGGGCCGATTGCCGTACCAGGCCTGCTCAAAACGGAGGGTCGCCTGCTCAAAAGCCCTGCGGAAAGGAGAGCTGTTCAACTCCCTTGCGTACTGCCTGTTGGTCTTGTCCCGGGCCCATTGTACCAGCCCTTCTTCTGAAAGCGACTGCAGTACCCAAAGGTAATATAAACGGACAGCCAAGGTATAAGCTTGCTGCCTTACTGCCTGTTGGATATGGGCTTCCAAATCCGCGCTGGCCAGGTTGGCTTCTATCTCTTCCAGCCCCCCTTCCTCCATCAGCTTTACCGGTTCTACATGGGGGTTGGGCGGGGTGCGCCTCAGCCCGATCAGATAGCGCAGCAGGAAGGCGATGACCACCGCAGCCATTAGGAACAGCAGTATTCTCAGGATCAGCAGTATAGTTTCTGGCGCTACCGGGGCGGAAGTGCTGCCACCGCTCCTTGTTCCGGGCTGCCGTTCGCCTCCTCCCCGGGCCGTCTCGCTGCGGCTACTTTCTTCGTCCGACTGCCCCCGGCTGCCAGTGCTGTAGTCTATCCTTTTGCGTACTTCCTGCCAGCCGGCATCATCAACTTTGGCCGGGCCAAGGGGCGTATCGGAAGACTGCTGCCCGGGCGCTGTAGCCGGCAGCAGGCTCAGACAGCCCAAGAGTAGTAATGCCCAATATGATGGCCTCATAGTCATTATTCTTTCGCCAAGCCCCGGATGCGGCCTGCTTTTTTAATTTCCTTGATCCGCGCGCGCAGCGCAGGCGCTTCCTGTATTTCCCGTAAGGTAGCGTACAGCAGCCCTCCGGAGATGAAACCGATGCCCATGACAAAGTAGAAGGCCCAGACACTGATAAAAGTAAACAATACGGCGGAAAACTGCTCCATCGCCCCGGGCTCCAGCTGAACAACCCAAGTGAACAGATCGAGGAAGAACCAGGCCAAAGCCGTATTGACCAGGGAGAAAAACAATAGCCCGGTAATGCCAATAACGAGCCCAAGCCCTATGCTACGGCTCAGGTTGGGCAGCCATAGTTGAAAAGCGCGCGCGCCTGCCTTGAGCACCCCCCGCTTACCGTGCAGGGCGTCGAATGCCCACACCATTGGCAGGTACAGCCCCAGCAAAATCAGGATGGGCGTAAAACTTGAATTGGTAAAGAAAAATATAGCAAGCAGGCCTGCTGCAGGTACTGCCCGGCTGACTTCCCACGCCTTGACCCGCCGTTCCGGCTGCTCTGCCCTGAGCAGCCGCCTCCAAACTACAAAACTGACCAAGGCGAACCCCAGCCAGTTGGCGAAGGGGGCCAAAGGGGCATCTGCGTTATTGAAAAACTGGCCTGCTGCCCCAAGGCTTTCAAATACACCCGAAGGGAACCGGAACCGGCTGGCCGGCAGGGCTTCCCCTGGCAGGAATGCTAAGGCAATGAAAGCCAGGCTGCTCACTGTGGCCGCCCCTGCCAATGGCCAGAAATGCGCCCGCAGAAAAGTGAAGGTGGCAGAAAAGATGGCGCCTGTAGATGCTACTGTGCCAAAAGGCAGAGCAGGGGCTGCCCCCCCGGCTATACCTCTACTTTCTTCCCTTGTGCCCGCAGCGATCTGAGCACGGATATGAGGGTACCAGACAAAATAGATGAGCACGAAAGCCAGGCAGAGGGCGATGAAGGCCCCACGGAGGAGGTCCGGCGTCTGGGTGTGGCGCGTAAGGTAGCCTTCTATAAAGCCTGCCGCGATGATGACCGGTGCTATGCCTGCCATAATCTTCACGCCCCGGCGCGCCGACTGCTGAAAGGCCTGCCAGCGGGTGTAGGTGCCGGGGAAAGCCAGCCCCCTGCCCATGGTAATGCCAGCTGTGCCGGCTATGATGATGGCCGAAATTTCTAGCGTACCGTGTATCCAGACCGTAAGGAAGGACTCCCAGAACAGATCCCGCTCTATGAAAAAGTACTGGAAAGCCCCCAACATTATCCCATTGCGGATGAGCACAGCTATGCTGCCGATCATGAAGAATGCGCCGGTCACGAAGGTGAGAAAGGCGACCCACAGGTTGTTGATGGTAATGCCGAGCGACATCCCCAGCTCCCCTTTCTGTTTGTAAACGGCCATGGGGTCGCCAGAGGCTATATTCTCCAAGGTCATGTCTACGTAGCGGTCTCCCAAGATGACCCGCAGGAACTCGGGGTCCATAGCGCTAGAGACCATGCCTATGAGCATAGCCAGCACGAACAGCAAAAAGGACAGGCGGAAAGCCCCGCGGGCCTCGTACATCAGCAGGGGCAGCTCCTCGGTCCAAAAGGTTAGCAGGCGGCGGGCGGAGGAGCGGCGGTTGCGGTAAAGGCTGGCAAAGACTTTTTGCGCCAGGTTGTTGAGGTATACCCGAACCGAGCGGTTGGGGTAGAAGGTACGGGAGTAGGACAGGTCGTCTGTTACCTGTACGAAAAGCTCGTTCAGGGCTTCCGGGTCGCGGGCACCTTCATCCAGGGCTTCTTCAAAGCGCTGCCATTTTTCTTGGTTCTGCCTTATAAAACGGGTTTCGCGCATGTGCTTTATGTTCTTTGAGGGGGTACCTGGCTACCTAATCAAAAAAAGTGAACTGTTGTTGAGTTGCAAAAGCCACTAAGGTGTACAACAGCATATCGCAGGTTTGGAATTTGTTGATATTTTTAAAATCCAGGCTTTATGAACCGATTTTTTTACAGGATTTTCAATTAGCCAGCTAAGCTCAAATGTAGCGGCTCCGCCGGAACCCTGCCGGCCATGCTCGCACAGCGGGCAGGCGTAGATCCTTGATTTTCGTAATGAAACTCCTCCAAGCAAGCGCTTAGCTTTATGGTGGAACCGGCCTAGCGCTGCGGAGGGGTGGAAGCCCGGCAGGGCCGAGCGAAGAGCGAGCCCCGCAGCATAGCGGCACCTGCCCGCTGGCAGGGGCAGGCCCCCTCACATCGGGCAGGGCAAAAAACATAACCTGGTTAGTGCCCAGGCACTATGTTAGTAAAAATGCCGGACTCTGTCGGTATGCCTGCTGCAATTAAAAAACGCTATTAGGGCTAAAAAAGGATATCTTAGCCCATCTGGCTTAAATAAACTAGCTGGCCGCATGAACCAGATTGCCATCCGCACTTCCCAGAATGTTGTAATCGAGTATGAGCTGGCTACGCTCCGGGAGCGTGCCTTTGCTTTTTTCATTGACCTGCTCGCCATATTGATGGTGTATGTGGTAGCCACCTTTTTCTTATTGGCCAAAATAGTGGGAAACCTTGGCAGCGGCATGCTGGAGGGGGCGCTTTACAGCTTGGTGCCCCTTGCGCTCTTCATGGGCTACCACCTGTTTTCGGAAATCAGTATGCATGGGCAAACCTGGGGGAAGCGGGCGATGGGGCTAAGGGTGGTCAGGCTCGACGGGCAAGAAGCAGGGCTGAGCGACTACCTGCTCAGGGCAGTCTTCCACATGGTAGACACCCTCTTCTCGGGGGGCATATTGGCGGCCCTGGCCATCAGCTCTAGCCATCACAATCAGCGGCTGGGGGACATGACCGCGAATACTACGGTCATCAGGTTGAAGCCCAGCCTGGGCTTTCAGCTGGGCGATATTCTGCGCATTGATTCCATAGACAGCTATCAAGTGACTTACCCGCAGGTGCAGGAGCTGGCTGAGCAAGACATGATACTGATCAAGAACGCGGTAGCCCGCTATAAGGCCCACCGCAACAAGGCGCATGAGCTGGCGGTACAGGAGCTTTCTGCTCATATGCAACAGCTTTTAGACCTTGATACCCTGCCGCCCGATCCGGTCAGCTTCCTCAATACCTTGGTGCGCGATTATATTGTGCTCACCCGTTGACACCGCTGCCTGTTGCTATCGGGCGTAAGCCAGATTACCGTTTTTGGGCTTGCCCCCTCCGCAAGGATAGGGGCCTGCCCCTGCCAAAAGGCAGGTGCCGCTATGCTGCGGGGCTCGCTGCCCGCTCGGCCCTGACGGGCTTCCCACCCCTCCGCAGCGCTAGGCCAATGCCAAGCTAAAGCCGGAAAGCATAGACGCCTGCGGTATTTTGGCTTATGCCTTTGCTATCTTACCAGGCTGGCATACACTTTTTAAGCGGCAGCCCTGACGCTTAGCCCCCGTGAGGCTCCAACAAAGCTGCCGATTGCCTACCTTTGCCGCCGATAAGAAAATGAACCATGGCAAGAAGAAAAAAACCACAGCTGGTAAGCGGCGTACAATTTACAGGCATAGCCGATAAAGGCCGCGCCGTTGGGCGGGATGCCGAAGGCCGCGTCATTTTTGCTGAAGGGGCTGCTCCCGGCGATGTGGCAGATGTACTTGTGACCCGCAAAAAGAAAGGGGTGCTCATGGGCGCCGCCCAAGCCATACACACTTTAAGCCCCGACCGGGCTGAGCCTTTTTGCCAGCATTTCGACCACTGCGGGGGCTGCAAATGGCAGCACCTCAACTACGATGCACAGGCCCGGCATAAAGAGCGGGTGGTGCACGATGCGCTGTCCCGTATTGGGAAAGTGGATGTGGAGGCCATGCTGCCGATCAAAGCAGCGGCTCAGGCCACTTTCTACCGCAACAAACTGGAATTCTCCTTTTCCAACAAACGCTGGCTGACCCGCGCTGAGATCGATTCCGGCATTTCCAACCAGGAAGATGTGCTCGGCTTCCACCCTGCCGGTGCCTTCGATAAGATCATCGATATCGAAAAGTGCTGGCTGCAGCCCGACCCCTCCAATGCGCTGCGCAATGGCATAAAGGCCCTGGCCATCGAGCAGGGGCTAAGTTTTCATGATGCCCGCGCCCACGAGGGCTTCCTTCGGCAGGTCATGTTCCGCATTACCAGTGTGGGCGAAACCCTGGTGCTGCTGAGTTTTCACGAGGACGACCCCAAACGCTACAAGCCGTTCATGGATGAGCTCATGGCGCGCTTTCCGCAAATCACCACGCTCTGCTATTGCATCAATACCAAACTGAACGACTTCCTTTACGATCTCGATATGTACACTTATGCCGGTAAAGGCTATGTGGAGGAACGGCTCGGGGAGGTCCGCTTCAAAGTGGGGCCTAAATCTTTCTTCCAGACGAATACCAGCCAGGCTAAGGTCCTCTACGACACGGTAGTGGAGTTTGCCGGGTTGAACGGCACGGAGAATGTGTACGACCTCTACACCGGTATTGGCAGCATAGCCTTGTACGTAGCGCAAGCCTGCCGGCAGGTGGTGGGCATAGAAGAAATCCCGGAGGCCATTGCAGATGCAGAAGAGAATGCCCGCCTCAACGATATACAGAATACCGTGTTTTATGCCGGGGATGTCAAGGACATCCTGACCCCCGAATTCGCACAGCGCCATGGTAAGCCCGACCTGCTGATCACGGACCCGCCCCGGGCCGGTATGCACGCCCAAGTGGTGGATATGCTCCTACAGCTGTCTGCGCCACGTATGGTGTACGTGAGCTGCAACCCGGCTACTCAGGCTCGCGACCTACAGCTCCTCAGCAGCCGCTACCGGGTAGCTAAAGCTCAGCCGGTAGATATGTTCCCTCACACCCACCACATTGAAAATGTAGCCCTGCTGGAATTGCGATAAGCGGCAGGCTGTAAATACGCAATTGTATGAACGAACAATTTGTCCGCGCCAAACTCGAGCAGCTCGAAACGGAGCTCCGGCCTAATTTCCCTATCCTGACCAAGGCCGCTGACTCTATCCTAGACCAAGATGTCTCTTCTTACCCGATTTTCATCGTTCACCAGCTGACGGTAGATATTGGCATCCCTTTGATAGAACGGGCAGATGGCGGGGCAGCGTGGTCTGTACATGCCAGTACGCTGGAAGAGCTGGCGACCAAAAAAGTAATTGAAATGAGCCGGGTAGACGACTTCAGGAAGGTCTACAAAGATCCCCAGCAGTTTTTCTGCCTCTTCGTCTTCAGCGATCTGGGCGCAAATTTCCTTTTCCTGCCCCGGCCAGATGCGGAAGAGGGGGGCGGTAAATAGGCGATGCCTGCAAAGGCGAAGCCCGCTGTGCCAGGGAGGGCACAGCGGGCTTCGCAGCCTAACCGCTCAAACAGCGAAAGGCTATTTTTTCACTATGGGCAGGCGCACCTGCGAGGGGTACTGTGCATTGTGGTACACCTGGTTGCGGGCCTTGACCGCTTCGGTCTCATTGTAGTTGTCGCCTCCAGTATTGAGGTTGCGCTCGAAGCGCGGGAAGTTGGAGCTCGAGATTTCAATGCGTATGCGGTGCCCTTTTTCAAAGTAGTTGCTGGTAGACATGGGCGTAAGCTCCAGTTTGTAGACCTCGCCCTCTTCCATAAAAACCTCCTTGTCGTACCCTTCCCGGTAACGGGCCCTTTGGATGGTCTCGTCTAGGTTGTAAGCCCTTCCGTCCGGGTAGACATCCACAAGCTTGATGGTAAAGTCGGTATCCTTGGCATCGGAAGCGACATAAAGGGTCGTTTCAATGAAGCCGCTCACTTCCACGCCTTCTTGCAGGGGCGGAGTAGTGTATACCAAGATGTCATTGCGGGCTTCCAGCTCCTGCTGATCGAAGGAGCCGCCATCTATAGCGCCGCCGGTACAGCAAACGTTGCCGCCCACGCTGGGCACCGGGTTGAGGGGGTCATAAGTGAACGCATCCGGGGCATTGTTTTTCCCGGGCTTTTCTGTAGAGAGCTGGCCGTCGCCGAACAAACTGTTGGCCTTGCCGCCGCTGTGCAGGTAGTAGGCTGTCATTTCGGCGGAAGCCGGGGGCCAAGTATCAGCTGTTTGCCACTCGTTGCTGCCCATAGTGTAGTAGCGTACCCGTGGCATTTGGGCCGGGTCTTTTGTCTCATCCCCTTTCAGCCAATAATCGAACCAGCCGTAGATGAGGTCATCGTAATGGAGGCGGGCGTCGCCAACACTGCGCTCGCCGACAATGGTGTTTTCAGTGGCACGGGTGTAGGCGCAGTGCAGTACCGGCGCAATAACCAAGTACTGATCATCTCCTACTTTCTCGTCCTTGCGTACATGATTGAAAAGGGCTAGGTTGGGGCTGATGGACACATCGTACCAAGAGGTGAACCAGAAAGAAGGCACCCCAAAAGGCATATCGTCATGGTAGAGCCCGCCCTCGTACCATGCGGGGTCATTGGGCTTGCGCCGGATCATATCTTTGTAAATACCGACCGGGCCTTCTACATTCTCGATGATGTCTTCTACGGGCAGATGGGCAAAAGCTGTTTTCCAATCTACATCGGGCGCGTCGGGCACCAAATCAAAGAAACGGGACATACGGATGAGCTCTTCTTGGGTAGCATCTTTAGGGAACATTGGGCGGACCCGGCCGTTTTGCACCCAATAGAGCCAGGAGGTGAACAGCATCTGCTGTGCGCCACCTCTGTACCAATTGCCCTGCTCGTAATAATCGCCAACCCGGCCCACTCCGGCACCGTACCCCTGAGGTACCATAGCGGCGTGCGCAGGGTGGTCAAGGGCAGCTACAGCCATTTGCCACTCGGCGGTGGAAGAACAGCCGAAGGTCCCGATCTTGCCATTGCACCAGCTTTGTGAGGCCATCCAAGAGAAAGCATCTGCCCCATCGGTCAGGGGCACGCCGAGGATGTCCCATTCCCCTTCTGAGAAGTAGCGCCCTCTTTCGTTCTGTACCACATAAGCATAGCCCCGTTTCACAGCCTCCATAGCACGCTGCAGCTGCCGCTTGTTGAGCTTGCCGTCTACCCAAAGGTTGAAATTGTAGGGCGTACGCGAAAAGATGACCGGCACCGGTTCGTCCGTTTTGGGCCGGTAGATATCGGTGCAAAGGCGGATGCCATCGCGCATAGGCATCATGACTTTCTGCTCAACTATGGCAATGTCCTGCATTTCTGCCCAGATGGCCTCTGCATCCTGTGCCTGCCCGAAGGCTGCTGTAAAGAGGATGGCCAGGATGGCCAGGGCGGTATTCCTGTTTTTTCGCATATTGAATCCAAGTTTGGAAGTTTGATAATAACACTCCGGAATATAGCCTTTTGCAGCGAAGTAGCTGTGCCACTCTGGCGAATTAGCAATCTTGGCGACGTGGGGCGCAGTGGACGGGGCTGTTGCCGTTGCATGCCCGCCTATGATTTGGGGGATTTTTTAGCCTGGCCCTGGCCGCCTTATCTAATCAGCTTTTTGGTATTTTCGTCTCCGGATAATCAGCCTGCTGCGGCAGGTGTTCTTCTCTTATTTTAATACCAAAACAACCTTATGAAAAATCTTTTCCTGATCCTGGCGCTGCTGGCCTACGGGCTTTACAGCTGCCAGCCTGGCCCTGCTCAGGGTGCTGAAGCCCCTGCCCAAGACACTACGGCCACGGAAGCAGACCCCCGGCTCGATTTTACCATTCTCCCCGGCGAGCGTGTAGGGCTGGTCGACTTGCGGTCGGCCAGCGAGGCCGATGTCCTGCAAGCCTACGGCAGCTTGGCCCAAAAAGACAGTGTTTACCTGGGCGAGGGCTTGTTTGAGCAAGGGGTGGTCCTGTTCAAGGAGAACCCCAAAAACCGGGTTTACCTGTACTGGGACCCCCTGATGAGCCCAAGGCAGCCCAGTTTTGTCAGCATTTATGGCGAAGGCCGGCAGACCGACTGGAGCACACCGGAAGGGCTGACCATAGGCATGTCTATAGAGCAAGTGGAGCAGCTGAATGGGAGAGCGTTCGAGCTTTATGGTTTCGGTTGGGACTACGGCGGCTATGTCTCCAATTGGAATGGCGGAAGCCTGGAAGGCAAAGGCATCAGCCTGCGCTTTGAGCCCAACGAAGATGCCACTACCGCAGTGGAGGTGCTTGGAGATGTTGCCTTGAGCAGCGATGCGCCGGCAGTCCGCCAAGCTCAGCCTTTTGTGAGCGAGCTGACGTTCAGCGATCCTACTCCTGACCCCATGAGCATGATGCAGGGCGGCTGGCGCTCTACAACAGACGAGAGCTATGAGATCATCATTGAGGGCAATCAGGTCAGCCACTTCAGCGATCAGCGGCTGATGTACACTGCGGCTATTGAAGCCGACCCTGGCTGTACCTCGGAAGCTTGTGCGGTCACCGGCACAGCCCCGGAGGGCTTCTGCTTCATCGAGAAAGGCGAATTTGACGCGCAGTGCAACTTGGTCATTACGGCCAACGAAACGACTCTGGAGTATACCGCTATAGGTGCTGCCGGCGGCTCATTGGTGTTCGAGCGGGTAGATTGACCTCAGGCGCCCTCATTGGCCTAAGGGCTGACGGGGGCGCTCTCCCTTTGCTCAGGCTGGCTCAGCGCAAGCTGGGCTTTTGTTTTCCCCACTTCACGCATTAGGCATCTCAGCATTGAACCACAAAGGGCATACAAAACGGGCGTGGGCCAAAATGTCGCAGGCGTTCATGCTTTTCGGGCTATAGCCGGGCATTGGCCTAGCGCTGCGGAGGGGTGGGAAGCCCGTCAGGGCCGAGCGAAGAGCGAGCCCCGCAGCATAGCGGCACCTGCCATCAGGCAGGGGCAGGCCCCAATCCTTACGGAGGGGGAGGCAAAAAAAAGACAACCTGGTTGGTGCCCTACAAAATTCGTGAAGGCCCCGAAGCGTTTCCTGTATCCCCTGCCCACAGATTCCTTGCCGCATTTATTTGGTTCGTGTACGAAGTTTTGGTAATTTTCAGAACAAATGGCTGAGGCGGCGAGTACAAAAAGCCCTTGTCAGCCGCAAGCTGTCTTTTGGCCAGAGGGCGCTGAAAACGCAGCGCTTTCTGAAGCTGGGTTATAGCCTTAGGCTATGGGCTCATAAGTTTTATAAATTTCGTTTATTGTATATTTGCAGCATTGCTTGATCAAAAAACCAATTAACAGATGGATAACAATGGTAAGCCAAGCACCACCAGCTATAACGTCAATAGCAATGGCAACGGTGCGGAAAAGTGCCCCTTCCTCAACGGAAGCATGAGCAGTGGCACTTCCAACAAAGATTGGTGGCCTAATGCCCTCAACCTTGATATCCTTCACCAGCACGATACCAAGACCAACCCGCTGGGTGAAGATTTTAACTATGCAGAAGAATTTAAAAAGCTGGACCTGGAAGCCGTCAAGCAAGACTTGATTGACCTGATGACAGACAGCCAAGATTGGTGGCCTGCCGATTGGGGGCACTATGGCGGCCTGTTCATCCGTATGGCATGGCACGCTGCTGGCACTTACCGTATCGCGGATGGCCGCGGTGGTGGCGGTACTGGCAGTCAGCGTTTTGCGCCTCTGAACAGCTGGCCAGATAACGTCAACCTCGATAAGGCCCGCCGTTTGTTGTGGCCAATCAAAAAGAAATACGGCAATAAGCTTTCTTGGGCAGACTTGCTCATCCTAGCCGGCAATATGGCTTATGAGTCAATGGGGCTGAAAACATTCGGCTTCGCCGGTGGGCGCGAAGACATCTGGCACCCGGAAAAAGACATCTACTGGGGAGAGGAGAAGGAGTGGCTTGCGCCAAGTGATGAGCGCTACGGCGATGTAGAGCAAGCCGAGACCATGGAGAACCCATTGGCCGCAGTACAGATGGGCTTGATCTATGTCAACCCAGAAGGCGTCAACGGCAAGCCCGACCCGTTGTTGACCGCCAAGCACGTGCGCGAGACGTTTGCCCGTATGGCGATGAACGATGAGGAGACCGCAGCCCTCACCGCTGGCGGCCATACGGTAGGCAAAACTCATGGTAATGGAGATGTCTCCCTGCTTAGCCCCGAGCCGGAAGGCGCGGCCATAGAAGAGCAAGGCTTGGGCTGGAACAACCACACTAAGCGCGGCATTGGCCGTGATACAGTGACTTCGGGCATTGAAGGGGCTTGGACCACCGAGCCTACCAAATGGGATAACGGCTACTTTGATATGCTGCTCAACCACGAGTGGGAGCTGAAGAAAAGCCCCGCTGGTGCTTGGCAGTGGGAGCCGGTCGACATTAAGGAAGAGGATATGCCCGTCGATGTAGAGGACCCCTCGATCCGTGTGAAGCCCATCATGACTGATGCCGACATGGCGATGAAGATGGACCCTATCTACCGGGAAATCACAGAGCGTTTTGCTAAAGACCACGCTTACTTCTCTGAGGTCTTCGCCCGGGCTTGGTTCAAACTGACCCACAGAGATATGGGCCCAAAAGCTTGTTACCTCGGGCCAGATGTGCCCCAAGAAGATCTGATCTGGCAAGACCCCATCCCAACTGTAGATTATACCCTGACAGAGGCAGAAATCGCTGACCTGAAAGCAAAGCTGCTCAGTTCTGGCCTCACTTTGCAGGAGCTCATCAATACCGCATGGGACAGCGCCCGTACTTTCCGTGGCTCAGACCGCCGCGGCGGCGCCAACGGCGCTCGTATCCGCCTTGCCCCTCAAAAGGACTGGGCAGGCAATGAGCCGGAGCGCCTGCAGAAAGTACTGACCGTATTGGAGGGCATTCAGTCTGGCCTCGACAAAAAAGTGAGCCTGGCCGACCTGATCGTCTTAGGCGGTACTGCAGCTGTGGAAAAAGCAGCAAAAGATGCCGGCGTGGATATTACGGTACCTTTTGCACCTGGCCGCGGAGATGCGACCGAGGAAATGACGGATGCGGATTCTTTTGCCCCGCTCGAGCCCCTGCACGATGCCTACCGCAATTGGCTGAAGCGCGATGATTATGCTGTTTCTGCAGAAGAGATGATGCTCGACCGCACTCAGCTCATGGGCCTCACTGCGCATGAGATGACTGCCCTCGTAGGCGGCATGCGCGTGTTGGGCACCAACCACGGTGGCACCAAGCATGGTGTCTTCACCGACCGGGTGGGTGTACTGACCAACGACTTCTTCGTGAACCTGACGGATATGGCCTACACTTGGAAGCCAGTCAGCAAGGACCTCTACGAGATAGTAGACCGCAAGACGGGCGAAACCAAATGGACGGCTACACGGGTTGACCTTGTGTTTGGCTCCAACTCCATTTTGCGCTCTTACGCTGAGGTTTACGCCCAGGATGACAACCACGAGAAGTTCGTGAAAGACTTCGTAAAAGCGTGGGTGAAAGTGATGAACGCAGACCGCTTCGACCTGAAGTATGCAAACTAGCCTAAATGCTGCTGCCGGTAAAAGCAGCAGTTGGTAAAGGTTAAAGAAGAGGGCAGCCTTGGCAACAAGCTGCCCTCTTTATTTTCTTCCTACAGCTGAAAAGTGCTCTGAAGCTATTGATCCTATTCGGACAGGCGCTATTTTGCGCATTAAAAACAGAGCAAATGCATCCAAAGGTCAGCGAATTTGTGGAGCAAGCGAGGTTTTGGCCAGAAGTGCTTTCAGCGCTCCGGGCCATCCTTCAGAGCAGCCCGCTCGAAGAAGATTTTAAGTGGAAGGCCCCCTGCTATACCATAGATGGCAAGAACATCGTGATCCTCTACGAATTTAAGGGGCATTGCGGGCTGAGTTTTTTCAAGGGCGCCCTGCTGAAAGATGCAGCAGGCCTACTGGAAATGCCAGGCCCCAACTCCCATTCCGGGCGGCTGATGAGCTTTACCGATATTGCCCATGTCAAGGCTTTGGAGCCGGCTATCCGCCTTTCTTTGGAAGAAGCCATAGCCATAGAGCGTTCGGGGCAACAGGTGCAATACCCGGGCAGCGGTGACTTGCCTGTGCCAGAAGAACTGATAGCCGCTTTTGCCCGTGCGCCCGAGTTTGAAAGTGCATTCCACAGCCTGACTCCCGGCCGTCAGAAAGGCTACTTGCTATTTTTTGCAGGGGGCAGGCAGGCTAAAACTCGGGCCAGCCGCATAGAAAAGTACCGCTCTAGGATCATGCAAGGAAAAGGGATGCAGGATTGTATATGTGGCCTCTCACAGAAAATGCCCCGTTGCGATGGCTCCCATAAGCAGGCGCCAGGCAGGGGCTGAAAACCAAGCGGTGTTCTTTTCTGGCAGCGCTGTCCTTGCCCAGCTCTATGCTATCCTACGCTGCTCTCCCGTCAGCCAAAGTTTTGAGCCGCAAACCAGATCGCCTTTTGGGGCCTGCCCCTGCCTGATGGCAGGTGCCGCTATGCTGCGGGGCTCGCTTTTCGCTCGGCCCTGACGGGCTTCACACCCCTCCGCAGCGCTAGTCCGGTCCGGTCTTAAAGCAGGCAAAGCCTAGAGGCCTACAGGATTCTAGTGCCTCAAGCCATAAATCCTTGACCCCCCAAGTTTCGTTATTTTCCGCCTACTCTTCGTTAAAGAACCGCTCCTTTAGCTCGGGCTAAAGGAGCGAACCTTCGCCTTGATTAGCCGGAAAATAACTTCAACTTAAGTATCAGAGATTTATGACTTAAGGCACTAGTTTACGGCCCAGCCTCCTACTGTAAGCCGTACATCTGCCATCCGGCGGTCAGGGATATGCTCAACTACCATCAGTAAGCCTCCTATTTTCCGGCTGTCCCACCTTTTTGGGAGGGCTAAGGTGATATTTGGGGCATGCGAGGTGCGTGAGCTAGCTATATTTTGCGCACATTAATCGCAACGGGGCCTTTCGGCCCGGAGCCCACCTCGAATACAACTAGGTCGTCGGTATCGATTTCCTGCTGCAGGTCGTTAATGTGCACGAAGTAACTATCCTCTGTCAGTTTTTCGAGGATGAACCCATAGCCTTTTTCGGTATTGAAGAACTTTACCTTGCCCTCTTTTTCGTATTTGGACTGATCTGACTCTTCCCTTTTGGGCACACCGAGCGTGATATCTTCTAGTTTGACCTCTTCCCTCGGCTTGTCCTGTGGTGTTGTAGAGAACTGGCCGTACTCATCTACATACATGAATTCAACCTGAGTTTTTCCTTCCAGCTTTTTCTGCTCTTTGCGTTCTTGCTTTTCTTTTTTCCTTTTCCTTTTCTTTTTTTCTCGTTCTTTCTTCTGATAGCTATCGGCCATTTAATTTGCAGTTTTTGTTAAGCAATTGCTATATCCAAAGTCAAGCCAATAGCCGGTTTTAGCGTCCTATCCCCTCAAGTCTGAAAAAGCGTTTGAGCCCGGCTAAATGCTAATGGCCGAAAGTTGGCCGCTAGCTTTGTGCGGGCAGTAATTTTTCAATGTAGTGAATTTTACCGGAGTTTGCACCATAAGGAGCTATTTATGG
>NZ_VOOR01000050.1 GCF_007993045.1 Phaeodactylibacter luteus
TAAACTGAAATCATATAATAATCCCTATTTACTGGTTTGTAATTCAAAGTGTCTTTTGAAAAAGCAGGATAGTAAAGGGTTTTAATTAAAACTGGTTCATCAAAAAGTTTGTTTTCAACTTTTGTCGAGTTGTTGTAGTGTGAAACATTGACGAAATTATAACCATAGACTGCTTCAAAACCCGGCATAAAGTTGTTGTTCCATTTATTTCCATCACCGTAATTGTCACTCCAATTAGTGTGATAAGCATTTGAACCTGTAAATGGCTTTTTAGTTTTCTTATTGTAATTTACTTTGTAAATGGGCGTCAGTCTATGTTCAGCGTTAAAGGTCAGAAGTACGTTTCTTGGTCTTGTTTCTAGGTTTAGAGAGTCCATTTTGAGCCCAACCACTTTTTGTCCGCTTTCATCTTCTGAAACTTCACTTACTTGAAATCCTTTCTTTTCAATTGAATTGTCTGAACAACTTACTGTCAGAACTCCTATAAATAATATTACCAAAAGTTTATTCATTTCGATTTTTTAATGTGGTACAACTCGGTAACATACGCCTTATCCCCCCAATTTGCCGTTCTTTTTTCCACTTTGCCCCAGGCTGAGCCTGCCTGCTTGCAGCGCCCGGCGCGCCAAGCTACAGCCGAGGCAATGCTACAATATACAAAAAGGCCACAATGCTGCCTACTTGCCAATAGAAAAAAAACAGCCTGCCGGTAGGGCAGTGCGGCTGCCCGGTGGGGGAGTGCCCCCCCTTGGCACTGGCCTAGCGCTGCGCAGGGGTATTAGAGCTTGTTTGGATTTTACCCTTCGGGCTGCTCTTGCCAAATTTTGTCCTGCTCTTCGTTGTTCTTCGGTCACGTAGCTAAGGCTATGTTCCCTCAGAACGCCTCGATCAGGGCAAAATTTGGCTGCGTTCGCTCCAAAAGCAAAATCCGAACAAGCTCTAAGCCCGATAGGGCCGAGCGGGCAGCGAGCCCCGAAGCATAGCGGCACCTGCCGTTGGGCAGGCCCCATCCTTGCGGCAGGGGCAGGCCCCTATCCTTGCGGAGGGGGCAAGCCCATCACGCGAAGCAAGCTGGGCAGGCCCCAAGTCTGACGGACAGCTGTTTTGCGCCCTTACACAAACAGCAACGCCAAAAAGCTGAGCACTGTAGCAGCGAAGCCCACCATGAATATGGTGTAGGAAATCGATAGGTAGCGGTACTTTTTGTCCAGCACCTTGCCCAGGAAGTAGAGGTCGCGCACCATATTGCCGTACAGCAGCTCAGCGTCCTGGAAAAGCTCATCCATAGCCGCCTCGTACTCCTCAAGCTCGAGCGTAACGAAGTTGCCAAAGAAGACCAGGTTCTGCCGGGCAGCCTCCGATGCCTGCCCGCTAGGGTTGAGCCGGGTGACTTTGGGCCGGGCCGAGAGCACCGCGAAAATGAGGGACGCCAGCCCGGTGACCAGGAAGACAATGACCGGCAAGAGGATTTTGGGGTCGTTCTCCCCAATATTGCGATAAGATAGGAACGTAATCAGCACAGATACCAAAATGGCGTTCACGCTGATCATGATATTGGCTTTGTTGTCGGCAATAGCGCTGAGGTTGATGTGGTTGCGGTAGTTGGTCCGGAAGAAAGTCTGTGCCCCGCGCACCGGGATTTTCTTTTCCAGGGCAGTGTACCGCCCTTCGAGCACTTCCTCCTTTTCCTGCCGTTTTTCCACCTCGGCCCGCTGCTGATAAATGGCGTTGGCCAGGCGGGGCTGCAGCACAGCTTGCCCGTAGCGGGTATGCCATTTGGTGCGCAGCTGAGCATCGAGCCAGTATTTGGCCCAAGAGGCCTTGGTGAAAGGCTGCCCCCTAAGCAGCTCCAGCTCTAGCCTGAGCAGAGGGGAACGGGGCGGCTCGCTTAAAAAAGATAGGCTGTGGAGTGCATCCTGCAACACCCGGCCCACTGCGGTGTCCGGGGGCTCAAGCCGGAGCGCGCGCTGCAGTGCATGCAGTATTCCCTTTTGTGCTTCTTCCGGGCACTTCATGTGCTCGAGGAACTGCCGGGCGAGCTTCACCGCGTAAGGGGCCGGGGCTTCGTAGTCGAAAGTATGCCCGATAGGGTAGAACAAAGCTGCCAACATAGCCTGCTCCGCCACCTCGGGCGCAAGCCCCTCTTCTGCGCACAGCCTGCCGCACTCCGACAGCAGCTCCTCCGAGAGTGCGTAATTGTGGAAGGTCAGCCGGGTATCCTGCTTTTGGCCGTACAGCCGCAGCACATACTGCTGCCCTTGCGCAATGAGCCGGGAATGTGGTTCTGCCTGTACCATGCGGGGTTGCTGCTTTTGGTTCAAGTGCCAAGATAGTGAAGTTGGCGTACATATGTGCGGCCGGCCTGTGGAAGTATGGCAGCTGACAATACCCCCTGATTTTTCAGTGCGGCCCCAAGGCAATCTTTGCCAAAGGTATTTTTTCGGTATCTTTGTGCCCGAAGCGAGCCTCAAGCGCTTCAGTATGCTCCGCATCAACTATCAAAAAACGGGAAAGCAACGGCCCCGGGCCGCCCGCCCTGAATAATAATCCACCTGCCTCAGGAGTTATCTGTACGTTTTGCTGCCCGTAGCAGCTGTAAAGCCCCTATGGCACAATCACAACCCACTCGCTTGTAAAAGAAAAGGAAATGATGAAATACGGCCTGCTTATACTGCCTTTGGTGCTGCTGCTTGCCAGCTGCCAATCTTTCGATGATTTTGAAGATACCTCGGGCGCGGTTTATGATGCCGACTATGCCCTGCCCATAGCCAATTCTAGGCTGACCATCCGCGATGCCCTGAAAAATGCCAGCGACTTGTCTACCCTCCGGATAGACGAAGAGGGGGTGATCCACTTTGAGTATTTCGGCGATGTCATCACCCAAAATAGCGATACCCTCTTCGAGCGTATCAACGAGTCCCTGAGCGGGCAGTTGGTCCCCTTGCTGGCCAACCGCTTTGGGCTGCCCTTGGCTACCGCACAGGGCACCTCCTTCGACCGCCTGATCTTCAAGTCCGGCCAGCTCTCCTGGGGCTTTCAGAACCCCCACCCGGAGCCCGTCACTGTCACCCTCCGCCTGCCAGACGTGTACAAAGATGGGCAGCCGCTTGAGCTCACCGGCCAGGCGCCCGGGTACAATGGAGGTAGCAACCTGCCCTTCTACAATACCCTGCTCAACCCTAAAGACCTTTCTGGTTATGAAGTGCTGCCGGCTGCCGGTACCGACTCCATCTACGTAGAATATGAGCTGATACGCGAAGGCGTCGGCCCAGATTCGGTCGCCTTCGGCGGCCTGACCATCTCCAACCTCGCCTTCTCCTATATGGAAGGCTACTTCGGGCAGGAAGAGCAGAAAGGAGGCCGGGATACCATCATCATTGATTTTTTCGACAACTGGGTGAACGGGGATATCTATTTTGCAGACCCTACCGTCACCTTCCGCATCGAAAACTCCTTCGGCATACCCACCCGCTCCCGGGTCAACCTCTTTAATGTCTTCACTGTAAGGGGGGATATCCTTCCTCTGGAAGGGGAGCTCATAGACAATGGCATCGACTTCCAGTACCCTGGATTGGACGAAGCGGGGCAGACGGTTGTGGCCGACTATGTCTTCAACAAAGACAATTCTAATATCGACGTGATCCTCGGCGCTGGCCCTCTGGCCATCGACTACGACGTGGACGCCCTGACTCACCCCGACGGCAATACGGACATCAGGGGGTTCCTCACCGACAGCAGCTACTACAAAGTGGATATAGAAGTGGACCTCCCGCTGTACGGCAGTGCTGTCAGTTTCCTCGCCCGCGATACTTTCGAGCTGGGGCTGGGCGACTTGGGCGATGGCGCGTATGCGGCCGAGTTTAAGCTCGTTTCCGAAAATGAGCTGCCCCTCAAGGTGGCCCTGCAGGGCTATTTCCTAGACGAGGCCGGGCAGGTGCTCGATTCGCTCTTTGCACAAGAGCAGCTCGTGATCGATGGCGCAGCCGCTGACGAAGACGGGGTTTCCACGGAAACGGCCGTGCAGACCACTTTCATCGGTTTCCCGGAGGGCCGGTTCAGCCGCATCAAGCCTACAAGCCGCATTATCATCGTGGCCAGCTTTACCACTACCGGCGACGGCGCGCAGCAGGTGAAATTGTTGGCCGACCAAGGGGTGGACATCAAGCTCGGCGCAATTCTTAGCCGGCGCAATCCCTAGGCCTGCCCCTTGAAAACACTTTATCGAGCTTTGCGGGGCTGGCCCGCACAAAACCGACTTATGAAAAAAGTACTCTTTTTCTTGTTTGCCACCCTAGCCAATGTCGCCCTGCTTGCTCAACAAGACCTCAGCACGCACTTCATGAGGCACACCTGGCAAGCCCACCGCACCAACCCCGCCCTCTACCCCGACTACGGCGTGAGCATTGGGCTGCCCGGCGTCTACAATAGCCTTTGGATAGAAAACCTTACCTATAATACCCTCTTCACTACCGATGCCAACGGACAGCAGGTCATTGACATCAACAGCAGCATAGCCGCTTTGGAGGGTCAAAACCGCATACGCGAACAGCTTGACCTGGAGACGCTAAGCCTGGGGCTCCGCCTAGGGCCCGTAGGGCTCAGCTTTGCCCATGCCTTCCGTTTCAACGCCTACCTGGATTACCCCAAGGCCCTCCCTCAGCTCATCTGGCAGGGCAATGCACAGTTCATTGGGCAGGAAGTCAGCTTCGGCCCACAGACAGACATCTACGCCTACCAAGAATTTGCCGTAGGCGCCATGGTCGATCTCGCCAAGTGGGTACAGGTCGGCGGCCGGGTCAAGTTCTTGTCTGGCGCAGGAAGTGTCAGCACAGCCAATAGCGGCCTCCGGCTGCGGACCGACGACGAGATCTATGCGCTTACCCTTGATGCCGACTTCCGGCTCAATACCGCTGCTTCCATCAATTACAACGGCTTTGATGATGTCCGCGCCAATTTCGACTTTGCCAGCTTCTCCCTCGATCAGCTGACGACGGGCAACAACGGCTTCGCTTTTGACATCGGCGCCCGCATCGATCTAGGCAAGCTCGATCTCTCTGCCAGCCTCTTGGATATTGGGCAGATCACTTGGGACGAAGACGTCAGCAACTACAGCTTGAACGGCGTTTACGAATACGAAGGGTTAGACCTTGCACAGGGCATTTTTGAGGACAGCACCAGCTTTGGGTCGGTGCTCGACACCCTAAAGCAGATCTACGAGGTGAAGGAGACGCAGGAGAGCTACGAAATGGCACTGCCCCGCCGCATGTACCTCAGCGCCACCCTCCAACTGCGCGAAAACTGGACCGTCGGCGGGCTCTTTTACAGCGAGCGCTACCGTGGGCAGACCTTCACAGCAGCAGCCCTTTCCACCAACCTGCAAGTCCTCAGCATGCTCAATGTCGGCGCCCTGTTCGCCTACCGGGACCGCCGGTTCGACAACCTTGGGCTCAACGCCACCTTCAAGCTAGGGCCGGTACAGCTCATGGCCGCAACCGACAACATCCTCACCGTCTTTCAGCCCAAAGACAGCAACAGCTCAAGCCTTAGGATCGGGCTCAACCTGCTGTTCAACCGGATAGACCCGCCCGCTACCGATGCTGGCCCAAAATGGTTTTAAGCGCTGTGGGGCCTACCCCCGCCTGAAGGCGGGGGTCGCTATGCTGCGGGGCTCGCTATCCGCTCGGCCCTGCGGGCTTGGCACCCCTCCGCAGCGCTAGTCCTGCACTGACCTAGCCTGGCCCAGACAAAAGCCAGGTGCTGCTGTCAGAGCCCGCTCAGCCGGATAGCAAAAAGCTGGCCTACAACTTTGTGCAGGCCAGCTTTTGCAGCTTTCCCCGGCCCCTTGTTGCGCCCTACCAGGCAGGGATGATATTGAGGCCAAAAGTGCCTTTGGCTTCCCGCTGCAGCGGAAAGGCGTAGTAAGGCTCGAGCACCATAGCCCCAAAGAGGTTGACCCGCATCGCAACTCCGGTGCTGATGATGGGCGCTGCCCCAAGCTGATCGATCAGGGGCTCGCCAGAAGGGCCTTTCAATACATTGCCCTCTGCATCCCTGCGGTAAGTTGGCCCGCCGAGCTGACTGAAGTCGTTCCAGGCAACACCTGCATCGGCAAACAGCGTCAGCTCCGAAAGAAAAAGCCCCGATTTGATGAGCGCAAGGCGCTCCGGCCCCGTAAACGGGATGCGCACCTCAAAGTTGGCCACGGCCATCTTGCTGCCGAACAGCTCTTCCACGCTCCGCCCGTTTTCCGATAGGATGGCCCCTGCCCCATTGGTGTTGTAGCCGCGCACAAACCAAGAGCTGCCTACGAAGAAAGGGTAGATCTCATCGCTCCCCTCACCGTAGCGGCCCAGGTGGATGCCCCGGAATGCCAGGCCAAATTTCCCGAAATACTTATAACGGCGGTAATCAACCGTGGCAAGGTAATAGTCGAACTCACCGAAGTAGCGGTCCGCGCCAAGGCGGAACCGCTGCCCGTCCAAAGGGCCGACCAAGCCCGATACGGTATTGTCGCCTACCAGGGCAAGGCCGGTGTTCCAAAGGTTGAACCCTGCCCCGCTGCCCAGTTTTTCCCGCTCCTGGCCCAGCTGCCGGCCAACGAAAAAGCCATCGGTCTCATAGTAGTTGGTATACTGATCAAGGCGGGAGCTGTACCGGGCATAGGAGGCGGCCCCCTCTACCCGCAGCGTGGCAGAAAAGGGGTAAGCGGCAAATATGGTGGCTTTGTCTTCGAAGATGCGCTGCACGAGGAAGGTATCAGCATAGACAGGGATGGCCATGTCTTCACCTATCTCATAGCTGCCTAGGCCGCCGCCGCGGTAGGCAAAGCTCCGGAAGGGCAGATGGGAAAAGGAGGCGCCCCAATTGAGCTGATGCTTCCGGTTGAGGTAAGCTACAGCACCGCCGAAGTCGGTAAGCTCTCCATTGAGCGCCAGGCTGCTGTAGAGCTGATTGTCGCCCAGGATATCCGCAAAGAGCATATCCACCCCGCCGGCCAGGCCCGATTGAGTGCCAAAGGTGTGGCTAGCGCCTATGCCTACCCCGGCGCTGCCGCCCACGTAGTCCAGCTTGAACTGCGGCCTATAGGGCACCGTCGAAAAGGCGCTGTCGGGAAGGCCGGCCGCTGGGCTGAGCTGTTGCAAAATGTGGTCGACATGGGCCGTAGCTTGTTTGTTGAACTTGGGCAGGGTTGCTGCGGTGAAGTCGACCGCATCAGGCTCGACCTCCCGGCTGAGGAAATCCTCAGGGCGGGCACGGTAGATGCGGTACCCGTTTTGCGAAAAGTAGGTGTACAGCACCCGGCCCCTCCGCTTTGCAATGCTGATGGCCGGCGCGTAATGCGTAATCCCGCTGATGCCAGTGACGAGGTCTGTCAGCTGATAAACCTTCCCGTTGTCAGGTTGGTAGCGGTAGAGGTTGCGGAAGCCGTCCCGGTTGGAGAGGAAGAGGATATGCCCGGCGGTATCATAGACCGGGTTGAGGTTGTCAGCGCCTGAGAAAAGGCCGAGGTCTTCCTGCAGCCTGCTGGCCAAGTCGAGCTCTGCCAGGTTGAAAGCCCATTTGCCATTGGTGCGCCCCCGTTGGCGCGAAAGGCGGTCAGAAGAGAAAACCAGCCGGCTGCCATCTGCCGACCATTTGGGGTGGAGCTCAGAATAGGCATCGTCGGTGAGCTGTTCGAGCTTCCCATTGCGCAGGTTGATGAGGAAGAGGTCGGGCTGCCCTTCCACCAGGCCGGCCACTACAATTTCTTTCCCATTGGGCGACCAGTCGGGGTTGCTAAAGCTTTCCAGCCCTTCCGGCTTGATCTCCCGCACGGTTTTGCCAGATGCTGCATCAATGATCAAGAGGATGTTGCGCCCTTTGCTGAAAGCCACATGAGCAAACTGCTTGCTGTCAGGCGACCAGGTGCCAGAAGACTCGATGTAGTTGAAGTCGTCTATATGAGCTGACTTTCGGCTGCTGCCCACCTTCCGGAGGATTTCACCGGTCCGGGCGTCAGCCAGGAATAAATCTACAGAGAAGAGGTCCTTTTCTGATAAGAAGATGACATACCGGCCATTGGGGCTGATTTCTGGCGCAATGTTGATCTGCCCGGCAGTCTCTTCAGTGAGTAAGGGCTTGCCCACGGTACGGTTTGCGGTCAGGGCCGTATCGAAAGTGGCACCGAAGTGGCGCTTTACGCCGCTCACCCAAAGCGCTGACAGGTTATCTTTGGACATGCCCAGCACTTGTTGGCAAGCCTGTTCGAACCCGCTTTTGGCCACGCTGGTGAAGAAGGGCTCAATGATCTCGTCCCCTTTCAGCCCGGTCAGGAAAGCCCAAAAAACCTGTCCATAGCGGTAGGGGAAATACTTGGGGTTGTTGAGGTCATCCAGGGAAGGGACATCATCGTTGAGCACGGCGTCGCGCATCCACATGGCCGTATGGGCATCTACTCGCCCGATCGACATATACTCGGCCATGCCCTCTACCATCCAAAGCGGGAGGTTCCTGAGGCTAGAGAGGTTGGTCGAATCGCTGCCATTGAGGATCATGTTGTACTGGAAAGCATGCACGAGCTCATGCCCGAGCACGTGGTGGGTTTGCTGATGAGAGGGCGCAAAGGGCATGATCACCCGGTTTTTGAGCGCTTCGGTCACCCCTCCGGTGCCTACGCCGATACTGCCTGAGATGGCATTGGTCTGCTGGAAATCCGCGTGGTCGTTGTAGAGGATGAAAGGGTTTCGGTTGTGGATGGTATCCTTCAGTATGTATTGATGGGCGCGGTACCATTGTTCTGCTTCCTGCGCGAATGCTTTCAGCCGTTCGGGGTTGTCGAGGTAATGGTAAAAGTCGAAATGAGGGGATTGGAGCACCTCAAAGTCAAAGGTTTCGTAATGAGCTTTGTTGCGCCCAAAGTATTGTGCCCGCAGGGGAAGTGCGATAAGCAGGATGCCCAATGCAGCCAAGGGGATGAGGACGTTTTTCATAGCAATCTCCGTTTGTTTGAGCAAAAGGCTTCAGCCCTTTTCAAACCGTTGTTTTTCAGGGGGCTAAATCCAGTTTGTACAACAAAGAAGACGGCTTTAAAGTGTGTTAAGGAAAGGGGGGCTGCGTTAAGATGTGGTTAAACCGGGGAGGGGGCTAGTGGTCTGTCAAGGCTAAAACTAGGGGTTGCCTGCGGCGACTTTTGAGGCTACTCTTCGTTGGACAACCCCTTACGTAGCGCTGCTATGCGCGGGAACATCCGCCTTGATTAGCCTCAAAATTCGCTCCCACTCAACCCATAAATTAACACTTGACAGACCACTAGAGCTGAAGGGGAAAAGCAAAGCCCCCCAACTGCAAGAGCTGAGGGGCTTTTTCGTAGCGTGGGGGATTTTTGAACACACGTAATATTAAAATAAAGTGTATTATTTATATTATTGAAGATCAATATTATGAATAATATTTTAAACGTATAGCAGCAAAATAAAACGGTTTTGTTTTACAGTTTTGGGGTTTGGTCAGGTGTTCGTATATTTGAGAAAACAACGGATAAATGAAGCCATACCGTCCTAAAATACCCACTCCCCGTTTCCAGATCATTAACCGCCGCCCAAACGGTCAATGCCTGATACAATTACGGTTCAATGTGAACGGGAAGCGTACCCACTTTTCCACCTCTATCAATATTGAAATCAAGCACTGGAACCCGAAGCGCCAACAGGTAAAGCAAGTACGGGGCAAAGAAGATGCGCACCGGGATATAAACCAACGCCTGGAACGCTTTTCAGAAATCGCCCAGGAAATCTTTGTGGAATATGACTATGGCAGAGCATTAACCCCGGAGCTGTTTAAACAACAAATGGCAATCCGTTGCGGAAGGGTGGAAGACCCCAATACCAAAGCCACTACCCTATTTCAATTTGTAGAGCAGTTTATTGAGGCAGAGCAAAACAAGCCCAACGCAAAGCGGGGCACCTGGAAGAAATACCTAACAGTCTTTAACCACCTCCGGGATTTTGCAGCCGCCCAGGGCAAAGACAGCCTGGACTTTTCAGATATAAATTGGCAGTTCCGAAGCGACTTTATCAACTGGCTTTACTCCCCGCCCCGGAGCCATTCCCAGAACAACGCCGCGAAAATATTAGCCGTCACCAAACAGTTTTTGAGGGAAGCAGAAAAACGGGGCTTACACTCCAACCGCATTTACACCCAGAAAGGCTTTGGGCTTCGCCGTACAAAGACCACCGCAAAAGTACGGCTGACCTTTTCCGAGCTGGAACAACTGGCAGCCGTTGACCTTTCCGATACGCCCCGCCTGGAACGTGCCAGGGACTTGTTTTTGGTAGGCTGTTTTACAGGCGCCCGCTTTTCTGACTGGCATAAGGTGAGCCGGGAAAACATCATTGAGGAACCGGAAGGGCAATTGATACAGATCCTCACCCAGAAAGTACGAAACCGGGTTGTGGTGCCCGTCTTCCCCGTACTGGCTGGCATACTGGAAAAATACAGCTATCAATTGCCGGAAATTTCAATACAGCACTTTAACCGGGATATAAAGACCGTTTGCAAAATCGCTTTAAAAGATAGCCGCTTTCAGCGCATATACTCCGAAGGTGGAGACACCAAAGCGGAAATAGTGGAGAAATGGGAACGGGTGAGCAGCCACGCCGCCCGCCGGAGCTTTGCCAGCAACTTTTGGGAAGCCGGAATACCCGCCGCCCTGCTTATGCAGATCACAGGGCACAGCACCGAAAAGCAGTTTTTTGAATACATCGACATAAGCCAGGAACAAGCCGCACGGCAGTTTGCCAAAATGGCTTTGGAAGTGCTGAAAAAGCGCGAATAATCACGGAAGTAAAAACCCGCACCGCTGGAAGGTACTTTGGCGAGTCACACCAGCGGGCGGGTATTGTCAATAATAACAATCGTTAAAGTTATGAAATCCGTACAGAGTGCGCCAAAGGAGCGCGCATTTTTCGACGTGTACGCACGTCTGGCCAGATCAATCAAGGCAAGCGGGCTATTTGCCCAGATCGTTTCAGGGCTTACAGAAGTTGGCGGAATATACGCCGCCGCTTATACCGCCCTGCTGCCCGTCTTCCCTACCCTTGCCCTTTACTTTGCCGCCGCCGTTGCCATTATCGGCACCGCTATCATTGAACTAGGTTTGCGAGTGCTGGCACCGCAGACCGTTGACGCGATACTTTACCGCAGGTACAAAGGGCTTCATTTGGCAATGACCGTCAGTATTTGGATACTGACCGCCGTACTGTTGACCGCTTCCGCCCTGCTTTCCTTCCGCAACTCAAAGACGATAGTAAACGAGTTTACGCCGGAAGCTACGGAACAGACCACCGCCCAGGCTGACAGTATTTACCAAGCTGAAGCCGTCCGCCTGTCTTCCGCCTGGGCAAATGATAGCGCCCTTATTGTTGAACAGTACGCCGCCCAGATCACCGCCGCCCAGACCGCCGGAGCCGGGAAGGTCAACGCCGCCAAACGGGAGCTTTCCAACTGGTACAACCGGGAGCGCCGCACGGGTGACAGCTACGGCACCCAGAAAGACCGCGCCCGCCAACTGATAGCAGACCGGGAAGCGGAAGCCGCCGCCGCACTGGCAGCACTCAAAGCCCAGGAAGCGGAAGCCCTCAACACTGCCCGCAGTGACTACAAAGCCGCCCTGGGCACCGCCCAGGAAGACCGCCGCACCGCAGCGGGCGAAGTGAAGGCAGCAAATGAAGCCGCAGCGGGCGAACGTGCCGCCACCGTTGCCGCCTATGGGGGCGGGCTGGGGTGGTTTACCGTGGTTGCTTTAATGGTATTTGCCGCTTCCGTTGTCTTGGAACGTATCCACCGCAAGGGCAGCGGGATAACGGAAACAGTGGAGCTTTCCCAATACGATGTAAACCCGCCCGCATTGGTGGAAGCCTGGGAAGCCCTCCGGGAACGGGTACAATACGCCCTCCGGTCAAAGATCACCGCCTTTGCCGAGAACACCCCCGCCGCACCACTGCCCGCCCGCCCCGCTGAATTGTACGACCCCACCCAATTGGCAAACATCGTTATCAATTTGCAGGTGGAAGGGGAAGACGATGACAACACCATTTACATACAGCCAAAGCGCCGGCAGATAGGATTTAAGACAGCCAACACAGACCCGGAAGCCGCCAATACTTCCCGTGCCCTTTATAACGCACGAACACCACATACGAAACACGAACCGGAAACACCGGAGCCGCACACGAAAAGCAGCTATGAAACGCCCGACCTCCGGCACCTCAAACAACGGCTGAAGGAATACAAAAAGCGCCTGGGCAAGCACCAACAAAAAGCCCTCCGGTATGAAAAGGAAGGCAAAGCCGTACCAAAGCGCACCGCCGCCGCTGTGAGCAACAACGCCCAGTGGGTGGAGCATTACACCAATTTGATTAACCAGGCGGAAGCCACAAAGCGGAAGGCATGAAAGTGAAAATACAGACCGACCGTAAAGAGCTGAAGCAGGAAGGGCGGAACATCTTACGCGATACACTGATAGGTTGCGCCGTGCTGCTTATTCTATTCATCCTCAAAACAGTTTGACCATGTACGTTTACATACAGACCGAACCCACCCTTTTCACCGTTGGCTTTCATTCCCCTTCCGGCAAGTGGCACCCAGAGAGCGACCACCCCACACGAAAGGAAGCCGCCCAGCAAGTGGCGAAGCTGAACGGAACAGCACCAACGCCCACAATTGATAAGGAGCTATTGCCCCCCGTGCCGCTTTTGCTCAATACCGATTTGTACGACTCTGACAACTTCGCCTGGCTGAAGCGGATATACCTTGCCACGGGCGGAAACCAAACCGCACTGGATGACCTCCGCCGGAAGATGGACGTATCAAGGTCACACCCGGAGTTTATCAAGGCAAACCGGGAGCTTAAAGCCTTTATTAAAACGCATTTTACCAACCTTTAAAACATTCAGACCAATGACAAACAAAGATATTCAAGACCTGGAACGTAATTGTGGGCACCTGGAAAAAATGCAGGCTTCCGAATTATTCGACCTTATCACAGAACTGCTTTTCCTGCCTGGGTTAAAGGAACAGTCTTCAATGATGACAGGAAACGGCTATCTGATAACCGAATTGATACGGGAACTGACCGCCAAAGCCATACTGGCAGCCCACTATGAAGGCATGGAATATGAAGCAGCAACGGCAGAGCAGGAAAAAAGTCTGAAAAATCGGTGACGCAATCGTATTTAAGGCTGTACCCCCCGCCAATACTGGGCTGAAGGCAGATTGAGCCGAAAAACGGTTGTCCTGGAAATTAACAGGCAAGTTTTTTCCTGACTTTCTTTGGTGGGATCGTATTTCAGGCTGAAAGCCCCGCCAATACTGGGCTGAAGGCACATTGAGCCGAAAAACGGTTGTCCTGGAAATTAACAGGCAAATTTTTCCCTGACTTTCGTTAAGCCAATCGTATTTCGGGCTGAAAGCCCCGCCAATACTGGGCTGAAGGCACATTGAGCCGAAAAACAGTTGTCCTGAGATTTAACAGGCTTTGCAATCAAATAAAGGCAGCAAGTATTTAGGGCTGAAATTGCCCGCAAAACCTTGTCCTTTCAAAAAATGACCAACGCCAATACATTTGAAACATCAATTTTTTAACACAAAAATCATTTACTAATGACCAAGCAAGTCACAATTAAGGAAGCCCACTATGTGAAGGACGTAACAATTTCCCTTCGCACCAACAGCCAGCTAAAAGCCATTATGGAAGAGCTGGGCAAGCGCAAGGGCATGAACCTGACGGACTACCTCAATGAAATGATAGTGGCGCAATTGAAACAGGAAGGCATTGCCGTGACCGTGAGCCGCCAATTTTAGAACCCTTAAAACCAAAGTTAAATGACCCGTATCGTTGTACTATCTGAACACGAAGCCAGCAAGATTGTAAAGGAAGCCGCCCAGATCGCTGTTTCCGCTGCCCTCAATGAATGGGAACGCCTGGCAAAAGAGCAGGAAATAAACGACCCCCTGCTTACCAAAAAGGAAGCGGGGGCACTGCTAAACGTTTCTGTCTCCACTATTGACAACCTTTACAACACTGGGAAGCTGACGGGCTACCGTATTGCATCTTCAGTACGTTTCAAACGCTCGGAATTGCTGGAATACATTGAACAGAACCAGATTGAATAGAGCGCAAAAATTAAGCCTGCCTGTGTAGCACCACAGGCAGGCTATTGATTTAGTTATCAGGTCTTTAAACCTTCAAACATTGATGATGAACGCAAGATACAATAAATCGGAATTGCCCGCAAATAGCGAAGTAATAAAGGGCTTAGATCAAGCAATTGACACACATTCGAGCCAAGACCCGCCCAACAAGATCAGCACCGCCCAGGCGAACGATAAGGGGGGCTATTTGGAACAACTCATTGCCATTGAGAAACGATTGAGGGAAGCCAGCAAAGCCGAAATACAATTTGCCCCTGAAATCATAAGCTTTGGAGAAACTCCCGTAATCAGAAAGTACACTATAAATACCATACAGGGGCGGGAAGGCAGCCACAAAAGCCGCCTGGCTGAATTATTCGTTTCTCTTTTGCTCAAAAGGCGGGAAGTACACAAAGACCATTTTGTAGGCTTTGCCAAAAATCCGATGGAACGCCCCGCCGTTGCCCTGGTAGATACCGAGCGAAATTTAAAAGACGAACTGCCCTTTGCAATCCAAAGCATAAAGGGCAAAGCAGGGTACAACAAAAAGGAAGACCCGGACAACTTCAAATACATATCCTTAAAGCCGTTCCCCAGGGAAGACCGTTTGGAAATCCTCAAAACTTGGATTACGCACATAAGGGAAACCACCAAACAACACCTGGTAATCTTATTGGACGTTGTGACTGATTGTGTAGGCAGTTTTAACAGCGAACGGGAATCAATGGCGCTTTTTGACTTTATAGGCAATCTGTGCGAAGATCAGGAATGTACTTTCATTCTGATTATCCACGAAAACCCCGGAGGCATAGAAGCGAAAGCACGTGGACACCTGGGCACGGAAGCAATGAATAAAGCCAGTACCGCTTTGCAGATCGGGTTTAAGAAGAAAAGCAACGGTGAGCCTTCCGAATTGATACAGGTCAAGTTTAGGAAGCTGAGAAGGGGAAAGCGACCCGCCCCGCTTAACCTTACATTTTCACCACAGGCTAACGGGTTAATAATTGCCCCGCCGGAACTGGTAGCCGAAGTAAACCAGGAACATCAGGAAAAAGCGCCTGTAACGGAAGTAAAGGACGAACTTTTCTGGGCATTGGAAAGGGCTGAGAATGGAGAAATAAGCCGTAATGATGCAATACAGGTAATTTTTAAAGAAATCAATGAAGGTAAAGCGCCTGATGCTAAAGATTGGGCAAGCGAAAAAACGGTAGAAAGAAGGCTTAAAGAATTAGAGAAGGAACCGCCCGCCTGGCTGGAAGTCTTTAGCGGGTACAGAAACGCCAAAATGTACCGATTATTGACCGATGTAACCACCGAGCGCGCGCCTGTAAATGAGTGACCCCACCCAACCCAACCCCTATATAGGTAGGTGGGTTGGGTCAGGTGGGTACGCGCACCTCTGTTTATTGACCCGCGAACCTTCCGAATATGACCACCACACAACACCAATTTATTCTGGAACCGTACAAAGGGAGCCGCACCCGGCACCGCTGCCCAGGCTGTAGCAAGCCCAGGGAGTTCACCCGGTATATTGATACCGAGACCGGGCAGCACATTGCACCGCACGTTGGTAAATGCAACCGGGAAAACAAATGTGGCTATCATTACACGCCCCGCCAATACTTCCTGGATAACCCCACGGAGGAAACCCGCGCCTGGCTGCAATCAGATCAACATCTGAAGACCTACACACCGCCGCCACCCCCAGTGGATTACATACCGCCCCGATATTTGGAGCGCACCCGGCAAAAGATGGAGCGCAACAACTTTTTCCGCTTCCTGGTCAAGCTGTTTGGCGAAGCTGAAGCCGCCCGCCTGGCTGACCTTTACAAGCTGGGCACCTCAAAGAAGTGGGAAGACTTTGGAGGGCTTACCCCCGTTTTCTGGCAGATCAATAAAGCCGGGAAGGCTTGCAACCTGAAGTTGCAAGCCTACAACCCGCACACAGGCAAACGAATCAAGGGCAAGACACGAATAATAGGTAAACAGTTACTCCCAAATGGAAACCTTACCCAGTGCTTTTTTGGGGAACACCTTTTGAGCGCCGCCCCTTCCGCCCCCGTTGCCATTGTTGAAAGTGAAAAAACGGCTATGATAATGGCATCTATTAAGCCAGATCAGGTTTGGATTGCTACCGGAGGGAAAAGCGGGGCGAGCTGGAAGACAAACCCAACCGTTTACCATGCCCTGACAGGACGTAAGGTAATTTTATACCCTGACCTGAACGCCTTTGAAGACTGGGAAGAAGCCGCCCGTAATATTGCCCACATTTGCCCCCAGGTATCGGTTTTCAAAGAACTGGAACAGTACGCCACGCCGGAGCAAATACAGGAAGGTGACGACATAGCAGATTTTTACATTCCTGCATTATTGGAGCGCCGGAGCAACACCGCCCAGGCAGATCAGGAAGCCCAGGAAGGCTTTACCCTTCCGCCTGGCTGGCAGTGGGAAACCTTCAACTTTAAGCACGGCACACACAGCCAATTGATGGATAGTGACGGTTTGCCCGCTTCCTGGAACCTCTGCCCCCAGACAGATCAGGAGAAACAAGCCGTATCAATTGCCCTGGAACAGTTAGACCATTTTTTAACCCACAAATTTGATTTACAGTTATGAAGCTAGGACTAGGTTTAGGAATCAACAGAATGCGCCCCCGCCCCAGACCAGAGCCGGAAGGGGCACCCCTGGAACTTCGCAGCGCCCCGGCACCGGAGCCGGAAGCGATGGAGCCACCGCCCGCCACACCTGCCCAGAGTGAGCCGCCAAAACGTAAAGGATTGATTTACAGGCTATGGCAGCGCATCAAAGCAGGTGCAAAACCTTGTCCTTTCATATTGCCGGACAAGGTCAGACATTTGTACCAACAGATAATTATAAACTATGGTAGGGGCACCAAGCCGGGAAGGCGGACGAAAGGAAGACAAACTAAGCGTGAGGATTGAGCCACACGTAAAGGCACAACTGAAGCGCCTGGCATTCAACCAACGGCTGAGCCTGTCCACCTATATACAGCACATGGTTTACCGCCACCTGGAAGCCAAAGGGCTTGACCATTTCGAACCAAAAAACGACACAACATGGAACAGCAATTAATTGAGCAATTCAATAAGCTAAACAGCACCGCCCAGGAAGCATTGGTACAATTCCTCCGGGCAGTCAATGAAGGCACCACCGCAGAGCAGACCCCAGAGCAACGGGAAGCGGAAAAGGCATTCCGAAAGACAATGAAGGACTGGACCCGCAGCAAGACCATAAAAGGTCCAGCCTATTAAGATGTTGACAATTCTTAATTTCAATGAAGCGGGGGCGGGCTGTTACTCTACCGCCCCTGCATTTTTCCCCCATTCTATGGGGCACAATTGCAAAAGCGGACAGGCGAAGTCGGGTATCTAACGCTATCAGCGGTTTTACTGCTTCGCCCAGGCTTTTAAAGCCAAACACTAAATGCATTGAATTTCAATCAGTTAGGTTTTTTATTTTTTCTTTGCAGGCAATTTTAAAAAAGCCGTTTCGAATTACGTTTTTTATTAATTTATAAATATTTGTAATATGAAAGTTCTGGAACCAACAGTTTTTGAAGTAAGGCAAGACAAAACAGACCTGCAAATAAAGGCTTTGCGGGAGCGCAGGGAACAACAGGCGGAAGCCCTGGAAGCCCTCCGGCACGCTGTTTGCAAGTTGTACCGGAAGGAATCCGTATTGTACGCGGACATTGAACAGTTCCTATTGTTCAGCCACAACCCCCAGACCAATTTTTGGATGGAGCGCAGCAAGCTAAGGGAGAAAATCAAACAGGAAGCCTTTGGGCTATGGCTGAAGCTGGAAGGCGGAAAGCTGAAGATCAAACCGGAGTTTGCCGAATCTGCGTTAGGCTTTGTCCCCGATGAAGTGCAAGGGCTTACCGAAGCCTGGGAAGCCGTTGACAAACTGGGCACAGAGAACCCCCGCCGCTATTGGTCAGATACCGCCCAGCAATTCAAGACCGTGCCCGTCACCGCCACCGAACAAAACGAGATCGAGCGCCGCAACACAATGATGGTACACAAACCGGAGCTGAAGCCGATTATTGAGAAGCTAAGGCAGGAAGTACAATTGCTGAATCTGTCCAACATCTACCACGATGCCGGGATAAACATGGCAAAGATCAGGCAGACCCGCCCGGAGCTTGTCCCCTTCCTGGGCCGTAAAGATGTGGGAACCGTCAAAGGGCTAAAGACCACTGAATTTTTCCTGAACGAAAAAATGCTTTTGCATTCCGCTAACCCGGATTACAAAGCATTTGACGAGCAATAAGAAGCATTTTTATTTTTTAACTTTGGTTCAGAATAGTGCGCCGTGCCTGCTTAATTGCGGGCACGGTTTTTTTTTAATCTTTTTTTTTGGTGGTATATTTGGGGTTCCTAAAAACAAAAAGCCCTGTAAACCAAGGGTTTACAGGGCTAAATCGTAGCGTGGGGGAGACTTGAACTCCCGACCTCGGGATTATGAATCACGCGCTCTAACCAGCTGAGCTACCACGCCAATTGCCAAAACGAGCTGCAGGCTTTCTGCCCGTTTTTCGCTTTGCGACTGCAAAGATAAAACAATATACGCATTGGGCGCAACCTTTTTTGGGGATATTTTTTCTATTGTGGTACCTCAACGATACCCACATGACGCCATCCCGTACCTCTATCCGGCCTAAAGTGGCCACTGCCGGCACGGCCACCTCGATTGCAGAGCAGTTTCAGAATGAGACCCTGCGGCCCGTATTGAAAATGCAGCACGAGCTGTTGTCTGCTGTGTTTTTGCATATGATGGACAAGCGCAAGGTGCCATTTTCCGGGATGAAGCCCGAGGACAAAGCCCGGCAGATCGCGCACAGCGTCAGCAAGGACAAGCGTTTGCGGTTTCAGCTGCTCGGCTTGGTTATCGGGCAGTTTACGCTGGAAGAATACCAAACCTTCCTCGGGGTAGAGGGGGAGGCTGTGCGTAGGATAGCTGCGATGATTGTACAGCGCTTGCAGGATGCGCTGATTTGAGGAGAGTGGGGGAAGCTTGCTTGAAAGGCAATGGGATGGAGAAGGGGCTGAAAATTGGCAAATTGGATAAAAGGTGCCGCCCCTACGGGGCTTAGGGCTTGTTTTGGAGCTTGGGCTATAGGAGGTTGTGCCTGGCAGGGGCAGCTTTGGGGGTAGCCACAATCGCTCAGGCTATTGGGCGTGACCGGACTAGCGCTGCGGAGGGGTGGCAGCCCGTTAGGGCCGAGCGGATAGCGAGCCCCGCAGCATAGCGACCGCTGCCGTCAGGCAGGGGAAGGCCCCTTCCCGTTGGGCCATCATTGTGCTATCCCAACTTGCGGACATGCTCCTCCAGCTCCTGCCGTTTGGTTTGGCTGACGGGCAGCTCCGTGGCAGCGATCAGCACTGTGCTGTCCTGAAAATTGATGGCTTCAATGTGTGCAACAGCTACGATAAACCGGCGGTGTATCCTCAAGAAATCGTGCTCGGGAAGCAGGTCTTCCAGGTTTTTTATCGTCGTCCGTACCGTAAAGACCTCGTTCTTGTGGATATAGATTTTGACGTAGTTGTCATGAGAAGAGGCATAGACAATATCCGACACATCAGTTTTGTAATAAATATGCCGCTTCTTGAAGAAGAAAAAACGGCGGGCGATGAAAGGCGCTATATCTTCGCCGGAATGGAGGGGCTTGTGTTCAGCTTTTTGAGATTTGACTTTGTGTATAGCCAGGTCAATGGCGGAGCGCAGGGTCAGTGGTTGTACCGGCTTCACCAGATAGCCAATGGTATTGGACTGCCGGGAAGCTTCCTGATAGGGGGCATCCTGCAGGGCAGTGATGTAGAGGACGGGAATGTCGAGGTGGGCGATCTTTTCCCCCAGTTGCAGCCCGCTGAGGTTACCGTTGATGTCGATGTCCATCAGGATAAGGTCGGGCTCCTGACTGTAGATGTAGTCGAGTGCGGTGCCGGAGTGGTCGGCGCGAAGGGTGTCGGTATAGCCCATTTCATCAAGGAGCATCTCCAGCTCAAGGGCGAAAGAGAGGTTATCCTCAACAATCAGGATTTTAAGAGGTGCTAAAGACATAGCAGGTGTTTAGGTTAAGTCGCTTTCAGGGGCAGGCTAAGGGTAAATATAGTGCCTTTTCCAATATTACTGCTCACACCAAGGGTAGATTGGTTGAGTTTTGAAAGCTCATGGGCCAGGTGGAGCCCCAGCCCTGACCCTTTTTCGCCAGCAGTGCCGGGCTGAGTGCGGCCTTTTTTGAGCAGGAAAAGTTCCTTTAGCTGTTCGGGCGGCATGCCTGTTCCGGTGTCCTGCACCTTGAGCCGGAACAAGCCCTCACCGGAGGTGCCTTCGAGGGTAATCCGGCCTCCTTCCGGCGTAAATTTAATGGCGTTATCGAGCAAGTTACGCACGATCGTACTCAGCGCATTGGCATCACTGAAGATGACCGTATCTTCGGGTACGGCCCATTCCAAATCCAGCTGCTTGTTTTGCAACATAGTTTGGAATGGCGCGGCCGTATCTTCCAGCAGCGGCAGCAGCTTCAGTTGGGTAGGCTGATAAGGCATGACGTCCCGTTGCGTGAGGGCCCAGTTGAGGAGGTTTTCGGTAAGCTGACTGAGCCCGGCAGCGTCCTGCTCGATTTCTGCCCCCAGCTTTTCCAGGGTGCCAAAGTCTTTTTTGCGCAGCAGATAGTTGACCTTTTTGGTAATCCCCCGGAAGGCGATGGCCGGCTTGCGCAGGTCATGCCCGATGATGGCAAAGAGGCGGTCTTTGGTCTCGTTGAGCTGTTGCAGCTGCTGGTTTTGCAATTCAATCGTCTGATTTTTGCGGCGGGTGTACCAGAAAAAGCCGAAGGCAAGCACGGCAAGCAGTAGCCCGCCAATGGCAAGTATCAGGTTTTGGGTAGCCTGAGCCTTGAGGATGGCAGCTTCTTTGGCTTGCTCCACCTCCAGTTTTTGTTTTTCCAGCTGGAACTCAAAATCCTTGCGCTGTTCAGCGAGGCGCTCCAGGTCCTTGCTTTGGTCAAGGGTGTCCCGGAGTTCGTGGATAGCTTCCGCATAGTACAGGGCTTCATCTGTTTGCCCCAGTGCCTTGTGGGCATTCATAAGCGTCAAGGCATCTTTTTCGGCTTCCCTGTAGATGCGGTTTTTCCGGTAATCTTTATAAGAAGGGGAAAGGTACTGAATGACGCCCTGATGGTCTCCCTTCGCCTCGCTGATGACACCCTGTAAGCGGGAGTAGGTAAGAAAATCCTGCCCCCCGAAGGTAGACGGTTGATAGGCAGCTAACTGCTGTACCGTTTCCTCTGCCAGTTCAAGTTTCCCGGCATTGGCATAAACCTGCCCGAGATGCAGGAGAAAGGCAGGAGCATAGCGCTGCGAATCGAACCGGTCGAGCAGGGAGAGTGCTTCCGTGTAGAAAACAGTAGCAGAGTCATATTGCTCCAGTCCATGGTACAACTGTCCCAACCGGAAATAGGCGGCCATAATCTGATCGGCATTTTCGAGCCTGAGACTCAGGCTCAGTGCCTCCCTGAGATAGGATTTGCAAAGATCATAAGCTTCGCGTTCCCCTTCAATGAGGGCCATGCCCAGTAAGACCTGCGCCTTCATACGGACGTCGCCCAGTTGTTCGCTGAGGTGGTAGGCTTCCAGCAAATTGTCAGCGGCATCACTCAGGCGGCCCATATTTTTGTTGACCTGAGACAAGCCTTCCAGCGTGATCATTACATCCTCATAAGCCTCCCGGCTCATTTGGAAGTCGTAAATGGCGGTGTAAGTCTGCAGGCTGTTCTCATACTTGCCGGCATCCGTTTGCAAAACCGCCAGATTATACATTGGGCGGGTCATATACAGGGAGTCCCCGCTCTCCCGATAATGGGCAATAGCGGCATTATAGTACTGCTGCGCAGAATCAAAGACACCCTGATAGTGAAAAAGCGTGCCCAGTTGTGCCAGGATAAAAACCTCTGCATCGGCTGCGCCCACCTGACGGGCCTTCCGGAGCGCGGGCCGGTAGAGGGCTTCTGCCTCAGAATAGGCGCCCTGCAGGCTATGCATGATGCCCATCCTGGCCTGGCACCGGAGGGCAGGGGAGAGCAGCCCTGACTTTTCGTACAGTTGGCTGGCTTGCTCGTAACGCGCTCTGGCCGTTTCATACTCCCCGGCCTGATAGCGGAGGTGCCCCTGATGCAGGTGCACAAAAGCGGTGATGCTGTCTGATTCCAGTTGGCCGGCCACATCTTCCAGCTCCCTGAGGTAGGCTTTGGCCTGATCTCTATCACTGCTCCAATTGGCCTGCACCAGATTTTGCAGGACTGTGACCCGCTCCTGAGGGCTGTTAGCCTGTTGCAGCATCTGCCTCAGGCTGTCCGCTGCGTTTGTGCTGCTTTGCCCCTGCAGCGCAAACTGCCAAAGTAGTAGCCCTATGAGGCAGGCCCACCTTCCGATTTTCATTTTTAAGTGCATTTATTGCTGGTGAAAATAAGGCCTTTTGCTGAAAAAACCAGAAGAGAAAAACGGGTAGGGATCAACGTGCCCGGTCACAACTTTATTCGCCACGGGTTTGCAGGCGTTCACCACAGCATTTCCTGCGTTCGCCACATTTGCGTTTTTTTTAAATATCTAAAAACTACTTTTACAATATCCCAAAAGCTAAGACTGCCAATTCGCCTCAGGCGTAGTGATGTACCATCACTAAGTCGAAGCTATTTACACCCGGCAGTCTCGTCCCAACACACTTTATAAATTGCATAAACCCTTTGTGTACGGTAATGACCATCGTACACCTGCTAAACCCTTGTTTAATCCACAACCAGTTATACGCATGAAAAACAATACTCAACCCCAGCAACCCGGTTTCCATTTGCGATCCCTTGATCTGTCATTGGTTGGCCTGATTCTGCTTTGAATCATCTTCATGGCTAGCCTATACATTCATTAACCCTTTTATTCCTTTCCAGGCAGTACTGCGGATAAAACAACCCCGCTGCGCTGTAAAAAATGTTCCAATATGAAATGTTTCTTTCGGCTGTTTGTTGCGCTGTTCCTTTTCAATTGCTCGGCCAACCTCGCCACTGCCCAAAATGAAGTCAAGATCAGCGTGCAGGGCATCCTCCGGGATATGAACGGCACGCCCGTGGACGATGGGGAGCAGGAGCTCGTCTTCAGACTCTACGATCAGCCCACCGGGGGCACTGCCCTTTGGGCCGATACGGCAGTAGTGGAAATCTCGGGTGGCGTATATAGCTACAACCTCGGCAGCGATGTCCCTTTGGATCCTGCTCAGTTCAGCTCCACCCTTTACGTGGGCGTCTCGGTGGAGGGCTTTGAACTTGAACCTCGCACCGAACTGACCTATGCCCCTTACACCCTCTACGCCAGCTCTGCCACTCACGCAGATACGGTCGCCTTTGCCCATTCCACCCCCGCCCTTTCCTCCGCAACTCCCCAAAGCGATAGCCTGGAGGTCGAGGAAGAACTTCGGATGGTGAGAGGTGTAGTAAGTATCTCGGGATACGTAAATGCTGGTACCGGTTTTACAGTGTCCAAAACAGGCACTGGTCAATATGAAATAATTTTCGACGTACCATTTTCTGATACCCCTGCGGTCTACGCAATTTCTAAGTATGTTCAACAAAACTTTGCTTATTTGAACAGAACAATGAATATCAAAGATTTGTCGCCATCCAGTGTTGAACTGAATTCGTTTGATTGCAGCTCCCCCTATAGTTGTAAGAAAGATGCAGAATTCCAATTCATAGCGATCGGCCCCAAGTAAGGTAAGGCGTAGTGGGTAACGCCACGTTTGTCCTTATGAGCAAATGATGCTGCTCCTGACACCTGCAATAAAGATCATGATTCGATCCATACACAATAACCTGTTTTGAGTCCGCCAAACAACTTGCCTGACGGCAGTCAGGAATTGGGCGGTCACATAAAAACTCAAACATTTCTAATAATGATGAACCGTCCATGATTAAATAATCATTAAACACACAAGGAAATGATTATTTAATCATGGTAAGCTGCATCTGTGCAGTTGAAAACAAAAAAAATAAACAGATGAAAAAAATTCTCCTTCTATTCGCTTTGGCCTTGGGCGTCTTTTCCATGACCCTCCGTGCCCAAAACGGCCCCAAGATCAGTGTGCAGGGCAAACTCAACGAAGTGAGTGGCCTCCCTTTGGCCGATGGGGATCAGGAACTGATATTCAGGTTGTACCATCAGCCCACGGGCGGCACGGCCTTTTGGGCAGATACGGTAGTGGTGGAAATCACGGGTGGGATATACAGCTATAATCTCGGCAGCGGCAATCCTTTAGACCCTGCCCAGTTCGATGCTACGGTTTATGTGGCTGTGGTGGTGGACGGCGTTGAAATAGCCCCCCGCACCGAACTCACCCACGCTCCTTACACCCTGCGTACCGACTTTGCCGTTCAGGCGGATACCGCTCACTATGCCCTCGCTGTGCCTACTGACAGTTTAGAGGTGATGAAAAACCTGCGAATAATCCGGGGAAGAATTACCCCAACGGGTGTGGTCAGTGACGGTTTTACGGCGACTCCATTAGATCCCAATCCCCTTGGGTCGAGCCCAGCATATCGAATAACATATAACGAACCGTTTCCCTCTACACCTACGGTTGCATTTGACGCATTTAATACTAGTGGTGGTTCTTATAAAATGCCTAGTTATCTTAATGTTTCTGCTACTTCTGCTGATATCTTTTTATTTGAAAATTTTCCGTCCATTGAATTTCAAATCATAATAGTCGGTCGAAAGTAGGGTTAGAATCCAGGATAGATAATGCCGGGTGGCTAATCTGCCAAGCTGCGGTCAGTGGAAAGCCATTACTCAAATCAAAAATCAATTCGGGGTGCAACGGGCAGAAATTTCTTTCCTGTTTCATCTTAGACTAAACTTCAACCTTTTAAATGATGATGAAAAATTATTTCCTTCACTTCGTTTTGACGGCGACCATCAGCACTTTTGCTTTGGCGCTCTCCGCCCAAAACGACAGCAAAATCAACATTCAGGGCACCCTGCAAGGGGTGGACGGTGCCCCCGTGCCCAACGGGGCGCAAGAGCTCATTTTCAGGTTGTACGATCAGCCCACGGAAGGCACCCCTTTGTGGGCCGATACAGCAATGGTGGAAATTGCCGGTGGGGTCTATAGCTACAACCTCGGCAGCGGCAATCCTTTAGTCCCGGACCATTTTAGTTCCCCGCTTTATGTGGGCGTAGTAGTGAATGGGGAGGAACTTACCCCCCGTACCGAACTCACTTCTGCTCCTTATACCCTGCGTACCAGCTCGGCTGCCTATGCGGATACAGCGGCTTATGCCCTTACCGCCACCTATTATAAAGCGGAGGTAGCTACAAAGACCCGGATCATAAGAGGGGTTGTAAACGCTAATGGAACCATAGCTGCCGGAGCCGGTTTTACAGTGTCCAGGATACAAATAGGTACATATAATATTTCTTTTGACGAACCTTTTGCTACTACCGATGATCTGGTGGTTTTGGCAATTGCTTTTGAAGACACAGTCAATCGTCCCAATGAACCATCGAAGGCCCAGGTACATCATGATGTTTTTACGACTAACGCAGTTCAGATTCGTACATTTCCAGCTGGTTCAAATACAACTAGGGTGGATTTCCCCTTCAGTTTTATCATCATAGGTACAAAAAACTAGGCAAGACATCACCGTCTTGTCAGGTACACCGCATCGGGGAGGATGTCCGGCAAGGCCGGCATGCCTTCCTTCTGGAAAATGATTATTCATCATAAAGCGGAGTGGTACAGGGCAGCCGGGCAAAATAGCCCGGTTGCCCTATCACTCAGGCCAATGCCACAAAATAGAATTAAAATGAAACTATACTTTACAACCTTATGCTTGCTGGCGTTTCTGGGGCTCAGTCCGGCCCTGCTGGCACAGCAGGAAGTGGATTGCAACCCTTCCACTATAGGCTCCGGGGAGTTGACCATCAACTACGGGAGTACGGTCAATGGTTTTGCCGCCACTACCCGGTCCAATGTCACCTACGGGCAGCCGGTGGTGGGCAGCACGGCCTATTCCAGTGAAAACGCGGCCAGTTTCGGCGTTTTCTCCCTTTTCCTGATGCCGCCACGTGCACCATCAGTCATGGCCACGCAGGGCGATTTTCCCAACCGGGTACAGCTTTCCTGGAAGGCCAACCCCCTGGGCTCCCAACCTACGGAAGGGTACATCATCACAAGGGATGGCTCCTACCTGACTACCGTGGATGCCGATGAAACCCAGTTCCTCGATTTCAATGTACAAGCCGGGGAGTTTTACGAATATGCCGTCTCCGGGAAGAACGGTTTTGGGAAAGGAGTCTCCGGCCGCAGCGTCGGTTTCGTCAATCCCAACGGCGTCGTTTCCGGAAAAATACAAACCTCCAACGGCAACCCGGTGCCCGGCGCCATCGTAACCCTGACGCCCACCATAGGCCAATCCCTGGCTTTCGGGGGCGAGGGTGAAAACATCTGCATTTCCTACGATGAAGCCCTGCCAACCGATATGTTCACCGTATCAACATGGGTGAAAATCGGGGACAGCCACGACTCGGACGGCATCATTGACCTCGGCAGTGATTTGAACAAAAACTTCTGGATTCACACCACCCCGTCCAACATGGGCAAAGGCGTGGTAGCCGGCGTTGGCGATGGCACCGCGCATGAAATGGCATACGAGTTTGAGGATGACCCCAATACGGCCGGCACCGATGAGCGGGACGAATGGCACCACGTAGCAGTGGTCTACGGAGGAGGCTCCATGATCCTGTACGTTGACGGGCAATTCAAGCGCTCCATACAAGCGGCTATTGTCAATGAACCCGCCCTGTTTTCCATCGGCAGCCGGCGGGACCAATCGGGCTTCTTTGAAGGAATACTCGATGACATCCGTATTTACAACCGCCTGCTCACGCAGACAGAAATTGTTTCTACCAAAAACATCACCGCAAACAAGTTTACAGAAGGCCTGGTCGGCTACTGGAAATTTGACGAGGGCCTCGGCACCAAGGTTTTTGACCTTTCCAATACCGGCATGGACGGCAACCTGAATGGGGCGGCCTTTTCCTACGACACCCCGGACATCCTGAACGGCGGGATTACCGATGGCACCGGTTTTTACTTCATGGAAGGCATCAACTACAGTCAGGAGCAGAGCTTCACGGCCCGGCCCTCGAAGTTGTTTTACAATAACTACGCCCTGGAATTCAATGCCGCTTACGAGTCCTCGGCAGTACTGACCAATTTTGGCCTGTCCGATACGAGCCACATTGAAGTCACGGTACACCCTTTCGACCTGAACAGCACGCAGAGCATTTTGAGCAAAGTGGAAGGTGGCAGTGATGCCTTTAACCTCTTCCTGGAAAATGGCAAGTACAAGCTGACGGTCAACGGAGAGACCCAGGAACTGGGCGACGCCGCCACGGAATACCAGCACCTGGCCCTGAGCCTGAACAGCACAGCCGGTACAGTAACCTTCTACCTCAACGGAAACGAAGAAGGCAGCCTGAGCTACGGCAACCTGACCGGAAGCTGGCAAGCAGAAGCCTGGCAAGTGGGTGCCCGGGACATCACTACGCCCACCGATTTTTTTACGGGCCTGGTAGATGAAGTCGCCTTTTATGCCGACTCTTTGCTGACCCTTCAGGAAATACAGCTGCACGCTACCGCCTTTGGCGATGGGGGCACGGATGTAGGCCACGGCAGCCTGACTTCCTACTTCAACTTCAATGAAAGCGAAGGCACAGAGCTGTTTGACAGCGGCCCGGCGGCTACCGGAGTAGGGGAGAACAAGGGCGCATCCTATTCCTTCATCACCCTGCGTCAGGAAGAGTTCCCGCACGAGTTTGAACCGAACACCCGTTTTGTCAACATCAACAACACCTCAACAGCTGTGAGCGACGTGGACTTTACCGACATTTCTACCGTGCCCATCTCCGGAGTGATCCGCTTCCAGAATACGTTCTGCTTCCAGGACAGCGTGGAGATTTTGGTTAACGGGGCACCCTATTTCCCACCTATCTTCACCAATGAAGAAGGGCGCTTTGTGGCTGACTTTGAGCCGGGCGCCAATGTGGTGCTCACCCCAAAGTTCGGTACAGACAGCACCGCCCATAACTTTTTTCCCGGCTTCTTCGAAGCGCGTAAACTGAATACGCCCATCGCCAATGTGCTCTTCCAAAACACCACCAAACGAGAGATAGAAGGTCAGATTTTCGGCGGGCTTTGCCGTCTGTCCGTTATTGCAGAAGACGGCAATGGCGACCCGGCGGCCATCGTAAAGGTCAAGCTCGCTGCGCTGAACGGCTGCTACGAAGAGGAACTACAGCTTCAGACGGTGGATGGCAAATTCAAGTTTGACAATATCCCGCCTATCCCGGTGGCGGTATCGGTAACCGAACACTCCAATAGTGTGATCTATAATTACTTCCAGGTGCAGGGCGGTACGGAAATCGACCTGCGTAATGTGGAACAGGATACCGTCGATTTCATGTACATCAGCCCGCCCAATGTAGAGCTGGGCGAGATCAATAATGGGCTGCTGGACAATGAGTGCGGCCTCCCACTGATCAATGACTCCCAGGAGTTTTCGACCCCGAAGCTGTATTCCAATAACATTCGGGTTTTTCAGGATTACGATGGCGGTAAATGCTACCTGGACACCTTCTCGCTGGTCATCAACAACGGTATTGCGGAATACGATCAGGAAGAAGTATTCAGCGACACCAGCACTTATGTCTATGAATGGTATGCCAACAATCCAAATATGCTACCCCCTCATACCAAAAACTTACAGGTGACTGCCGAGGTAGACGGGCTGCTGGCTACGGAAACCTACCAGGCGATTGTCCTGGGTGAACGTCAATTGCCCGGTACCATTTCTACCTCCGGGCCATCAGAAGTGTTTGGTATTGTGTACGACCCTCCGGGAGACGGTTCCTATGCCACCCTGACTCAGGGCACTGAAACCTGTGTGACCTGGGAAGACGTGAATGTGAGTTCGGAAAGTGCCAGTTCAGATGTGGCCTTCAAACTCGGGAAAAAAATAGAATTGGTAACGGGGTTGGGCGTAGCAAACGTTACATCATTTGAGCTCAATAACACCACTACGCTTTCCGGTTCTTTTGAGTCGAGCCAGACGAATTCTAATGCTTCAGAGTTTTGTTTTACCACAACCAAGGAGATCAGCACTTCAGATGGGGACGATATCTGGGGTACTTACGCCGATGTGTACTTTGGGGCGGCTATGAACTTCGAAATTGGTGCCCGGGATATTCTGGATTATGATGTCGATAATTGTAATTTCACCTTCGACCAGATTTTGACAGTAGCACCCGTTGGATTTTCCACGGACTTTGTATTTTCCGAATGGCAAATCCTGACTGAAGTGATTCCCTTGCTGGATTCGATCGCTGCCAACGAAAGCGTGCCACAGGTGCAAAGAGATCAGGCAAAGCTTTCGAGAGACAAGTGGATTACAGAGGTAACCAATAAGCGCTATCGCCAAAGACAAGCGCAATATGACAGGAACATCACCTTTGATGCCGCCGCTACTTACACAGAAACAACCTCAAGCACCATGACGGGCACCAATACGTTCACTACCTCTGTTGGAGGCGGTGAGGGTATACAGAACGAGTTTGGCTGGGAGTGGGACGGTTTTGGTTCAGACTGGAAGATAGAAGCCAGCTTTAACCATACCAACGAAACGACTGAGGGTATTTCTACCAGCAACTTCGTGGAAACCTCCTTCACCCTCGCTGATGATGACCTGAATGACTTTTATTCTGTGGACATCGCATCCGGCCCGCAGCCAAACATCGGGTTTGATGACCTGGAGGCCATGGAGGATGAGGTTGATGCTCTGGAAGACCAGATTTCTACTTTGTATGAATTCGACAATGCCATTGCCAATACCGATTACCAGGTGTCCAGCCTGAACAAAGCTCCATTTGCTACCGCCCCAATGTTCAGGGTTGCAGGCGGGGAATCCATGTGCCCATGGATACCCGGCACCCGCAACCGGGAGGAAGTATCCATTCAGGTTGCTGAAAACGTAGCCATTAATGTGCCGGACAATACCCCGGCGGTCTTCCAGGTGACCCTGGGCAGCATCGGCCCCAATGGCGTGGACGGGCTGATTTATGAGCTGGGCGTAGACGAAGGCGGCAACCCCGATGGTGCCCTCATCAAGCTGGACGGGGAGCCTTTGATCAACCCTGTGGAGTTCCAGTTTATCGGCAATCAGTCCTTCAACAAAACGGTGACGGTGGAATACCCCAATACCGGGCAGTTCACCTTTGAAGACCTGGGGCTGTATTTTGCCTCTACCTGCCAAATCGAGCACTCCGAGTCTGTAGGCTTTGATGCCGGGGACGGCGGCTTCCTCATTTACGATGAGTACCAGCCTATCGCCCAGTCGAATGGCGAAAAGGAGGTGTACAGCCGCTTTTACCTGCCGCTGGAGCTGGATGTGTTCTTCATTGAGCCTTGTACACCGATCGACATCTCCTTCCCGCTGCAGAACCATGTGGTTACGCCGGGCAACGAGAACCTCTTTGTGACCCTGAGCGAGTACGACAACGAGGACCCGGACCTGGACATTGTCCGCCTGCAGTACCGCCCCATCCCGGGCGATGGCTCCTGGGTCAATATCCTGGAATTGCCGGCAGACAGCTTTGCTAATGACCCGGTCTTTAAGATCGTGCAGTGGGACATGATGGAGCTGAAGGACGGCGCCTACGAGCTAAGAGCAATCGCCGATTGCGGGGGCACTATAGGCGGTGACCTTTCACCGGGCATTTCTGAAGTCATCAGAGTAGTCAAGGAGACCGAAGCCCCCGAGCTGTTCGGCGCACCACAGCCTGCTGATGGCATCCTGAGCCGTGGCGATGAGATCTCCATTACCTTCAATGAGCCGATCAATTGCAATAAAGTCTTTGATGCGGATGGCATCGGCACCAATATCAACCTGAACAACATCGCCCTGATCGATACCGAGACTGGCGCACTCGTGCCCTTCAGCAGCCAATGTGTGGGCGACAAGATCATCATCACGCCAGAGATACAGTCCCGTTTCATCAACGGCAAGACCCTCCGGGCGATAGCTACCGATATCGAAGACCTGGCGGGCAACCCCATGGAAGTGCCCATCGGCGCTCCCGGTAGCCCAACTGTGAACTTCAGAGCGTGGGAGTTCCTCGTAGACCTCAACCCACTGCGGTGGAGGCCAGGCTCAGACATCGAGGAAGTCGTAATCGAGGGCAACGGCTTGACGGTCACTCGTGACATTGTTAATCAGAGCGGCACCCCATTCAACTTCTCGATAGCGGGGCCCCGTATCGACAATCCGGACGGCTCTGTGGCATACGGCAGCATCCCTTCCTGGATGATCATCTCCCCTGCCGATGGGCTGCTCGAACCGGGCGAACAGAAAGAGATCACTTTCATCTTCCCCGACGACCTGCCGCAGAACGAGTACCTCACAGAGGTCAATGTGGTAGGCACAGACGGCAACAAGGCCATTGATGTCAATCTCCGGGTAGCCTGTGAAGGGCCGGGATGGCAAATCAACCCTGCCGACTGGGCATACTCTATGACGATGACGGCCGAACTGGACATTGAGGGGGAAATCTCCAATGACAAGCTAGACCTCATCGCTGCCTTTGTCGGCAGTGAGCTGCGCGGGGTAGCCGCAGTAGAATACGTGCCAGAACTACAGAAATACCTGGCCTTCTTGACGGTGTACAGCGATCAGGTGACAGGGGAGTCTATTAGCTTCCAGGTATGGGATGCACGCGAGTGCCAACTGTACGGCAGCACCTTGGAGTCCTTTGATTTTGTTTCGGACGACCTCATCGGCTCACCGGTCGCCCCTCAGGTGATCCATACCAACAACCTGCTGCTGCGGCGCATTCCTATCTATCCGGGCTGGAACTGGATATCCTACAATGTGAGCCTGCCGGACCCTGGCCTGAACGCTGCCCTTAGCAGCCTGACGGCACCGGGCGGGGCGACCATCAAAGGGCAGGCTGCCTTCGCGCAGTACTTTGCCACAGGCGGGGTATGGGCGGGCTCCCTTTCTGCCCTGAGCCACGAGACGATGTACCAGTATTTCAGCGGCGCATTTGACTCCCTGACCCTGCTGGGCAGCCCGGTCGACCTGGCAGCGCCGCTGCCGCTGCAGCCCGGCTGGAACTGGATCGGCTACCTGCCACAGCAGGGCATGCCGGTCAATCAGGCCCTGTCCTCCCTGAGCCCACTACAGGGCGATATCATCAAGGGGCAGGCCGGGTTTGCACAGTACGTAGCCGGGGTAGGCTGGGTCGGCAACCTCAACTTCATGAGCTCGCCCAATGGCTATCAGATCAACCTGGCGAACGGCGGCAGCTTGTCGTACCCTGCCTTCGTTGAGCCCGGGGAAGATGAGGCCCGCCGCCCCGACGGCATTGAGGCCCGCAGCGTGGCGCAAGTATGGGACGTAGACCCCTACGAGTTTGAGTACAGCATGAACCTGGTCGCAGCAGTTGCTGCCGATGAGCTGCCCAATATCCTTTCAGAAGGGGACGAAGTGGGGGCCTTCATCAATGGGGAGGTGCGCGGTAGCGGCAAGCCGGTCTATATCGAAGCTTTGGACACTTACCTGATCTTCCTGACGGTATTCGCAAATGGGCAGGGGGAGGCCGTCAGCTTCAAGTATTTTGACAGTGCCAGCGGCGATATCCACGAAGTGGCTGAAGAGCTCGCCTTTATTGCGGACGTTGTCCACGGCGAGGTGACAGAGCCGGTGGTGCTCACCCTGGAGCAGGTGACGGGCGCGAGCGCTCGGGAGCTGGCCACTGAGGTGCTCCGTATTTTCCCGAACCCAGCAAAAGAGCAGGTCTTCCTCAATTATTGGGCGGCTGCTGCAGGAGAGGTGGACATTACCATCTCTGATATGCTAGGCCGTAAAGTAGCCGAGCGCTCTACGGCTGTAAGCGCCGGGGAGAACCTGATCGAATGGCGGCCCGCAAACGTGGCCAACGGCCTGTATATCGTGACACTGCAGGCAGAAGGGCAGACGCTGTCGCGGAAAGTTGAAATTCTGAAGTAAAACGCAAGGATTTGGTTGAGAAAAGCCAATCACGGTTTTGCGGCAGAGGCTCCGGCCTCTGCCGCCTTTCAGCCCATTCCTCAAAAGCAAAATCATATGCATTTACATCATACAACCTGGATAAAGGCTGGGTGGCTATCCGCCTTTTTTCTTTGGTGGGGCTGCGTTTTTGCCAGCCCACCAGACTGGCCCGCCCCCAATCCTGCTGAGTATGACTACTCAGCTACTTTCACAGGGGTCATCCTTTTGGACGGGGGCATCTCCAACCACGGGGCAGATCAGATTGCCCTAGCCCATGAGGGCACGATCTTAGGGGTCGGCACTTCCGCCCTCGTTGGCAGTAGCCGCTACCACTTTGTGACCATCTATTCGCATGTCCCCTTTGGGATAGAGCTGGACATTTGGGTGTACAGCGGCGCAGCCGATGAGGTTTATGTAGCTACGACCACTGTCAATTTTGTCCATCAGCTGCCCAATGGCTCCCCTGAGGCGCCGGTGGAAATTGAAACTTATGCCGACGGAGATGCCCCGGTCGCCCTGCAGGGCATACCCGGGCAGACTGTCTTGCAGGGCGGTGCTTTCGAAAGCATCAGCTTATCTGCCTTTTTGGTGCAGGCCGATGAAGACCCCATACTGTGGAGCATATCGGCAAGCCACCCTGGCCTTGAGGCCACTTTGCTGGGCGATGTGCTCAGTGTCGTGCCGCAGCCGGATTTTTTTGGCCCCGCTGCCATTACGGTCCGGGCAACAGAAGCTACTGCCAATGCTTATTTCGCGGAAGCGCAGATCGCGTTTACGGTACAAGAAGGGTACGCGCCCCCGGTGTTTGACGAAGTGCCCTGGCAGTACACGGCCCCCGGCAGTGCTTTCCCGCCCCTCAACCTGCTGGACTACGAAGACAGCTTTGGCGGGGAGTGCCTGGCACTGGGCGTGATGCCAGTATTGGAAACCCCCGACCCTGCCCTGCCGCAGCCCGCATGGATCGGGCTGGTGGCTGGCCTTCAGCATTCGGCCACCGTATCGGCCCGTGTATCTTACACCCCTGGCTTGTACTTTAGCCACCCCGATGACCGCCTGGCTTTTTTCATAGACGGCGACCTGCGCGGGGTCGCTGGGCCAGGCTACGTCAATGGGGAGGCGTACTACCTGGTAACGGTACGCCACAGTGAGCCGGAGGCGGAGATGGAAGCCCGCTTCTACAGTGCAGCCCATCAAGATATTTACACCCTGCCGGTCACTTTGCCTTTTGGCGGCTCAGGCCAGCTGGGCAGTGCGGATGCCCCACTATTGCTCGACTTCTCCCCCTTTCTGATCAGTGTCGGAGAAGACGGGCAGGTAGCGATCGAGCCACAGGCTGAAGATTTCCGCGGCGGCGGGTATTTTACATTCACTGCTGCAGATTGTGCCTACCCCGGTATGCTGGCAGATGAAGTCACTACCTCAGTCTGCTATGACGTTGACAGCGATGCAGACGGGCTGTGCGATGACCTTGACCCCTTCCCTTTGGATCCCTGTGCGCCTGACTATGACCCTCCCCCGCTAACGGTCCGCAACAGCAGCAATCAGCTGCTGAGCCACATGGGCAGCCAATTTGAAGCGGTAGACGATGGCTTTTGCGGGGCCAACCTCGCTTTTGCGGTTTATTCCCAAGAAGACTGCACCCCGCCAACGGTGAGCGTTTCCATTGATTCGGAGCCGGGGGCGCTCGGCACCTCTGCTTATAACCTTACCCTGGTAGACGCAGAAAATGGGCTTTATGCCCTAGAGCTGTTTGTAGTGCCCGGCAGCAACGAGCTCACGGTCACAAGCGAGGACCCCTACGGCAATCAGTCGAAGTTTCAGTACACCATCGTCGTGGCCGATGAAGAAGGCCCTCAGCTGGTTTGCCAAACGGTGGCCATCAGCCTAGACGGCAATGGGGAGGCAGTGCTATCGCCCGAGCAAGTTTTTGATGCGGCCAACAGCACGGACAATTGCGGTATCCTCGGTCTCGAAGTCAGCCAGGCCGCTTTCTCCTGTGCTGACCTGGGGAGCCATCAGGTGACGCTCACTGCAGAAGACCCCTTTGGGAATGCCGGCTCCTGCACGGCTACCGTGCTGGTCGTTGATGAAATAGCGCCGCTCTTGTCTTGTACAGACTTCGCCATATCCCTCAATAGCCAAGGGCAGGGCAGCGTACTGTCCAGCAGCTTGGTAGGCAATGTGTCAGACAATTGTACGGCCTACACCCTTTCGCCCCAGAGCGTGAGCTTCAGCTGTGCAGACGCTGGGGTAAACCCCATTGTGGTAACGGCCACGGATGGCTCTGGCAACGCTACAACCTGCACGGCCAATGTCACCGTGACAGACCCCATCGCCCCTCAGATTTTCTGCCGGGCCAGCATCACCCGCTCCCTTGATGCTTCGGGCAGCTACGCCTTGCAAGTATCCGATCTGCTGACCGGAAGCTCCGACAACTGCTCCGGGCTGTCGTACACCCTGAGCCAGGCCGGTTTTGACTGTACTGATGCAGAGTCTTCCACGACGGTCACGCTGACTGCGGAGGACCCTGCCGGCAACACGGGCCAATGCACGGCTCAGGTGTCCATCATCGATGATACAGCGCCCCAAGCCTTGTGCCAGGACATTACCGTCTACCTGGGGCTGGAGGACGGCTTGGCAGAGATCACCCCCCTGCTGATAGACAATGGCACAACGGACAATTGCCCGGCAGGCCTGCAGCTGTCAGCCAGCCAGGTGGTTTTCAATTGTGATGACCTAGGGCTGCAGCCGGTCACCCTTACCGCCACCGACCCTAGCGGGAACAGCAGCAGCTGCGAAGCAGCAGTAATGGTGCTGACAGGCGAAGGGGTGCCCTCTGGCTGGTCGACAGCCGATATAGGCACCTCTGCCGCGGGCACAACTTACAGCTACGATATTTGTGAAAACAACGGGACTTACAGCATATCCACCCCTGCGGTCAATGGCAGCTTTGGCAGCCAAGACCAGATGGGCACCTTGGGGCTAGAGATATGCAACACCAATTTCCAGGTTTCAGCCCGCATTGCTACTGTGTCATCCCCCAGTGCCTACGGCGGTATCACCGCCCGGGAGTCAACAGCGCCTGGCGCCCGCAGCATAGGCCTGTTCACCAACCTGAGCCCTACGATGCGGTGGGAGCAGCGCACGGTTGCCAATACCAATAAGCAGGTCGCGCTGGTCACCGGCAACGCCCCGAGCGCGCTCTTGCTGCAGCGCACCGGCAACTTTTTCCGGAGCTATTACCGCCCGGCAAATACGCCAAACTATTTTATTGCCCGCCAAGCTTTTGTGTCTATGCCTGCCTGCCTGCGCGTTTCACTCTCTGCTTTCTCGCTCAATCAGAACCCGGCTACGGCCACCTTTGATGAGGTAGACTTCCCGGCTGCCTTCGGCGGCGGGGGCAGCAATGAGATGGCGGCCCTACAAGGCGGCAGCCCACAGGCAGGACAGTGGGCCGGGCATGGGGCAGAGCTCTTTCCCAACCCTGCGTTCGGGCGGGCGCTCGTCCGCTGGGACACCCCTTTGGAAGAAGAAGGCGAAATCCGCCTTTACAATCCGGCTGGGCAGTTACTACAATCCCAAGCCATAGCACCAGGTGCTACACGGTACGAACTGCAGCTCAAAGGGCTGCCTACAGGTCTGTACTATGTCAGCCTGCAGCTGGAAAGCCATCAGCTGCCGCAGACGATGCCGTTGAACGTCATTGCTGTGGACTAGGCCAGAGCACTATATGGATACCTGAAGGCTTTCAGGCAGCCCCCGGCAGCACTGCTTCCGGGGGCTTTTTAATAGCCGGTGCCCAATTCGTGATTTGGCAGGGATAGGAAGGCCAATGGTGCCGGCCCTACGGAGCTTAGCCCTTGATTTTATGCTTAGTTTGCAAAGGCTGTGCTCCCACAGAGCAGCTGCAGGATGAAGATGTCATTTTGGGGCCTGCCCCTGCTGCAAGGATGGGGCAACGGGCAGGTGCCGCTATGCTGCGGGGCTCGCTGCCCGCTCGGCCCTATCGGGCTTGCCACCCCTCCGCAGCGCTAGGCCGGTGCCAGCCTAAAGCCCGGAAAATAAAAGCGCCTGCGACAGTTTAGTTTACGCCCAAAGAGGGAGCCTTACCCGGGGAGGTCTTCGTGCCCATTCATTGACGGAGCGAAGAAGTCAGCAAATGCCATAGTAGGGAGGCAAACCATCAGTACGAGGCCCGTATGCTCGGTGGCCCGCCCCTGTAGCCGGGTAAATGTGAGAGGTGTACTCCGCTCAATTATGGGCGGAGCCGTCTACTCGATTAGCTCTCGTTTACCTTTGATTTCAAATAATTTTCTGGAGTAAAAACAGCAATTTCAGATTTTTCATAGTCTTTGACATTTCGAGTGATTATCGCTTCAATTCCATCGATTGTCAATGCAGTTGAGTACTGTATTGAATCTTCGAAGTCCTTAAAACCATTTTTTAACGCTTGGATGATTTCTATTTTCGTTGTTCCAGCAACCTGGACCATTTCGATAAGTTCTTCTATGGCTTGTATAGCTTTTTTATGGTCTAAATATTTTCTAACGATGTAATAAATATTGTTGATACTTACTGCCGAAACATGGAGTTCCAGTTTCCCCTGTTCGCTTAGTTCAAATATTTCACTGGCAGGATTCGCAAATGGTTCTCTGTCTGAAAAAAGTCGATTACCACATCCGAATCAATGAAAAGTTTAGATACCATAT
>NZ_VOOR01000051.1 GCF_007993045.1 Phaeodactylibacter luteus
TAGCAGCAGCACCTTTGTTTGGTGGCTGCCGCCGAAATGCTTTTCTTTGCGGCGCCTTTCCCGGGTGCATTCCTGCAGGCAGGTGTTAAAATCCGGTTAAAGGGCAAAGGAGCGCGAACCGCTGCGTTAAGACTCAGGAAAGCCAAAACCTGTGGGGGTGCCAGCAGCCTAGCGGCTGGCCAGCCGGCAGGGGCTAAAGCACAACAAACCTGCATTTGTCACTACAACGGGTGCTGAGCAGCGCCCTTCCGTTTTTTCCATCGCATTTTGACCCGTGCAATGAAGCGGATCAAACGGCTACAATGCCCTTGGATAGGCCTGGAACGGGCCGCCCAACTAGTTTTGAATATGAACCGACTACTTCTACTTTTTGCCCTGTCTGCTGCAACGGCACCTTTCGCTTTCGCTGAACCGGACAACCTGAGCGACCCTTACCGGAAAGCTATGGTTGTTGCCTTAGACACTTTCCCCGATTTGGACGAGCGGTTTGGGGACTTTATCACCAACCCCAACGCCAACCCTTTTGACCTGCAGGACCCCAACGCCATAGAGCAAAATGTGGAGTACGACCCTGCAACAGGCCAATATATCATTACCGAAAAAATTGGGGACGACTACTACCGCCCCCCTACTTTCCTCTCTTTCGATGAATACATGGAGCTGCGCCGCAAACAGGACGAACAGCGCTACTTCAGCGAGCTCTCCGGCGCTTCTTCCTCCGGCTTCGGTGGCGCTAATGACCCTATCGCAGAGATCGACGTCAAGGAGAACCTCCTCGAACGCCTCTTTGGCGGTACTCAGGTAGACATCCGCCCTCAGGGCAATATCGACCTCACCTTTGGGGTGCGCTCTAGCCGCACTGAGCGCCCTGACTTGCCCGAACGGCAGCGGAACCTTACCAATTTTGACTTCGACATGGACATCAATATGAACGTCGTCGGCAAGATTGGGGAAAAATTGAACCTGACTACCACCTATAATACCAATGCCAATTTTAATTTCGATAACCAGATCAAGCTCGACTACAATTCCGACAACTTTGCCGGGGGCGAAGATGCTATCCTGCAAAAAATTGAAGCGGGCAACGTGAGCCTGCCGCTGCGCGGCAACCTTATCCAAGGCGGGCAGAGCTTGTTCGGGCTAAAAACAGAACTGAAATTTGGCCACCTCCGCCTGACGGCCATCGCCTCCCAGCAACGGTCTCAGCGGGAGAATATCCAGATCGAGGGCGGAAGCCAGGTACAGGAGTTTGAAGTACGTGCAGATGAATATGACGAAAACCGCCATTTCCTGCTTACCCATTACAACCGGGACAACTTCAACCGGTCCCTGCGCAACCTGCCTCAGGTCAACAGCCTCTTCAAAATCAAGAAGCTGGAAGTCTGGATCACCAACGACCGGAATGAGGTGACGGATGTCCGAGATATTGTAGCCCTGGCCGACCTGGCCGAGCCCACTTTGCTCGTCAGCCCTGATAAAGTCACGCCCAACCCCAATTGGAACCGCCTTGACCTCATCGACCGGAAGCCCCTGCCCGATAACGCAGCCAACGACCTTTACAGCCGTATCATCAGCCAAGGGGAAAACATCCGCAATATCGACCGTGCGGTGGCGACTTTGAGAAACGAATTTGACCTGCAGCAAAACCGCGACTTCGAGAAGGTGAGCGCTCGTAAGCTGCAGCCTTCTGAGTATACTTTCCACCCCGAGCTTGGCTTCATTTCGGTCAACATCAATGTACAGCCCGATCAGGTGCTCGGTGTGGCTTTTGAGTACGAGTACAATGGCAATATCTACCGCGTGGGGGAGATGTCCATCAACAACAGCACCGTAGGCACAGATACCACCAACCTGACCCCGAAGGTGCTCTTCGTGAAGATGCTCAAAAGCATGACACAGCGCACGGATGTGCCAACCTGGGACCTGATGATGAAAAACGTCTATTCTATTGGCGCTTTTCAGGTCAATCAACAGGACTTCCGGCTCGACATCTTCTACGATGACCCAGGGGCTGGGCAGAAGCGTTTTATCCCAGAAACGGAGATCGCTGGCATCCCCCTTTTGCGGGTGTTCAACCTCGACAACCTCAATACCCAAGGCGACCCGCAGCCCGATGGTATTTTCGACTTTGTGCCGGGGGTGACCATCAACCCGCGCAACGGCCGTATTATGTTCCCGGTCTTAGAGCCCTTTGGCTCCGACCTTTCACAGGAGATCAACGATGAAGAGCTCCGGCGGAAATACGTCTACGATTCGCTTTACGAAACCACCAAGTTCCTGGCACAGGAATCGGCAGAACAGAACCGTTTTATCATCCGGGGGGAGTACAAGTCCAGCGTTTCTTCAGAAATCTCGCTTGGTGCGTTCAACATCCCGCAAGGCTCGGTGAGTGTCCGTGCCGGTGGGCAGGAGCTAAAAGAGGGCATCGACTATGAAGTGGACTATGCCATCGGCAAAGTCCGCATCCTCAACGACGCCATACTGCAGTCTGGGGTGCCGGTCAATATCTCTTTTGAGGACAATACCTTGTTCGGTTTTCAACAGAAAACCATGGTCGGGCTCAGGGCCGACTATCAGGTAGACGAGAACTTCAATATCGGAGCTACTTTCCTCAAGCTTTTCGAGCGGCCCTTTACCCAAAAGGTGAATGTAGGCGATGACCCCATCAACAATAACATCTATGGCCTGGATATGAACCTAAGCCGTCAGGCTCCATGGCTGACCCGCGCGGTGGATGCCCTGCCAGGGATTTCTACTAAGGAGCCTTCAAGCATTACCGTGGCGGCTGAAGTAGCTGCCATTCAGCCTGGGCACGCCCGTGCCATCAACCAGAATAGCCGGGACAAAGGCGGTGTCGTTTATATAGATGACTTTGAGGGGAGCGGTAGCAGCTTCGACCTCCGGGCACAGGCCAACCGCTGGCGCTTGGCGAGTGTACCCGGCAACGATGCACAGAACAACAACCCCCGTTTCCCGGAAGGGGAGCTGATCAATGACCTGCGCTACGGCGCCAACAGGGCAATGCTCAATTGGTACCGCATTGACCAAGTTGCACGGAATGGGGCTGATAACGACAATATTTTCACCAGCCAGGTGATGCAGACTGAAGTTTTCCCCAACCTTCAACTGCAGCCCAATCAGCTGCCCAATATCCAGACTTTCGACCTGCGCTACTACCCCAATGAGCGGGGGCCTTACAACTTTGATGTGCCCGATGGGTACCCAGGCTTTTCCCGAGGGGTCAACCTTTCCAACGGGCAAGTAGAGCTGAATGACCCCAGTACCCGTTGGGCAGGCATTATGCGCGATCTGACTACCAATGATTTCCAGTCTGCCAATATCGAATTCTTGGAATTTTGGATGCTTAGCCCTTTCCTGGACGAGTCTGGAGATGGCGCAGCCCAAGATGCAGCCGGGCGGGAGGGCGATCTTTACATCAACTTGGGCAATGTCTCTGAGGATGTCCTCCGTGACTCCCGCCTGTTCTTTGAGAATGGCTTGCCTGGCCCGGCCAACCCCAACCGGCGGACCAACGAAACGGCTTGGTCTAGGGTGCCGGTCTCCCAGCAGATTACCCGTGCTTTTGACAACGACGAGGAAACACGAGCCTTACAAGACGTTGGCCTTGATGGCTTGTCAGACGAGGATGAGCGCGATAAGTATGCCGATTACCTCGCCGCACTTTCTGCAGTGAATGCTGTGGTAGCCTCTCAGGTGGCTGTCGACCCCGCTCAAGACAATTTCCGCTACTATAACGACGGGAACTGGAGCAATGAAGAAGGGGTGTACGACCGTTACCGCCAATTCAACAACCCGGATGGCAACTCCCGCTCGGCTTCTCAGAATACGGGCAACCAAAACCTCCGGCAGACCGGCACGAACGTCCCAGATTCTGAGGACCTTAACCAAGACAATACCCTGAACGAATCAGAGGCTTACTTTGAGTATAAAATCCCTTTGCGCCGTAGCCAGGAGCGCCCCGGCGAAATTGATACGGATCAAACCCCGTTCATTACCGATCAGCGTGTTGCAGATAATGGCCGGATCTGGTACCGCTTCCGTATTCCGCTCGACGGCCCGCAGAAGCGCTCCGTAGGGGGGATCCGGGACTTCCGCAGCATCCAATTTATGCGGATGTACCTGCAAGAGTTTGAAGCACCGGTAACCTTGCGTTTTGCCCGCCTCGAACTGGTGCGCAACCAATGGCGCCGCTATCGTCCGGACCTTTCCGAAATTGGCGGCCCGGCTATCGCCAACTGCAATGATGACGAAACGGCTTTCACCGTTGACAACGTCAACATCGAAGAAAACAATGGCCGCCTTCCGTTCAACTATGTCCTGCCCGATGGAATCCAGCGGGAGCGCGCCGTGGGGGTGTTCACCAATCTGCAGAACGAGCAGTCGCTCACCATGGATATCGAAGACCTTTGCAATGGTGCGGAGCGCGCTATCTTCAAAGTGATCAATATGGACATGCGGGTATATGAGCGCTTCAAAATGTTCATCCACGCAGAAGAGACCAATGGGGCCACCATCCCAGATGGGGCAACCTCCATATTTGTCCGTTTGGGCAGTGATTTTCAGGGCAACTACTACGAGTATGAGATCCCGCTAACGATGTCACAAGTGGAAGACCTGATGGGCAGCCCGAATAGCCCGGAGTACAAACGTGCCGTTTGGCGCCCTGATAATGAGTTCGATTTTGGCCTGCAGGAGCTGGTGGACCTCAAAAAAGAGCGCAATGCCCAAGGCGTTAGCTTAGCTGATGAGTACAGCATCGAAAAACAGGTAGGAGAAAAAATCCACAAACTGAAAATCAGGGGCAACCCTAGTGTCGGACAGGTCAAAGTTTTGATGGTAGGAGTGCGAAACCCCTATGACTTCAATACCGATGACGAGCTCTACGATCTAGAGGTCTGGCTGAACGAGCTGCGCCTGACCGGGCTGGATGAGCGTGGCGGAGCAGCAGCTACCGCAAGGGTAGATGCTCAGCTGGCGGATTTTGGTTCGGTGACCATGGCGGGCAATTTTAGCAGTATCGGTTTTGGTGCACTGGACCAGAAGGTGCAGGAGCGGGCCAGAGAGCGGATAACAGGCTACGATTTCGCAGTCAATTTCAACTTGGATAAGTTCCTGCCCGAACGTTGGGGGCTCCGCTTGCCGCTTTATGCACAGCTGTCCAATACCACCACTACCCCTGAATTTGACCCCTATGACCTGGATATCACCCTGGATGATAAGCTGCGAGATATCGACAGCCCAGAAGTGCGGGATTCCGTCAGGTCTGCCGCACAGGAAGTGACGACTATCCGTAGTGTCAACCTGACCAATGTACGCAAGGAGCGTACCGACAACTCCAAAGCGCCTATGCCCTGGGATATTTCCAATTTCAGTGCGTCTTATTCTTATACAGAAACTGAATACCAAGACCCCATCATTGAGTTCAATGAAGAGGAGCAGCATACTGGGGCCATCGATTATTCCTACAGCCGCCGCGCCAATTACATTCAGCCGCTGAAGGCGATCAACGTAGATGCCCTGAAGCTGATTTCGGAGTTCAATTTCAACCCGCTGCCCAACTCCTTTACTTTTAGCTCGGTCATGAACCGGACCTTTGAAACGACGAGTTACCGCTTCACGGATGTAGCCCCGCAGTTCCGTACGTTTTACAACAAGCGCTTTACCTGGAACCGGGATTACGACTTACAGTGGGACTTGACGAAGTCGCTCAAGTTCAACTTCAATGCGACCAACAGTGCGGTCATCGATGAGCCCGACGAAACCGCCTTGGTAGAGCAGTTTGGGTTTGAGCGGGCCCGGCAGATCCGGAGGGACAGCATTTGGACCAACATTCAGCAGTTTGGCCGCCCGAAGAATTACCAGCACAACATCAGCGTAGGCTATGACCTGCCCATTAAGCACATTCCCTTGCTCAAGGGCTGGGTGACTGCCAAGGTGCAGTACCAGGGCAACTACAACTGGTCAGCTGCAGCCCTGAATGTTGACAGCCTCGGCAACGTTATCCAAAACAACCAAAACCGTACAGCAGACTTGGACTTTGACCTAGAGCGCCTGTACGACAAAATTGGCTATCTCCGTAAAATCAACCGGGGCAACCGTGGTGGTGCTTCCCGGGGGCGTGCGCCCAGCCCACGTGGCCGCGGCCGTGGCAATGCGGAAGAGGAAGGGCAGGATGAGGATAAAAAAGACAGGGACCCCTCCACCCTCGAGCGGGTGCTTGTCCGGCCGCTGCTTTCCGTAAGGAGGGTGCGCTTCAACTACAATGAACAATTCTCTACTACCGTGCCGGGCTATATGCCCCGTTCTGAAATTTTGGGGCTGAACAACTTCGAGTCCCCGGGATGGGATTTTGTAGCCGGCCTACAGCCAAATATCCGCAACCTAACGGAAGACCAGCGTTTCAACCCCAATGCAGACAACCTTTCCGGCGACTGGCTGCGGGAAAATGAACGGTGGATCACCGGCAGCTCTTTCTTGAATCAGGAAGTACAGCAGACCTACTCCGAACGCTTTGATGCTAAGGCTACTATAGAGCCTTTCCAAGACTTCCGCATAGACTTGGAGCTGAACCGTACGTTCCAAGAAAACTTCTCTGAGTCATTCAAGGATACCCTTCCGGGCGATGGGGTAAGGAATTTGGTGCATACGGTGCCCTACCGTACTGGCAGTATGCAGATTACCTACAACGCGTTGAGCACGCTGTTCAATGATAGCGATGACGATATAACAGCCTTGTTTAGCACTTTCGAAGCGAACCGGATCATCATTTCCCAACGCCTTGGAGAGGGGGTCCACCAAGATGAAAACCTGGGGCAGCAGGGGTATTCGGACGGTTATGGCAACACTCAGCAGGAGGTTATCCTTCCTGCCTTTATCGCGGCCTACAGGGGGGAAGACCCCAACAATACCCGGTTGAATATTTTTGACCAAATGCCCTCGATCAACTGGCGCTTGCAGTATAATGGGCTTTCGAGGGTCCCATTTTTCAGCAAAGTTTTCCAGAATTTCTCTCTTTCCCACGGCTACAATTCTACACTGAGCGTAAATAATTTCCGGACGAGCCTGCCCTATCTGGCTACCCGGTCTACATCTCCTATAGATACGGGCTCGTTCAATTTCTATCCAAGGCTGGAAATCGCGGACGTGGTCATCCAAGAATCTTTTGCTCCTCTCATTGGCTTGGATATGACGCTGACCAATGGCATCAGCTTCAATGTGGATTATAAAAAATCCAGGACGCTGGCTCTGAGCACCGTCAATTATCAGCTCAATGAAACTCAGTCTGAGGAGTTTACCGTTGGCTTTGGCTACCTGATCCGGAACGTGGATATCCCATTCCTTACAGGTAGCGGGAAACGGAAAAACAACCGAAGGGACGAGGAAGAAGCCGAAGAGGAGAACCAGTCGGGCAGGAATAATAACCGGCGAGGGGGCGGCGGTGGGCGTGGCCTGCAAGGGCAGGACCTTGACATCAACTTCGATATGTCGATCCGGGATGATGTTACTTTTGCGCACCGCTTAGACGAAGGCATCCGTGAACCAACGCGAGGCAACTACGCCCTGTCGCTTTCGCCTTCTGTGGAGTACGCCATTAGTCAGCGCTTGTCGCTGCGGCTGTTTTTTGACTACCGCCGCACAGTGCCTGCTACTTCTGCTGGTTTCCCACGGACCGACGCATCGGGCGGTGTGATTGTACGGTTCCAGTTGAATTAAGTGCCTTACAGGTTAAACCGGGCTACAGCTTCATGGTTGTAGCCCGGTTTTGTTTTGTGGCCAGTTGGGCGAAGGGCGGAATGACATGGCTGGGCTGTGGTATGCAAGCAGAAATTAGTGCCTTAAGCCATAAATCTCTGATACTTAAGTTGAAGTTACTTTCCGGCTAATCAAGGCGAAGGTTCGCGACTTTAGCCCGAGCTAAAGGAGCGGTTCTTTAACGAAGAGTAGGCGGAAAACAACGAAACTTGGGGTGTCAAGGATTTATGGCTTGAGGCACTAGGTAAAAAAGGAGCGCGATGGATTGGTCAAATCAGTACTATTGCCAGCCCAGCGCGCGCACCATACGGTGGAAGATATCCGTATTATCATACATCCCCCTGAAGTAGCCTGCCCCGGGGCCAAATGCAAATACCGGTATCATCGTAGCGGTATGATAATCCGTAGCGAAGGCTGCGATCAGCGAATCTTGCGTGGAGCCTGGCTGGATAGCGAGCCCTCCGGTTTCATGGTCTCCGGTTACAATGACCAGGGTCTCCTTGTTTTTTACAGCAAACTTCAGCACCTCTCTGACTGCAAGGTCGAAGTCGTTCAGTTCGGAAAGAAGGTAGTCAAAATCCTGTTTATGCCCCCCCCAATCGATCTGTGCCCCTTCAATCATCAGGAAGAACCCCTTGTCCGATGCCCGCTCGAGAAAACGGGTGGCCGTACGGCTGGCAAAAGGGAGGTAGTCCCGTCCTGCTGAAAATGCTGGCGGGTTTTCCATGGCAGTGAAGTAGCCGAACTTTTGGTTGAAATTGGGCTGCAGGGTAGCAAAAGGCTGTTCGTATACGCTGGAGATCAGGTACCCGGAGCGCTGCATGATTTCAATCAAATCGTTTTGGTCTTGTGAGCGTTGGTTGAAATACTTCATGCCACCGCCCACAAAAAAATCCACTCCGGACTGCGTCAGCTGCACCGCAATGTCTTCATACTGCCCACGTAGGGGGACGTGCGCAAAAAAAGCGGCGGGGGTCGCATGTACGATGGGGGCTGTAGTGACCAGCCCGGTCGCCAAGCCTCGTTGCTCTGCCATTTCGAGGATGGTGGGCACAGATTCCAAGCGCTCGTTGAGCCCGAGCGCGGAGTTGTTAGTTTTGGAGCCTGTGGCAAAAGCAGTTGCCCCTGCAGCAGAGTCGGTGACCAAGTTGTCAGCAGAATGTACTTGCTGAATGCCGGTCACGGGGAAGCGCTCTATGCTTAGTGGTTTCCCCTCGTGATACATGCTAGCTGTGATTTGAGCGATGCCCATGCCATCGCCAATCAGCAGGATAACATTTCTGGGCGCTGCTTCCCCTTCGCTGAGCGCAGGCAGGGTAGCAGGGGACGGGCAGCCCATAGCGGTCAGCGTAAGCAGGACAAGAAAATACCGTAGATAATATGCCATAGCCTAAGTTGTGTGTCTGGGCGCAAACCAGATTGTCATTTTTTTGGAGGGCCTGCCCCTGCCTGCGGACAGGTGCCGCTATGCTACGGGGCTCGCTGCCCGCTCGGCCCTGTCGGGCTTGCCACCCCTTCGCAGCGCTAGGCCGATGCCAGGCTGTCAGGCTATAAAGCCCGAAAAGCATAAATGCCTGCGATATTTTGGTTTACGCCCGGGTGTCTTTCCCGGGAGGGGGCTGTTTTGTAGAGCCAACTGCCCGGGAGGACATCAAAGATACTCTGCTGAGTTTATGGAACACAAATTTCCAGCGGCTTATTCCGTTGAGGCTTAGGCCAACAGCGTGTACCTTTTGCCCGGCAATGATTTTATCAGCCCTTTGAACTCGAGTTCTAGCAAATCTGCTGCCATTTTTTGTGGGCTGCGCTGTAGCTGGTGCACCAATTCGTCAATGCTTCTGTTCTCTTTTTCTTTGAGCAGTTGTACTACGGCATCTTCCTCTGGAGAAAGGTCAGGGAAGAGGGCCTGTTGAATACCATGGCCGGGCTTTTTTTCTTCCCATTGCATCACGTAGGCTAGGTCTCTAGCCTGTTCAATCAGGGAAGCACGGTGGCTTTTGATGAGCAGGTTGCACCCTTCTGTACTGCGTTCCTTGGGGCGCCCTGGCACGGCAAAAACATCTTTGTGGTAGTCATTGGCCATTTGAGCACTGATCATGGACCCACCCTTGCGCTGTGTTTCTACGACAATGAGCGCATCACACAGGCCAGCGATAATGCGGTTGCGCATAGGGAAGCGCTCGCGGTCGGGCGGTGTCGGGCTGGGGTATTCCGACAATACGCCTCCTGCCTCCATCATTTCCCTTGCAGTATGGATGTGCTGTGGCGGGTAGATATGCCTAAGCCCGTGGGCTACGACCCCGATTGTGGGTATGTTCATGGCCAGGGCCGTACGGTGGGCGGCAACGTCGATGCCATAAGCCAGCCCGCTGATGATGGTCACTCCATATGCCTGAAGGCCCTCCACAATCTCCTCACAGGCCCTGACCCCTTGGGGTGTGGGTTTTCGGGTGCCAACAATGGCAACACTGCGTTCTGGGTTGAGGCTGGCTTCCCCCTTGTAGTAAAGCATAGGGGGGGCATCGGGCAGGTGGCTGAGCCGTTTGGGGTAGCCCTTATCCAGATAAAACACTGGCTGTATGCCATTTTCCGTCATAAAGGCTATTTCTTGGTCAGCCAGGTCTAAAAGGTCCGGTTGCCGGATGTGGGAAACGATTTGTTCTCCTATACCAGGCACGGTAGCGAGCATTTTAGGGCTGGCCTCAAACACGGCACGGGCACTTCCGCAATAGCTCATCAGGTTGCGGGCTTTCACTGCACCAACTTTGGGGATGAGGGTGAGCGCAACGCGGAAGCGAAGATCATCTGACATGTGCGATATAGTCGAAAGGTGGAGTGGGGGCGTATACGAGTGGGAACCGGGCTGTACCCGTTAGTCATCATTGAGGGGCACTGCTTTTTGTGCAGTGGGCATTTTCCACCAAGTGGCTAAAAAAACGTGCATTAACCAATTCGCTTTTCAAAAATCATAAGGTTTCTGCACTTTTGCAAATATATGCCCGACAAAGTGTGCCACAAGCTTGGGGCAAGTGGCCAGAAAGATTAAAGCCTGAAAACGATGAGTGAAAAAAAGAGTGTACTGCCCAAAGTAGAAATCCTGATTATCGGGGTGTTTTTTATGGCTTTTGCAGCCTGGGCCATTTCCCGTTGCTCTGCTACAAGCAATGCTTATGAAGAAGAGGCCCGCCTATTGGATGCTGAACAAGCGAAAGCAGATTCTATCGCAGCAGCTGAAGCTGGCCTCATCCCCGAATATCAGCCCAAGGATACCCTGCTAGCCAGGGAGGCTGAAAGCCCGACAGCTCCTCCGGGCGAAGCTTATACTCCTTTATATGTCGTCACTCCCGCCCTAAACCTTAGGACTGGCCCCGGGCTGAAATACAAAGTGCTGGAGCGGCTTGCATTGCATGATGAAGTGGCCTTCCTCAATGAGGTGACCGATACAACACAGCTGATCGACCTGGGGGACATCATCGCCGAAGAGCCTTGGGTAAAAGTCCGCTCGGCCAATGGAAAAGAGGGCTGGGTTTTTGGCGCTTGTGTAGACTATTACAAACATACCTTGGAAGGAGTGGAGGTGGATTGAGGCTTTCAGAGCCTCATCAGGCTTGCCGTGGGACAGGTGGCTCCGGGCCTATGCTTTCGCCTTTAGAAGACATACCTATAGGATTATTTTGGCTTCTTGTTTTTGGCCTAGCGCCCGGGGCTAAGCTCTGCCCATAGCCTGAAGGGCTACTCTGCAAGCCAAAGGCCTAGCGCCACCGGCGTTTGGCCCTTGCCGTTTGGCAAAGCACCCAAGCCGGCAGCAGGCCCCTTTCTGGTATTTCTCAAACAGGTGCATGAACCATCATTCAAGCCCGTAACGGTCAATAACTGCTAAGAGCTGCCGGGCCAGTTCTGGCTCGGCAGAAAAGCCTTTTTGCTCAAGCGCTTCTGCCCAGCCCTTAATATCAGAAGAAGGGATCTGCTGCAAGGGGCTGTAGGTACCTGTTGTAATGAAAAAGCTGTGGTCGCGGAAGCTAGTCCATGCATTATGGTACTGCCTTAGGCAACGGCCATCGTAGTTTTTTTGTTCTCCCTGCCAATCCGGAGTGCAGGGGATCAGGAAGTGGTTGTTGCGCCCTTCTTTCGCCCAAAGCGCTTCGCCTGCTTGGCTGTGCAGCAGGGCATTAGCTAGGATGATAGCAGCAGGGATGCCGAATTTCTCCTGTTCTTGTTTGGCCACCTTGCCAAACCGCTCGATGTACTGTTCAACCGTCGCCTTGTTGAGATCGGCTAAGCGCCCAAAAGCGGTAGGCTGAGCGCGGCCGCCCCCTGCACCGCTGAAGTCGAAACGGTCTGTTGCAGAAAGGGAGGAGGAAAAGCCTGGCCCTTGATCGGGACCTTCGGTATAGCGCTCCACTTTCACCTGTTTTTCCGGCACAGCGGGGGCTTCTTGCCTTGGGGTCGCCGGGGTATTCAGGTTTAAGTTAAAGCTTAGGTCTTTTCTCAGTGCAATGAATGCGAGGATTGAGATGATGCCTATTTTTAGGGCATTGCGCCGGAGGAAGGGCTGAATGTGTAATCGTAGAATTTCCATGCGACAACATTTTGTTTCAATTACTTTCGTACACAACAAATATAAATCAAAAAGTTTTTAAATGGAATAAATGAAACAAATAGTTGTTAAAAAAAAAGCGCGCTTCCCTGTCAAGAGAAGCGCGCATTTACTGGGATCATAGCAGGTTAAGCGCTCTAAATATGCGCTTGGCTCTACAGCTGGCCCAATGCATGTTTGAGGTCTTGCTGCAGGTCCTCCACATCTTCTACCCCTACGCTAAGTCGGATAAGAGAGTCGGTCAGCCCCACTTTTAACCGTTCAGCACGGGGTATAGAAGCGTGTGTCATTGAGGCAGGGTGGCCGATGAGCGATTCTACGCCCCCGAGGGATTCGGCAAGCGTAAACAAGTGAGTGCCGCTGAGGGCCTTGACCGCATCATCGAGCTTTCCTCCTTTCAGGTCGAAGGAGACCATTCCGCCGAACATACGCATTTGCTTTTTTGCGGTTGTATGGCCAGGATGATCTGTAAAGCCAGGATAGTAGACCTGGTCTACTTGAGGCTGTGCTTTTAGGAATTCGGCAATCTGTGCAGCATTCTGGCACGCCCTCTCGACTCTAAGGTGGAGGGTCTTCGTGCCGCGGAGTACCAGGAAGCAATCCTGAGGCCCTGGCACAGCCCCTGCGGCATTCTGGAAAAAGTGGAACTGCTCGGCGAGCTCATCCTGATTGGTGATCAAGGCGCCCAAGACCACATCTGAGTGGCCGCCGAGGTATTTGGTAGCTGAATGCAGTACGATATCAGCTCCGAGGTCAAGTGGGTTTTGCAGGAAGGGCGAAGCAAAAGTGTTATCGACGCAGCTCCAGATCCCTTTCTCGCGGGCAAGTTGGCAGATGGCTTCAATATCGACAATATTGAGCATAGGGTTGGTGGGCGTCTCCACCCAAAAAAGGCGGGTTTTATCGTTGACAACGGCCTTCACTGCTTCCAGGTCATTGAGGTCGAGGAAGTGGGCTTTGATGCCATACTTGGCGTAGATCCGGGTCATGAGGCGGTAAGAGCCGCCGTAAAGGTCATTGGTGGAGATGATCTCGTCTCCAGGGCTGAGGAGTTTGAGCACGGCATCCATAGCGGCCAGGCCTGACCCGAAGCAAATGCCATGCTTCCCGTTCTCCAGAGCGGCGAGGTTGGCTTCCAGGGCCGTCCGGGTGGGGTTTTGGGTACGGGCATATTCGTACCCTTTGTGCTGTCCCGGTGCGTCTTGTGCGTAGGTAGAGGTTTGGTAAATGGGGGTCATCACGGCGCCGGTGGTAGGGTCAGGGCTGACGCCAGCATGTATGGCTTTGGTTCCAAATTTCATATCGTTCAGGGCTACTGTGTGCCCGGGCTAATGGGGCACGAGGTTAAAAAAGTGTAAGCGCTTTTTTGGAGGAGTTTTATTTTGAAAACCAAGGGTTAATACCCGGCTGTTGTGCCAGCATGACCGGCAGGCAGGTATAAAGCATTGATTAGCAATAGGAACGAGCTCCAAGCTGCGCTAAGAGAAAGGGCAACCTGTTCCGAAAATCAGGTTGCCCTTTGGGGTGCACAGCGTGCAGTAAAGCTTTATTATACGAAGCTGTAAATTAAGCGTTTACAGCGTCAGAAATTTCTTTGCCGGGCTTGAACTTTACAACGTTCTTAGCTGCAATTTGAATGCTTTCACCAGTTTGTGGGTTACGGCCGCTGCGTGCTTCGCGGTGGGAAACTGAAAAAGTGCCGAAGCCGATGAGGGTCACTTTGTCGTTGGCTTTCAGCGAGTCAGTGATGCCATCCAGAACTGCATTGAGTGCATCGGTAGCTTGGGCTTTAGACAGGTTCGCGCTTTCGGCGATTTTGTTAATAAGATCTCCCTTATTCATTTCTGAATGTTTTAATTAGTTAAACGTGGAGCAAATTTATACGCTTGCTTTATGAAAACCAAGCTTTGCGAATCAAAAAAAAACTGGAATCCCATATTTTTCAAGGGTTTTGGGCGATTTGCCTACCTGTAAATTAAGCCTTACTTTTGAACGAGAACTTTAACACACGATTTCAAAATTATATTCTTGCCCATGCGCGCTCTGCTCCGCTTGTTTAGTATTTGTGTGGTAGTGTCCTTTATCGCCCTGCCAGTATCCTCTTGCAACCGCAAAGTGGGGTGCCCTGCCAATGAGTCTGCCCATGTTAAGCCCAACCGAAGAGGGGAGCTGCCGACCAAAGGGGGGAGCTCGCAGTTGTTCCCGAAAAGCTTCAACAAAAAGAAAAAGCGCCGGAGGAATTGAGGGTCCTTTACTTCCGGCGGGGGTCAAGCGCATCAGCCAGCCCTTCACCGAGGAGGTTGAAGATGGTGACCGTTACAAATATGGCCACCCCAGGGAAAATGGCCAGCCACCAGGCCGAGAATTGAGAACGGGCCAGATTGAGCATTGAGCCCCACGTGACTTGTTCAGCCGGCACCCCAATGCCCAAGAAGGAAAGGAAGGCTTCTAGCAGAATTGCGCTGGCAATCCCAAAAGCTATAGTGATCAACACAGGCGTTAATGCATTGGGGATGGCATGCCGGAATATGACCCGCCATTTGCTGTACCCAAGGGCTTGCGCAGCTTCGATATATTCTAGGCTTCGGACCCGCAGCAGCTCCGCTCTGATAAAACGCGCGATCCCGGTCCAGCGGATCAGCCCGATAATGGCCATAATGTAAATAATGGACTGTGATTCGATGATGGCTACAACGCTCAATATCAGAAGGAGGGCGGGGATGGAGTTCATGACTTCTATCAGCCGCATTACGATCAGGTCCATAGGCAGGGTGATGGCTCGCCCTAGTACAGGTGACCTCTTCAGGAGTGTGGCTAAAAGGTTGAGCAGCAAGAAAATACCAAGGGCAATGCCTATGCTGATCAGGGCTTCCCTGCCGAAATGGCCTTCCTGCAAGGCGTAAGCCCGGGCACTGACAGCATAAAAATAGGCTAGGAAAAAAGCCAGTAGGTTGAGCCATAGCCTGGCACGGCTCACCCTCAGCCGGTCATCCCCAAAATAGCCGGCCAGTGCGCCGAAAAAAACGCCAATCAGGGTAGCGATCGACATAGAGACCATCCCTACGATCATAGCGGTCCGGGTGCCCGATACCATGCCCGCGGCTATATCTCTGCCCAGCTGATCGGTGCCGAGCCAGTGCCGGAACCGCCAGGAAGGGACATCCTGTGTTTCCAATGGGCTTACAAAATTGTTGTTCTTCCTGTCCATTGTCCCAGCGGAGTAAGGGATGAGCGGCCAGATGACCGATTCATAATCGTGCTCGTGCCAGCCGTACTGGAAAAACCGGGCTTCCCAGCTGTCCAGCCCTAGCCCGATCAAGTAGGACCTCAGCACAGGGAAGTGCGTTTCTCCGTCCAGTTTGCAATATATGGGCTTCTCATTGGCGATGAAATCGGCTGTGATGGCAATGAATGCCAGCACATAGAGTACCCGTAGCGACCACACCGCCATGCGGTTTTTGCGGAACTGCCGTTTTACCACAGCCCGGTAGCTCTGATCCTGATGCAGTGCAGTGCCTGCCAGCTGGGCTGCTTCTCTTTCTTTTTGAATACCTATCAGCATCAGGCTTTCTTTTTTTGGTAATTCACCCGTGGGTCCACCCAGGCATATAGCACATCTGCAATGAGCATGCCCGCCATCGTAAGCAGCGCAGCCAGCATCAAAACAGTATAAACCACTGGCCAGTCCCGCTGGAAAATGGCATCCACGGTCAGCTTGCCCATACCTGGGATATTGAAGATGACCTCAATGACGAGCGAGCCGGCAAAGACTGCGGGGAATAAACTGGCAAACATGGTGATAATGGGGAAAAGGGCGTTCCGGAAGGTGTGCTTCCAAATGACCTGCCGCGCATTCAGCCCTTTCGCCCATGCGGTGCGGACGAAGTCTTGCCGGATGACATTCAGCATCCCTCCCCTTACCTGCCTGCTGATGAATGCCAAGGCGCCATAGGTCAGGCAAAAGATAGGGAGTATCAAATGTTCGGCGGCCTCAACAAACCGCTCCCAAAAAGGGGCGCCCGGCGGCAAATCCCCCAGCCCAAGAGAGGGGAACCAGTCCATACCGTACTCCGGGGTCGTGAAAAATACCACAAGCATGGTTGCAATCCAGAAGTTCGGCAGGGAATACAGGATGAACAGCAGCAGGGTAGAGGTGCGGTCAAAAAGGCTGCCCTTGTATACGGCCGAATAAACCCCTAAGGGGATAGAAAGGAGGTAAGCCAGGGATATGGCCAGGATGTTCATGATCAGGGTCCACCTCAGGGCATCTTTCATTTTATCTGCTACGGGCCTGCTATCGATATAAGACTTGCCAAAGTCGAGCAAAAGGAAGCTGCTCAGCCAATTGTGGTACTGATTGTCAAAACCATACCACTTCAAGTCGGGCAGGTACAAGCGCTCGGGCTTAGCTCCTGCTTTCACCGCTTGATAGTGTTGCTGCAGCTGTACCACATCGGGGTGCAGCCGTGCCAGTTGTGCGGTATCCGTCCCTGTGATTGAAGCGAGCTGGTCGAGCAAGCTGGTAATGCGGCTGTCCTTGTAGCCAAGGTACAGCTGCTTGATAAGCGGGCGGACCTTCCTACGCGCTACATCGTCCGGCACGGTTGTTTCCGAATTCCGGTCGAGCGCTCTCAACTGATGGTAGTAGCTTGAAATGAGCGGCCAGTTGCCGTATTGGGCGGTTAGCTTTTCAAGGGTTTCCCGCTCATCTCGCTTCAGGATACGGTAGAGGGTATCAGGATAGGCAGCCGGGGCAATGCTGAAGTAAAAAACGGGCTTGTCGAGCCCCAGGTAGGCCGCGGTTTCCCGGTATACCCGGTCAGCATTGGCCAGGCTCCGTTGAGCTTCATCCCCCAATCCCCGGTTGCGCTGCTCCACGGGGTCGCCCGGGGCAGCCTTGCTCAGCCCAAACGCCAGCAAGGAGATGACCAGCAAGGTGGGCAGAAAAATAAGGATCCGTTTGATAAGGTACTGTAGCATGGATTCCTGAAGTAAGGGGGCTTTCCCGGGCCTTGTTACCGGGCAATTGCAAAGGCAGGGGGGAGTGGGGCATACATTTGCATGCCCCACGTTTCCATTACGTTAGTTGGCTTGTTCCAGTTGCAACAAAGGGGCAACATATCCTGGGAACATTGGGGTGATCGGTGTAGTGTACCGCTTGTGGATGGCCAAGCGGCCTGTGGGGACAATGAGGGGTACGATCGGCATCGCTTCGTATAGCTGTCGCTGAAGGTCAAGATATAATTTTTTGCGGTCTTCAGGATCGAGCGTTTGTTGGATCTGATCGATGAGGGCATCGGTCTCAGGAGTGGCGAACCCCGTGCGGTCGTCCCCTTCAGAGTGGAAATCCTGCTTGGGCTCCCAAGGTGTAGGGGGGATGCTTTTGGCGCCAGCCACCAGCTCAAAATCTCTGCGCTTGAGGTCGTCCAGATTGACGGTGTGCTCCTGAGGGGTCAGCTTGATGCTGATGCCTGCACGCTTGGCGGATTCCTGTAGGATGAGGGCAATGTTCTGCCCTACAGCCCGGCCGGCAGTGAACTTGTATTCGAGCTCGAGCTCTGTGCGCTGCCCGTCAATTTCTTTGTCTACGATACCGTTGTCGTTGGTGTCCGTCCAGCCTGCCTCTTCCAGCAGCGCCCGTGCCTCTTCGGGGGCATACGCTAAGGGCTTTACAACAGGGTTGTAATAAGAAAAACTGGGGTGGACCGGGCCAGTAGATGGCTCTCCTAAGCCAGAGAAGGCCGTCTCTATCATGGTGCTCACATCGGTGGCCATAGCCAAGGCACGCCTCACCTTGGGGTCGTTCAGTTTGGGCGAACGCGTGTTGGTGTAAATGAAGGTGTGGACCAGGGATGGTGGCGTGTGAAGGTTGTAACGGCTGGTGACAAAATCGGTCTTCTGCAGGTCTAGGAACTGATCTGGCGGGATGTTGGGGAGGACGTCGAGCTGGCCATCTTTCAAGGCTGTAACGGCTGCGGTAGGGTCTTTTACAGGCCGGTAGATGAGCTTTTCAGGGTAAGCCTGAAGGGTCACAGACTGCCCCTTGGCCTGGTCGCCCCACCAGCCCTCTTTCCGGCTGAGGACCAGCCGCTGGCCGGTTTCCCAGCGCTCCAGTTTGTACGGCCCTGAGCCGGAAATGCCATTGGGCTCCCGGCTGTGGAAAGGGCTGGCAAATTGCTCTGCAAACTGTACGATGTTTTCATTGTCAGACAGTGCTTTTGCCCGTTCCTCGTCCATGAGGTCTGCCAGGGGGATATCGCTCATCAGGCCAAGGGAATCATAGTGATAGGCTGGCAGTATGGGCAGGGCGGCACTAATGGCCTCAGCTCCGATCATGTAAGGGCGGTTGGTATACACGGTGAAACGGCGGGGGTTGGCAGCGTCTTTTTCCACCTCCCCAATAAAGGAGAGGTAAACCCGGTAAGCTGGCGCAGGCACCTTCGGGTTGAATGTGGCCTTTAGGGTAAAGACGAAGTCATCCGCAGTTATGGGGCTGCCGTTGTCCCAAACCGCCTCGGGCCGGATCTCAAAAGTATAAGCTACCCCACCGGCAAAGGGCCCTTCTTCAATAGGAGTAATATCTGGCTGTGACACGGCCAACTGCGGCTCCAGTTCCATTGTTTCTGGGTTGATGGACTGCAGGTAAGAGAACAGGTTGCCGATCACCGTATTGGAGTAGTTGCTCAGCGTCAAGACCGGGTTCAGCCGGTCGGGCTCCGTATCCAATTGCAGTACAGCTTCTGTTGCCGGCCGTTCGAGCCCATAGTCATCAGTTGGGGTTTCCTTTTTTTCTTTAGGTTCTCCTGCACAGCTCCAAATGAGGGCAAAGGAAAGCGCCAGTGGCAGGTAGCGGAGGGTAATCTTCATGTTCATGAAACAGGATTTATTGGCGACGAGGACCAAAGTTCAGCAAACCCGGCCTGCGGCCGGGGTATCTTTTTATTGGATGTTTTTTTGTTTGAAGTCATTGACAAAGAAGCCTGGCCGGCGGGCGGAGGTTTTGGCCTCAAACCGCTTGCTGATGGCGATGCGCTCCAATGGCGCAAATAGGAAAATATAGGGCTGCTCTTCATAGATCAACTCCTGGAATTTAAGGTAAAGTGCATTGCGCTTTTCTTCGTCCAGGGTCTCCCGGATCTCATCGATCAGGCGGTCGGCTTCCGCGTTGTTGAAACTCACCCGGTTGCCTCCGGAAGGGGTATCGCTCTCGGAATGCCAAAGCTGCTTGGGGTCGTCCACTACAGGGTCTTGCCCCCATGCACCGGCATACATGTCGTAATCACGGCGCTTGGCGTGGTCGGTCAGCACCGTAAACTCCTTGGGGGCGATGGTAATCTCCACACCGGCTTTACGGGCGTTATCTTGGAAAATGAGGGCCATATTATTGGCAAACTTGCTGCCCGCACTGATCATGTACTCGAGCGCTAGCTCTGTCGGCATTCCGTTGATGACCTTGTCCACGATGCCGTTGCCGTTGGTGTCTTCCCAGCCTGCCTCTGCGAGCAGCGCCCGTGCTTTTTCCGGGTTGTAGGCGATGAGCGGCAGCTCGTCATGGTAGTAAGGCTTGGTAGGGTGGAAAGGGCCTACTGTGCGCTGTGCCAGCCCGTAGTACAGGGTGTTGATGAGCTCGTCTACATCGAGGAGGTGTGCAATAGCCCTGCGCACCCTTTTATCTGCCAACTTCGGGTTCTTGTTGTTGAGCCCCACATAATAGTAAACCATAGATGGCGGAGTTTGGAGGGAAAACCTGCGCGTCATTTCCTCGTTCGCTTGGAGGTCGGTAAAGTCTTTGGCGTCGATTTGGCTGACTACATCCACCTGTTCGTCTTTGAGCGCAGCCATGGAGGCGACTTGGTCCGGTATGATCTTGAAGGATAGGTTTTGCGGGTAAGCGCTCAGCAGGGGATCGTTTGGGGCTATGCTTTCTCCCCACCAGCCCTCTTTTTTTTCGAGTACCAGTTCCTGCCCGGTCTCCCAGCGCACAAAGCGGTAAGGGCCCGATCCAGAAATAAAATCCTTCTCCCGGGAGTAGGGCGCGCTATTGAAGGCTTCCGCAAATGCTTGCAGCGCTTTAGACTCCTTGGCAAGGCGTGAGGCTTTTTCGGCGTCTGCCAGTTCGCTAAATGGGATGTCGTCCAATAGCCCGGAAGGGTCGTAGACTGCCTTGGGCAAGACAGAGATATTACTGACCACAGGCTCGCCAATGATGTACTTTTCGTTGGTATACACGGTGAATGCCCTTGGGTTGGAAGGGTCGGTTTCAAAGCCGCTCACAAACTCCATGTAGGCGCGTACATGTGCAGCATTGACTAAGGGGTTGAAGATGGCTTTCATCGTGAAGGCCACATCTTCTGCCGTAATAGGGGAGCCATCGTCCCATACTGCTTCCTCCCGGATGTTGAACGTGTAGCCAACACCGCCTGCGTACTTCCCATCGGCTACTTCCCTTACGACAGGGCGGGCGGCTGCAAGCTGAGGCCGGAGCTCCAGGGTGTAGGGGTCAAAGTGGAGGAGGTTCTGAAAAATCTGTTCATTGATCGCCCGTGCATAGGCGCTTGTGGCCAGGATGGGGTTGAGGCGGTCGGGCTCTGCAGGGAAGCGTGCGAAAACTGTGTTGCTGGTTTGCTTGAAAACCAGGGCTGCCTGCTGACTGCCGCTGTCAGCATCGCTGCCACAGCTCACGGCAATAAACAACAACAAGAATAACCAGCTTTGATTTTGGGATGATAATTTCATGGCAGATGTGTTCTTCCTCAAAGGTAATGCTTTTTGGCGGGCTGCCCGTGCAAAGAGGGAGGATTGGCCCCGCTGGTTGAAATAGGCTAAAATAAAGGGTTTCTGACTTTTGTTATAGCGGCAGGAATGTGAAATTCCGTCGGGGGGCAGTTTTTAGCCGATTGGCGTGGTTTTGTTTTGAAATCAAGAATTTACGCCTGCCTGCTGTGCCAGTATGGCCGGCAGGGTTCTGGCGAAGCCGCTGCGTTGGCGTTTGGCGGGCTAAGTGGAAAATTAGCAGGGAAGCCAGGTTTATAAACGCTATTAAAGCCAATCCGGTGTTTGTATTTTAGGCTTTAGGCTGGCATCGGCCTAGCGCTGCGCAGGGGTGGCCGAAGGCCAGACCCGAGGCCTGTAGGGCGAGGGGCCAAGCGGAAAGCGAGCCCCGTAGCATAGCGGCACCTGCCATCGGGCAGGGGCAGGCCCCTCAGGCGAAGCAAGCTGGGCAGGCAAAAAAAACGGCAACCTGGTTTGTGCCCTCTTTGATTTGTGACAGGAACGGGCTCCAAGCATGCCCTTAAACCTTGGGCATAGCCCGGTGTTATATGACCAATCAAACGCACAATCCATGGCAACGGTACTTATTGGTGGGGGCTCTGGCCTGATCGGCGCTCGCCTTAGCCACCTGCTCCGGGAAAAGGGCTATGAGGTTTGGCACCTCAGCCGCAAGCCCCGCCCTGATGCGGCTTATCAGGCTTTTCAGTGGGACCCTGTAGCGGGCAGCATAGACGAGGAGGCTGTTCAGCAAGCCGATTTTATCATCAACTTGGCTGGGGCAGGCATTGCTGATAAGCCTTGGACCAAAGCCCGCAAACAGCTCATCATTGATAGCCGTGTAGAGGGTACGCGTTTGCTGCGGCAAGCCATGGAAAAGGCCGCTGTGCCGCCTAAAGCCTTCATCTCGAGCTCGGCCATAGGTTACTACGGTAACCGGGGCGATGCCCTGCTCCGGGAAGATGCCCCTCCGGGCCAAGGCTTTTTGTCGCAAAGCACTATGGCTTGGGAAGATGCTATACGCGAGGTGGGGCAAATAGGCGTACGGACTGTAGGGCTGCGAACGGGGATTGTGCTCTCCACAAAGGGCGGGGCCTTGCCTAAGATGATGATGCCGTTCTCGTTTTACGTAGCCCCTTATTTCGGCAACGGCCAGCAGTGGTATAGCTGGGTGCACATCGATGATATCTGCCGCTTGTACATTTTCGCTATAGAGAACAGCGGCATGAGCGGTTTTTACAACGGTACAGCTCCCAACCCTGTTACGAACAAGGGCTTAGTAGAGAGGCTGAAGGAAGTGCTGCGCTCTCCTGCTCTTTTGGCCCCAGCGCCAACCTTCGCCCTGCGGCTGGCACTCGGTGAAATGGCCGATGCCATCTTGGAGAGCACCCGCACTTCAGCCGACAAGGTGCTGTCGGCAGGTTTCCATTTCGAGTTCCCTAATGTGGGGGAAGCGCTCAAAGATGTTATCCAAAAGGGGAAATAAGGGCCTGTTGGGGTGTTAACATAGCATCTCAAAAGCCCAAACAGGCTTCAAGGCAGCGCACCTCAGAATTTAATGTACTCAGTAGGGTCTACCGGCTTTCCCTTGTGCCACAGCTCAAAATGAAGATGAGGCCCATCCGTCAGTGTGCCGGTATTGCCGATGATGGCCACTGCTTCCCCTGCTTTGACATAGCTGCCGGACTTTTTCAGGAGGGAGGAGTTATGCTTGTAGAAGGTAATGGTGTTGTTGGCGTGCTGTATGCCGATGGTGTTGCCCGTCTCGAGCGTCCAGTCGGCGAAAAAGATAAAGCCGTCCATCGCGGCTTTGATCGCTGTGTTTTTGGGGGCGAGCACATCAACCCCATAGTGCTTTTTGTCTGGCATGAAGATAGCGCTGATTTCGCCAGTCACCGGAGGAGAGAAGAACATTTGCTCTAAGGGGACATCCCCCGGCGAAAAGCTTACGTTTTTGCCCTGACGGGCAGCCTGCCCCACTTCTTGCAGTTCGAGCTCCTGCCGGAGCTGTTCTTCTTCCGGGGAGCGCTCTACTTCCGCGAGCGTATCTGCTCCTACTTCAAGTTGTTGGGATTCCACCTCTTCCGCCGTCTCATAATCGCCGATCAGTACCCGCTTGATGCTCTCAGAGTATTCCCGTTGGGCGTTGAGCTGTTCGCGCAGCCCATCCACTTCCCGGTACAAGCGCTCTACCTCCCGCCGCCCGTCGCCACCTTGCCCGTAGCCCGGCACATACCTGCGGATGGGCGTGAATGCGATAGCGAGCACGACCAAAATAGCGACCAATACCACGATAGTGCTCGCCGCTACATACACGTTCATGAGGGTAAGCCGGTAAGAGCCTACTTCCTCGAAGGTGTCATTGTTCATGATGATGAACCGGTAAGTGTTCTGCAAGCGCTTGCGCGTCCGGTCCCACCATTGCTTCAGTCGTTCGCCTGTAGTTGCCATAAGCCTGATGATTGCGAAATCCTAATAATTAATCAGCTGAGTACCTGAAACGGTTTGTAGTCTGTTAATAATAAAATAATTTTGCCCTTTAACGTTTAAGTAGTGTCGGTCCCGGAATGGCCCGCCGCAAAAGGGCTGGGTCTCTGCCATCAGGCGCTGCTGAAAGCTTGCCTGTGGAACACCTTCGCCTACACCCCGTAAAACGCGGGTAAAGGTAGGTATAGTCGGAGTGGCAGTAAAACATCGGGGCTAATTCTTTTGATTTCTATCCGGAACACGTTGTTGCGCTGCTGGCCCCCCTGCCTTGCCTAGAGAAAAGGAATGGCAAGTGATAGCCGGCGAAGCGGGCATCTTCAAAAACAGCTGTCTTGAGACCAAGCTTTAAAATCTACGCAGCCTTTTTGGCTTTATTCATTCTCGCTGCATGCACAGCCACTAAGAGCCGGAGCGATATGTCCGCCCTTGGCGAGGCCTACCATAATACCACTGCTCACTACAATGGCTATTTCAATGCCAACGAGCTGCTTATCGCAAGCGAGGCCCTTTTGCAGCAAGCGCATATCGACAACTATACCCAATTGCTGCCCATGTACCCTGAGCTCGCTGTGGAAGATGCCTCGGTCATTGCCCCGGATGCAGACAATGCGATAGAAAAAGTGACCGTAGTCGTCAATCTGCATCCGTACAGCAAATGGGTAGATGATTGTTACTTGCTTTTTGGCAAAGCGCAGTACCTGAAGCGCGACTATGAGGCTGCAGAAGAGGCCTTCCGGTATTTCTCTACCGAGTTTAGCCCGGAAGCTATGGAGCAGAAGGAGAAAAAGGCCGCTGCCGCAAAAAAATCCAGCAAAAAGAAGAAGAAATCCAAAAAACGCAAGCAATCTAAGCGCAAAAAGAATAAGCTCAGCAAAAAGAAATCCCAAGCGCTCAAGAAGTACAACAAAGCAGTCCGGAAAGCGCGCAAATCAGGCGGGGCAGCCCCGGAGAAACCAGAAATCCTCCGCTCGGGCAGAGACGGTGCAGCAGAAAGTGCTAAGGAAGAAAAGCGCAAAGCCAACGAAGAAGAACTGAAAGAGGAACAGGCAGCAGAAGATGGCCCAGACGACAACCCCCTCAAGCACCGCCCTGCTTATCAGGAAGGGATGCTGTACTATGCCAAGACCTTGATCGAGCGCGACAAGTTCGACCAAGCTCAGCGCATCCTGACTGAACTGCTGGAGAGCGCGAAAACTTACAAGGACATCCGCGCAGAATTGTCGGCAGTACAGGCTTACCTGTTCATACAGACAGAAGACTATGCGCAGGCAGTAGCTGCCCTCGAGCCAGCTATCGAACTGCAAAAAGATAAGCAGCGTAAAGCCCGCTATGCTTTCATCATGGGGCAGTTGTACCAAAAATTGGGGAACAGCCGTGGTGCTTATGCCGGGTTTGAACAGGCACTGGCTTACAAGCCCGACTACACGATGGCCTTCAACTGCCAGCTCAACCTGGCCAAGAATGCCTGGGCAAGCGGGCAGGGCGGTGCTCTGCAGGCCCGGCAGGAGCTTGAGCGTATGCTCAAAGAAGAGAAAAACGCTGAGTTCAAAGATCAAATCTATTTTACCCTTGCAGAGGTGGCTTTCGCCGAAAACGATAGAGCGGAAGGCATCCGCAACCTACAGCGGTCCCTACAGCACAGCCTTGGCAACTCGCCTCAAAAAACAGAAGCTTACCTCCTGCTGGCCGATCTGTATTTCGAGGATGAGTCTTATGTGGAGGCCAAGCTTTACTACGATAGCACCCTGATGGCTATGGTACAGGCCGATGAGCGCTACAAGCGCGTAAAAGGAGCTGCGGAAAACCTGACGGATATTGCGGACAACCTACAGATCATCGCACTGCAAGATAGCCTGCTCCGGATCAGCCAAATGAGCCCTAAGGAACAGGAAGCCCTGGCCCTGCGCATCAAGAAAGAAAGGGACGAAGAGCGCAGGAAGCAGCTCCTCCAACAGGCCAACCGGCAGTCTACGCAGCGGTTCAATACCCTCAACAACCGCATCAATACCGGTGGGGCGCTCGCCGAGCCAAGTACGTTTTTTGCATACGACGACCGCCGCCTCAAGCGGGGCGAAAGAGAGTTTGACCGCAAATGGGGCAACCGCGCACTGGAAGACAACTGGCGGCGCTTTGCTGTTACTTCCGATGCGCTCCTGGAAGACCTCCTGGCGGATAGCGGCAGCCCGGACATCCTTACTGAAGAGGAGGTGCAAAAGCTCTTGGGCGATGTGCCCCGCACCGAAGCGGACATTAGAACTGCAGAGCTCAAGATTCAGGAAGCGATGTCGAAGCTTGGCCCGCTGTACCGGGAACGCCTCGAAAAGTATGACAAAGCGATTGAAATACTGGAAGCGCTCAACCGCCGGTTCCCCAGCAACAACTTCGAGCTGGAATCCTGGTATCAATTGTACCTGGCTTACCAGGAAGTGGGCAATACGGCTAAAGCAAAAGAATACGCAGATAAAATCTTGGACAAGTATACCGGTACGACTTATGCCATGCTGATCAAAGACCCGAACTACGGAGATGAAATAGCCGCCGAATCTCAAAGGCTGACCCGTTACTACGATGAGACTTACCAAGCTTTTCAGACGGGCAATTATCAGCAGGCATACAGCCGGAGCCTGGGGGCAAAGGAAGAGTTTGGCGCCGGCAACCCTATGCAGGCCAAGTTTGCTTTGCTCGCGGCCATGAGCGCTGGCAATATTGAAGGCAAGGAGGCTTATATCGAACAACTGCGCAATGTCGTAGCCCGGTTCCCGGATACCGAGGAGCAGCTGCGCGCCCGGGAGATTCTGCGCCTGCTCGGCGAAACGACGGCAAGCCTGCCCGCAGGGGCTAAGGAAGAGATCGAAAATTTCAAGTATGAGGAAGATAAGCTCCACTACTTCATCATAGCCTTCAGCAGCCAAGACCTCAACCTCAACGACGCCAAGGTCCAAGTTTCAGACTATAACGAAAAGTACCATAAGCTCGACCGTATCCGCATCTCCAACATCTATCTGGGGACAGATGCTAAAAACCGGGTGCCCATACTTGTCTTGCGCCGCTTTAAAAATAAGCAGGAGGCCATGGCTTACTACCAAGGGGTAGTCAGTAAAAAAGGCGAGTTCATCACAGATGAGGCCGTCGAGTTCGAGCTGTTCCCGGTAACGCAAGACAATTACCGGGAGGTGCTCAAGGAGCGCACCCTGGATAGCTACCGGATCTTTTTCCAACAATATTACCTGAACTAACAGGGGAAGGCCTGTGCTGATGCCATGAAGGATATCTTTTGGAGTGAAAAAGGGGAAAGCCTGGATATTGGGGCCGTACAGCCGGGAGAGAAAAAGCGTTTCTGGCTCCCCGTAGTGCAGGATGGCATAGGCATGCCGGTCCGGTTGCCAGTCATGGTGGCCCGTGGCAAAGAGCCGGGCCCGGTGCTGGGCCTCACGGCAGCCTTGCACGGCAACGAGCTCAATGGCATCCCTGTCATACAGCAGCTCTTCCGGGAAATTGATTGCGAGCAGCTGAAAGGGACTGTAGTAGGGGTGCTGGTCATGAATGTGCCCGGGCTGATGCTGCAGCAGCGCAAGTTCAACGATGGGGTCGACTTAAACCGCATCGCTCCCGGGCAGGCGGATGGCAATGTCAGCGAAGTTTATGCCCACCGCCTTATCGACCGTATACTCAGGCACTTTGATTACTTGGTAGACCTCCACACCGCTAGCGCAGGCCGCATCAACTCTTGGTATATCCGGGCGGATATGAGCCAAGAGGCCACGGCCCGGATGGCCATCTTGCAAAACCCTGACATCATTCTCCATAACCCGCCCAATGATACGACCTTCAGGGGCGCGGCTGCAAGGCGGGGCATACACGCAATCACCCTTGAGCTCAAAGACCCCCACGTTTTTCAAAACGATGTTATCGAGGATGGGCTGATCGGCATCCGCAATATCCTTTATGATCTGCAAATGCTGCCTGGGGCGATTACCTGGAGTGCTGCCGAAACCATCCTCTGCCGATATTCTCAATGGATCTATACCGATGAGGGGGGCATTCTGCATGTACTCCCACAATTGGGGCAAACGGTAGGCAAAGGGGACCGGATCGCCGAGGTCCGCTCTATTTTCGACGAAGTCGAAAAAGTGTATTGGGCCCCTTACGATGGGGTCGTGATCGGGCGCAGCATCAGCCCCATCAACCCGACTGGCAGCCGTATCCTTCATCTTGGCGGCGACCCTCAGGTCGTACCTTGTGCATTGGAAGGGCTGCCCCTCATCAGCAGCTAATGGCTTGCTGATGATACGGCCTGCCTAGCATTTGCCCATCTCTGTTGGGGCCTGCCCCTGCCTGATGGCAGGAGCCGCTATGCTACGGGGCTCGCTGTCCGCTCGGCCCTGTCGGGCTTGCCACCCCTTCGCAGCGCTAGGCCAATGCCAGCCTAAAGCTCGACAAGCATAAGCCCCTGCGGTATTTTGGATTACGCCCGGTTGGGGCTTGGTTTGAGCTCAGTGCGGGCGATGCGGCAAGCCACCGTCCTAGTTTTGCCTTTGGCTGATAGGAGATAGGGCTTTTTTTGCGGAAGCTGCTTTCCCATTTTGTATCTTTCAGGGAAAAAGCATGCTGAACTGCCAACGCCACTTGTTCAACCTAGAGGATAGCCAAGCCTACCTGAACGGCGCCTATATGTCCCCTCAGCTTAAGTCTGTGGAGGAAGCTGGGCTGATCGCCTTGCGGAAAAAAAGCCGCCCGTACCAAATCGGGCTCGATGATTTCTTCGGGCCGGTAGCCCGCCTAAAAGCGACATTCGCAAAGTTGGTCAATGCAGGAGCGGCAGAGCGCATCGCACTTATCCCATCCGTTTCTTATGGCGTTTCAACTGTAGCCCGCAACGCCCCCGTTGCAGCAGGCAGCCGTATCATTATAGCTGAAGAGCAGTTCCCTAGTAATTACTACGCCTGGAAACGGCTGGCGGATGAACGCGGGGCAGAGGTCTGCTGCATACCTCCTCCAGACAGCAGCCAACGGGCAGCAGCCTGGAACGAAGCCCTTCTCCATGCTATCGACAGCCGTACAGCGGTGGTGGCATTGGGCAATGTGCATTGGGGAGATGGTACGCGCTTTGACCTTAGGGCAGTGAGGGCGCGGGCCAATGCGGTAGGAGCCTGGCTTGTTGTAGACGGCACTCAGTCGGTAGGGGCATTGCCTTTTGATGTAGCTGAAATCCAGCCTGATGCGCTTATCTGTGCAGGCTATAAATGGCTAATGGGGCCTTACAGTATCGGGCTTGCTTACTATGGCCCGGCCATGGATGGGGGAATCCCTCTGGAAGAAAACTGGATCAACCGCCATAACAGCCATGACTTTACCCACTTGGCACAGTATCAGCCGGCTTACCAGCCCATGGCCGGCCGCTACAATACAGGCGAGCAAAGCAATTTTATCCTCGTACCTATGATGCAGGCTGCTCTAGACCAGATTTTGGAATGGGGGGTGCCCGAGATCCAGGAATACGGCAAGGAGCTGTTCCGGGAAACAGGTGAAGCATTGGCAGGGCTAGGCTGCCAATTGGACCCCGAAGACAGCAGGGCACATCACTTGGTGGGCGTCCGCCTGCCGAAAGGAGTGGATATGCAGGTTTTCAAGGAAGCCCTTGGCAGCGCGCAGGTGCATGTCTCCATCCGGGGCAATGCCATCCGGGTTTCTTGCCATGTTTACAACCAAAAAGCAGAGCTGGAAAGGCTGCTCCGTTGCTTCCGGCAGGTGCTTGGCAGAGCTTAAAGCCACACCTGTCGAATTATCCTGCATTTGCGCGCACAAAATCGGACTTTAGCGGTCTCTAATAAGATGCTGCACCGATTGCTGCAGTGGCTTTTATAACCCTCATTAAAAATAACGCTCAAGATGAAAAAGATCTTCCTTTTACTTGCTGTCTGCTGTGCCTCTTCCTTTTCCTACCTGGCAACTGCACAAACAGCTGAAGAAATCGTGGCCTCTTACCTTGAAAACATCGGCGGCGAGGAGCAGCTCAACAAAATCAAAAATATGGTGATCACAGGCAAAAGCCAAGCCCAGGGCATGGAATTCCCCGTTACCATGTATCAAACCGCTGACGGAAAGCAGCGCATGGACCTAGTGTTCCAGGGTAAGGAAATTACCCAAATGGCTTTTGATGGCGAAGTAGGCTGGGGAGTCAACTTTATGACCGGAGAAGCCGAAAAAATGGAAGCCGAGCAGTCTAAAATGATGAAAGAACAGCTGACTGATTTCCCTGACCCCTTCCTCAACTACAAAGAAAAAGGCTATACCGTAGAGCTGGTGGAAGAAACAGAGCTGGAAGGCACACCGGTCTACAAAATCAAGCTCACAAAAAAACCGATCATGGTGGAAGGTGAGGAGCTGGAAAACTTTAGCTTCTACTACTTTGACAAAGACAGCTACGTTACCCTGGCACAGGAGGAGATTGCTAAGGCGGGCCCAATGAAAGGGCAGTCTACCATGACTTATACTTCTGATTATGATGAAGTAGCTGGCGTGTACATGCCTTTCAGCATTACTTCCAAGATGAACGGCACGACGATGTTCAGCATGGCCATCGAAAAAATCGATGTCAATACAGACATAGCGGAAGGCTTGTTCGCATTCCCTGAAGCCAATAGCGAAGGCGGCGAGAAGTAGCCCCAATTGGTAAGGCCTGCCTGTGACGACTGCCTCTGCGCCCTGCAGGGGCAGTCGTCGGTAAGGGCATCAGCATGACATTTCCCTGGTAAAACCCTAATTTGATATGAAAAGAATAGCTTACTTGTTTTTTTGTGGCTTGTTGTCTTGGACATCCATAAACGCGCAGGAAACGCCCGCCCTTAATGCGGAAGGCTTGTTTGGCGACCTTTCTGCCCGCCACATCGGCCCGGCGCTGATGAGCGGCCGCATTACTGATTTGGAAGGGCACCCGACCAACTCCCGCATCCTCTACGCTGGGGCCGCCGGCGGCGGTGTCTGGCGCTCTAATGACGGAGGGATAACCTTCAATTCTATTTTTGATGATTACCCACAGTCCATAGGGGCTATTGAAGTTGACCCTACCGACCCTGACCTCAGCATTTGGGTGGGCACGGGCGAAACCTGGACCCGCAACAGCGTTTCCGTAGGCAAAGGCTTGTTCAAAACTACCGACGGGGGGCAGACTTGGAAGCTGATGGGGCTTGAAAACTCAGAGCGCATCAGCAGCATTTTGGTCAACCCAAATAACCCGAAGGAGGTTTTTGTTGGCGTCTTAGGCGCCTTATGGGGCGATAGCGAGGACCGAGGGGTCTACAAAACGGCAGACGGAGGGCAGAGCTGGGAGAAAATCCTTTATACCAATGCCACTACGGGCTGTGCAGATTTGGTGATGGCACCGGATGATCCTCAGACTTTGTATGCTTCCATGTGGGAGTTCCGCCGCACGGCCTGGTCTTTCAGTTCTGGAGGGCAGAGCAGTGCACTCTACAAAAGCACCGATGGCGGTGCCACCTGGGCTAAAATCCATAATGGCTTTCCGGAAGGGAAGCTGGGGCGGATTGCTGTGGCAGTAGCCCCCTCCAACCCTAGCCGCCTTTATGCCGTGATTGAGTCGGAAAAAAACGAGGATAAAGGCTTGTACCGTTCTGATGATGCAGGGCAGTCTTGGGAGCATCTCAACAAAGATTTTGAGCTGACGGTACGGCCATTTTATTTCAGCCGTATTGTAGTATCGCCTGCCAATGCAGATAAGATTGCAAAAGCCGGCCTCAATGGCTCGATCAGCGAAGATGGCGGCAACACTTTCCGAGCCATCGGCAGCGGAGTCCACGCAGATGTCCACGATTTTTGGTTTGACCCCAATGACGCAGACCGCATGTACCTCGGCTGCGATGGGGGCGTATACCGCTCTTGGGACGGCGGCCGTGGATGGGAGATGGTCAAAGGCCTGCCGGTATCTCAGTATTATCACGTAGCCGTAGATATGCAGGAGCCCTTCCGTATTTATGGAGGTTTGCAGGACAATGGCTCTTGGGTAGGCCCTTCCCAAAGCGTAGGCGGCATCGAAGCCCGTGATTGGACAGAGGTTGGCTATGGCGATGGCTTCCGCGTTTACCCTCATCCAACAGATCCCAATATCTGCTACTCCGAAATGCAAGGGGCAGAGGCCATTTGGCGGGTAGACTTGGAAAAGCAGCAAAGCAAAATCATCAAGCCTTATCCGGAAAAAGGGAGCCCCGACCTCCGCTTCAATTGGAATACCCCAATTACGACCAGCGCACATCAGCCCGACCGGCTGTACGTGGGCAGCCAATTTGTCCACCGTTCTGATGACCGGGGGGAAACCTGGAAACGCATTTCCCCTGACCTTACAACCAATGACCCTGCTAAGCAGAACCAAGAGGACAGCGGCGGGCTGAGCAAAGACAATTCCGGTGCGGAAAACCACTGTACCATTTTTACCATTGCGGAGTCGCCGCTAAACGAGAAACTGATCTTTGTGGGTACAGATGATGGCAATGTTCAAAGGACTAAGGATGGCGGGCAGTCTTGGGTAGACCTCACTGCCAATTTCCCTGGCCTGCCCAAAAACACCTGGGCCTACCATATTGAGCCTAGCCATTTTGATGAAAATGTAGTCTATGCAGTTTTTGAAGGGCACACGCAAAATGACCATACGCCCTACGTATACCGGTCCAAAGATGGGGGGCTGACCTGGCGCTCCATTACAACCCCTCAGCTAGAGGGCTTTGCCCGCTGCCTGCAGGAAGACCTGGCCAACCCCAACCTGCTTTACCTCGGTACCGAACTGGGGCTCTATATCACACTTGATGGCGGTCAAAACTGGGCCAAGTTCACCAATAATATGCCTGCCGTCGCAGTGCACCACCTTACGCTGCACCCGCGCGATCACAGCTTGGTCATGGCTACGCACGGCCGTGGCATCATCATCATAGATGACGTTACCCCCCTCCGCAAGCTGACGCCAGAAATGGCTGCACAGGAGGTTGTCTTTATGGAACAGCCGGCTTCTGTGATTTACGAAGCGCCAAGCTTTGGGGGCAACGCAGCTTATGGCGAATTTGTGGGGGACAATCCCAGCCGTTCTGCCAAAGTGGTCTACTACCTGAAAAAGCGCCACATTTTTGGCCCCATGAAGCTCGAAGTATTGGACAGCAAAGGGGAGAAGATCGCAGAGCTTACCCCTGGAAAATCCAAAGGCATCAATATCGTCCCTTGGAATTACCGCTATCGTATGCCGAAAGTGGCTAAAGCCAAAACCTTCTCCCGTGGCGGTTTTGCTGCGCCTACTGTGCCTCCGGGCGTGTATACCCTGCGGATGGCCAAGGGCAAAACAACTTACGAGTCTACTCTGGAGCTGATAGCTGACCCCGCCTCTGTGCATACCGCTGAAGAGCGCCTGGCTCAGCATGAAACAGCCATGCAGCTTTATGCGATGAATGAAGAGCTGGCCTACTTGGTCGATCAGCTTGATCAGGTATCTGCAGGGGTATCGCAACGGCTGGAAGCTGAAGCGCCTAAGAAGCTGAAGCAGGAGCTCATAGGCTATCAGGGAGCTCTCGAAAAATTGCGGGAAGGCTTGGTAGTCACCACAGGGGATAACTACGTGGGCGCCGCAGCCCCTCAATTGCGGGAGCGCATGGGGTCATTGTATAGTGAAGTGGTAGGGTACGCTGGCCGCCCTTCCAATGCTCAAATGGACAACTTGGCCCTCCTCAAAGGGGAGCTGCAACAAGCAACTGAGGAGGCTGGGCAGCTGATGGGGCAGCTGCAAACGCTCAACAAGAAGTTGGCGGCCAACGGGCTGGAAGCCCTGAGCTTCCGTTCGAAAGAAGAATTTATGGAAGCTGACCAATAGCAGCTTTGAAGGGCGTGGGCTAAAATGTCGCAGGCGTTTATCTTTTCTGGGCTCTAGCCGGGCATTGGCCTAGCGCTGCGAAGGGGTGGCAAGCCCGACAGGGCCGAGCGAAGAGCGAGCCCCGCAGCATAGCGGCACCTGCCCTTAGGCAGGGGCAGGCCCCCTCCAAAAAACGACTATCTGGTTTGCGCCCGCTTTGAAACATAGCGGATCAAAGGCCTTGGCTCGTTCGGCAGTCAAGGCCTTTGTCATATTAATAGATGATCAGTGTCATTGGCCTTTGCCCAAGATTTGGCTTACTTGCTCTTGCAGGTAGGGAACGGCCTCCTGCTCAAACCAAGGGTGCTGTTTAAGCCAGCGGTTGTTCAATGGGGAAGGGTGGGGCAGGGGGATGGCCTCCGGTCCATACTCCCGAAACGCACGCACGGTCTCCGTAAGGTTGCGTTTGCGCTCTTTTCCAAGGTAGTACCGCTGGGCGTACTGCCCAATGTACAAGCGGAGCTTAGCCTGCGGCATAAACTCCAGACATTGAGCATGCCACTTTGGGGCACAGGCAGCCGGAGGTGGCAAGTCCCCCGATGAAGCCTTGCCCGGGTAACAGAAGGCCATGGGCAAAATAGCAAAGTGCTCGGGCGTGTAGAATTCTGCAGCTGTAACGCCAAGCCACTGCCGCAGGCGGGCACCGCTCGGGTCTTTGAACGCAACCCCTTTCGAGTGGGCTATCCGGCCCGGAGCTTGGCTGATGAGCAGTATTTTAGCAGCGGGGTGGAGCTGGAAAATCGGCTTTGGCCCCAAGGCCAGCTCCCGGGCGCAATGTGTGCAGCCTCCGATAAGGTGGGGCAAAGGTGTGGGCATAAGCCTTCATTTTGGTGCAGGCGATAACATCCTTTAGGTTTTCAGTGTTTAAAGAGTGCGAACTTAATAACCTTTAAAATTAAAACCTCATGAAAGAAGATTGGGTAAAAGTATTCGAATCCACCGAAATTTTTAAAACCAAACTGGTGGAAGATGCATTAAAACAGGAAGGTATCGAAAGCCATATCCTACAGCGCCCGGACAGCGCGATACCTTCTCTTGGCTCAGCGACGCTGTATACCCCAAGAGAAAAGGCCGAGAAGGCTATGGCCGTGATCAAGGAAATTGATTTTTCCGCGGCTTCCTAAACAGGGCGCCGGGCCGAAAACAGAAGCGCATGAAAGATAAAGCCAATTGGAACAAACTGTCTGCCGAAGAAGAGCGGATAATCGTACACAAAGGGACGGAGCGCCCGTTTTCTGGTATCTACAACGATCATAAGGAAAAAGGGACATACGTCTGCCGGCGTTGCGAAGCACCACTCTACCGCTCTGAAGATAAATTCTCTTCAGGCTGTGGGTGGCCTAGTTTCGATGACGAAGTGCCCGGTGCCGTACGCCGAGAGACAGACGCAGACGGGCGCAGGGTGGAAATTCTTTGTGGGAATTGTGGCGGGCACTTAGGCCATGTCTTTACCGGGGAGCGTTTCACCGCTAAAAATACCCGGCATTGCGTAAATGCAATTTCTTTGAAGTTTATCCCTGCACAAGATGCCTGATGGCCCGCTCTACGAGAAGGCCGCTTTTGCCTGCGGGTGCTTCTGGAGCAAGCAGTACCACTTTGATCGCCTCCCCGGTGTAGTTTCTTCCCTGACAGGGTACACTGGGGGGCATCTGCCCAATCCTACCTACCAACAGGTTTGTACAAAAACGACTGGGCACGCCGAAGCAGTGGAAGTGGTTTTTAATCCCAGGCAGCTCTCTTTCGAAGCGCTGTGCCGGTTCTTTTTTCAGCTCCATGACCCTGGCAGAGACCGCAGGGGCAAAGGTGGGCAGTACCGGTCTGCTATTTTCTGCTACAGTACGGCCCAACTGCACACCGCCCGGCAGCTCATCGGTTTGCTGCAAGCAGGCGGGCAGGCAATTTTTACCGAGCTAAGCCCGGCAGACGTCTTCTGGCCAGCGGAGCCCCGCCACCAAAAGTATTGCGAGCGCCACAACCGAGCACCAGCTAATGGGCCTACTGCCTATCATTGCGGTGATGCAAAGGCGTAGGAGAGGGCTCGCCCGCTTCGCCGACGCAAGGCAGACGGTCATTTCCTTTCCCCTACACTATGTGAGGGGGCCTACCCCTGCCAAACGGCAGGGGTCGCTATGCTGCGGGGCTCGCTCTTCGCTCGGCCCTATCGGGCTTCCCACCCCTCCGCAGCGCTAGTCCGGTTATATTGGCCTACGCCGTTTTCATCCAGCCCAAAGGGCTGTTGGCATTGGCAAACAGGACAAGCCCGCTGCACAGACTGCAGGGGCTCGCCGTTTTTTGACTTTATGTGCCGAGGGGCATTGCAGGGTTAAGATGGCGCTTTCCTGCCCACGCTATGAACTTACCCCAATCCTTAGGACAGCTAAATTTAGTTTTTTTAGTTTGAAAAAACAGTGCTGTGTTTTCCACAAATTAATGACCTTGATTTGGCCCTTTTGCAGGCCAAAAATCAAGGGTGTTAATTTTGTGCGTAAACACACTTACGCAGCTTGCCTTAGAGCCTGCTCGTAGACCTCTTTTGGCCTTTGGTCATCCAGTGAGG
>NZ_VOOR01000052.1 GCF_007993045.1 Phaeodactylibacter luteus
CCATTGAAGCGCCCTTCGTCTACCAGCCCCCACAGCGCGAACTTGGCTTCCCCTTTCAGATTGATGAGCCCAAAATGGTTCTCCGAGCCTCCAGGGTTGCCGGCATCTTTCCACTGTTCGTCAAATGCCTCAAAGTAAAAACAGGTGATACTGTCCCGGGCAGTCCATTCCCGCATAGCCTGATAATATAGAGCAGACTTGTACTCGTCTGTAGCGCGGGAACCTGCCGCCCCATAATGGCCATTGGACTGCGTGGCCCAGCCGGTCTCCCCTATGTGCACCGGTTTGGAAAGGCCTAGTGCGGCTACATAATCTACTACGCTTCGGTACTGCTCTTGGGCATAGGCCAATGCACGGCCCATGGCAGCATCAATTTGTTGCAGGGTATCTTGAACGGCCGCATCCGGAGGAGCAAGCCAAAACTCGGGGTTGTAATGCGTATCGTGCATGGGGTAAGTGTGCAAAGAGATGAAATCCACAGCAGCAATGAGTTTATCCAAATCTTCCACGTGGTACTCTTCTCCTCCCCCGCCCCAAGAAGCGAAATTATCAGAACTCGTAATCCAAAGGCTTGCGGGCAGCTCCCCCTTTGCCTTCAGCCCTTGTAAATGATTGACCCACTTGAGGATGACCCCAGGCTGCACATAATAGCTTGCGGCCCATTTGACCATAGCCTCATTGCCCACCGCAATGATCTTGACAATTTCAGGGTATTCCTGAGCCAAAGCTACCGCCCTGGCCACTTCACCCTCATTCTGCTCGCTCTCCTGATCGTGGTCGGGCGGCAAGCCTGACCACGCATTCTTGCAGTCGATCCAAGCTCCGAGCATCAGATACATCTCAAAACCAGGCTCTTCGGATTGCAGCTCCCGGATAGCCGCCAACAAGTTGGCGGCTTCATCAAACTGTACATTATAGGTACGCAGCAGTTTGATGCCCATAGCAGACAGCAGCCTCAGGTCTTCTTTCAATTGGGGTATAGTGGGCTGTATGTCTCGCGTAGAGGCCCGGTAGCCGCCATAAGAGATGGCCTGGTAATCCGGATTACCTAGTATTTCAGCAGCAGTAAGCCCTTTGGCCAATGGCTTTTCACGGGCCGGGGCGCAGGAAAACAAAGCCAAAGCAGAGAGCAAGGCTCCTGCCAGCATACGAAGTATCCGGACGGGCTGTAGATATTTTCTCATGGCTTATAACTTTAGTAAAACCTCAATGCGGGCAATCTTCCCTGCGCGGCCGAACACCGCCCGGCTGTCTTCAGCTGTCAGCACCTTACCCGGTATCTGCTGCCCTTTGCCATCCGTATACTGTACCCTTATTTCATCTGCTTCAGCCAAGGTGTACACTATGGGTACATTGCAGTAAGTAAAAGCGAGCTGCCCGGCTTCGAGGGGCAAGCGCTGTGGCTGCCCTTCCACGTCGATGTACCCCAACTCATCTGTACTGCTGAGGAAAGCCTCCTTGCGCAGCAATCGGGGGCTGAAGCACAGCTTTCCGCCCAGCACTTCCACGCCCATTTCCCCTATACGGGAAAGAATATCCTCCTTGACCTGCCCGGTCATGCCCGGCTGCTGCGCACCCCGGTGCTGAGGGGTGTGAGAATAGGCATCAGTGGGGAAAGCGCCATACAGCCCCGGCGGTTTATGGACACCGATCCCGGCCTGAATCTCGTAATAGTGGTCCAACAGCCCTCCAATGATTTCAGGGGGAGCCCCCTCTGCCATAGCCTGAAGACAGCATTCCTGCACCGCCAACAACAGCTTGGAAACCATATGCCAGTAAATAGAGCCTAAGCCTTCATAGGCAAAGAAGGTACCGGAGCGCCCAGTGAATGCCTTGTGGTTGAATACTTCCTCGAACACGCTCAAGAGCAGCTGACGTTCCTGTGAGGCCAAGCCCCCATATTTGGTGCCTGAGAGCGCATCCAAAGCCTTCGCCAGGTCTTTTGCATTTTTGAAGTTCCCATTAAAATGCAAGCCGCCCTTGATATCTTGCTCTACAATCTGTTTTGCGCCATCAGCTAACATCTGCTGTATCAGCGCAGATCGCCCTGCCGCTTCTGCGGGGATGGTATTTTTATGGAGAAAACCTGGCAGCTCCTTGTTAGGGTACAGTATGTAGCTATATTGGTCTTCTCGGAATAATGCACTGTTTTTTAAAGCATTAAGCACCGAAAGCGCCTCCTCTGGCTTTAGACAGCCAGCGCTCAGCACGGCCACCTGGCCTTCGAGCATCTCGCTGAGGTGCCCGCGGGCAATGCCATTGCCTTCCACGGCCATTAGGTTGTAAGCGTGGTACAATCCATCCGGGCGCCGGTTGGCCTTTATAGCATGGTCAATAAATGCCAGGCAATCCTTGGCAAAAACCGATACCTGGCTCAGGGAAAGGCCCTCCATCTTGCCCGAAAAGCCTTTCTCATAGACCTCCTCCCGGTAGTCGGAGGCGGCCTGCCCTAATGCATCCACTACTGCCTTTCTGCTCTGATCGGTAAACGGGGCAGACAATAAGCCCTGATGGCTGGCCAGCACTTCCGATATGCGCTGGAAAAAGCGGGCCAGCTCAGCCGAAACGCTTATCTCCTGTTCTTCTGCCCCCTGCAACTGCAGCAACAGGAAGTGCATAAAACGCCGCAGGTAGTACAAAGTGACCATAGAAACGCCATTGCCTACCAAGGCGTTATTGGCATCGTTCCATTCTGGGCGCTGTGTATTCATCCAGATGCCTGTCCCTGGGATCAAATTTGAGACCTTCGCCAGGACGGTTGCCAAGACCTTTTCCAGAAAGGTCACGTGGTGAATGCTGCCGTCGCCGAGCCGCAGCAGCGCCCCATCAGCCCCCTCCTCTGCACGCCTTTTGCGGATTGCAGCATCCCACTCATGGTCAAACGCTATAGTATCCTGAGGGTCTTCCAGCAGCTTTTCGTAAGGCTTGATGACATAGGGCACAGCGGCGTACACAAACCATGGCTGCCCGAGGAAAGATTGCAGCTTGCCCGGCTGGTGCTTCTCGATGATTTCCAGGAACTTCTGCAGATAAATAATCTGATGATCGCCCCAGTAGCCGATATACGACCAAGGGTCATCGGGCTCGATAATTTCCCAGTCAAAGCCGCCTTTGGTCACCCGGTAAGGGTTGTACCCATCGAAAGTGGAAGCATTAAGGAATTTAAAGATCATGCCTGTTATAAAATCAGGATAGGCGTAAGCCAGCGCTTCCCAGTTCTGGAAAAGATCACGCCAGTTGCCTTCGTAGTCCAGGATCTTGGAGCCGTCCAGCTCGCTTTGGGTATTGATGGAGAAGTAATTCCACGGACGGCTGGGGTCGCCGTGGCGGCGGCTGAACTTCAGCGGCAAGTACTCTGTACCTAAGCGGATAAGATCAGGGTCTCCGGTTTTCAGGAGCAAGGTTTCCAGAGCTTCCCGGCTGAACCTGCCGCCAAGGCCTTTCAAACGATCTTGGTACCGGGCGGCCAAAGTAGCGTTGGCCTTGTGCAAGTATTCCAGGAAGTCGGAAAGCTCTATCAGATAGCCATCGTCGAATATACCGCCCCGCATAATATTGAAAAGCACATTTGAAAAATGGCGGGTGTCGTTGAGTTTGTCAGCGGTGCATTGCATACCATCGGCACTGCCCACGAGCTTGGCCAAGCCCGCCGTGCCCCCAGCAATATCTTCTTCCAGTTCCTGCAAAAGGCCAGGGCGCTCCTTGATTTCAGCAGCAAGGCTGATCACCTGTGCCTGTGTCTGATTGACATTGGCCACGATGCCCCAATTCAGGGCGCTCCCTGCTTTTGCGGTAGCTGTGGCAGAAACAAAATAGCTGCCGCGTTCCCCTTTGATGTCCGTCTCCGTCTGCACCTGCTGGCCCGAACGGAAAATGGGCAATTGTAGAGACGAGAGCAGGTAAGCTTCAGCTTCCAACCCAAAAGACCAGGCTACATTGGCTTTCAGGGCTTCGCTAGGCTCTGCCTTGTCCACAATTATGGCGCTAAGGGCATAAATCCCCAATCCAGACTCCGGCTCCAGCTCATTGCGTTTATAGGCATCAACCAGGTTGCTCGTTGAGCGCTGCAGATCGCTGGGCACTCCGTGTGGCATGATGTTCTGAATACCGTCTAAGAGCACTACTTCGGCATTTTCCCTACCGAGGTTTTCCAGGGCAGCATGGCGGACAAATCCGTAAACCTTGCTTGTGCTCCATTGATAACGGAAAGACAGCTGCAGGCTGTGGTTGATCTCCTCAAAAATGATCTTATTGCCGTATATGCTCTTATAAAGGTTCCTGCTGATGTTGTACTGCTCTGCCGAGCGGCTGGTAAAAGGCTCCCAAATGTGAGCTTCCCCCGATCTCTGCACTTGGAAAAGGGACTTGCTCCCAGTTACGTCTGCAGACTCCGTTATCTTGTCGTCGGTATAGTATGGGAACAAAGCAAATTCAGGGTTCTTCCGGCCCGCAGTTAGCCCTCCGGTACTGGAGATGTACATCCAATGGTTGGCATCACTTACGATGGTCATAAAGAATGGCCTCATACTATGGTAATTGGCCATCTTGAAATAGCGCTCGCCATTAAGGTCGACCATTTCCATGGTAGGCCCGGTTGCTGCCAGGCCAGCGGTTTGTGCTAAACTTGCTTTACTCACAATTTTCGTTTTATACTTTTTGCTTAAATCCCACACGGCAGGGCTGAAGAGCTGCATTAGGATAGCCCACAGCCCTGCCGAGCGAGAAAAGAGTTGGTTTTTTGAGGTTGCGCCGAGGGCAGTGCCCTTTTAATTGGCATTTTGGTACACCCTGACATAGTCTACGGTCATCCGTTGAGGGAAGGGGGTGTCCGCGGTTGGGAAGCCCACATAGTTGCCCCCAACCGCTACGTTCAGCAGCATGAAAAAAGGCTGGTTGAAGACCCATTCTCCGGGCACATCATCCCGCAGGATGCGCTGGTAGAGGAAGTCGTCTACAAAAAAGTCGATCTTGTCTTCATCCCACTCCACTGCGAAGAGGTGGAACTCGTTGTCAAAGCGGGCCCTGTCCAGGGAATAGCCTTTGGTAATGGGGTTGCCGCCAAAATAGCCCGGCCCGTGGATAGAGCCGTGGATGATATGAGGCTCCTGCCCACGCAGCTCCATGATATCAATTTCTCCACATTGAGGCCAAGAGACGGTTTCGATATTGGCGCCCATCATCCAAAATGCAGGCCACAGCCCCGGCCCATAGGGGGTTTTCAGCCGTGCCTCAAACCGGCCATATTGCTGGGCAAAGCGCCCGAGGGTCTTGATGCGGGCAGAGGTGTAGCTGTTGCCCGACTGCAGGGCGGTGATGACCAAGTTCCCTTCACCATCCATAGAGATGTTTTCCGGGGCATCGGTATAAACCTGCAGCTCCTCGTTGCCCCAGCCGTTATCGCCTCGGCCAAGGTCGTATACCCACTTCTCCGGGTCGGGCGATTCTCCGGCAGCGCCATCAAACTCGTCGCTCCAAGTGAGCTGCCAATTGCGTTCGTCCAGCTTTTGGAACTCATCGACCTCACAGCCTGGGAAGAACACCATACTGCCCAATAACAACAGGGCAACTGAGAGAATATGTCTTTCTATACTTAGCATCATGCTTGGGTTTTTATTTGCGGAAATAGATGTTGTCCAGGAAAATATCCCCGTTCCCATCAAACTTGAGCTGAATCAGGTTGTCCAGGGCTACAGGGGAGAAGTCAGATAACGGGATGTCTACACTGCCCCAACCGGAAGTTGGCACCGTAAGGGAAACGGGAGTCTCCACCGGGCCTGGGCTGATCAGGAAAACATTGAGCTGTGCCGAATTGTCAGTCCAATAATCAATGTGCAAGAAAGCCATATCAGATACGTCTTGTGCCTCAGCCAGCTGTATGCCCTGATAGTTCAGCCCTGTGTACTTTAAAGTATTGTTGCCGTCTATGGCCACTTCGCTCACGACCGTAGCCTGCCCCCAATTGGGGAAAAAGTCTGTGCCCTCTAAGGAAGGATAGGCCTCACTGAAGATAGAAAGGACATCATCGGAAGGATGAGTAGGCGTTGGCGCTGCCGTGGCCGGCATGGTAGGCGGCGTGCTATCGTCATAAAAGAAGATATTGTCGGCATAAAACCCTGGGATGTTGCCATTGACATCCACAAAGATGACCTGCGCCAGCTCTGCCCGGCTGCCAAGCCCAGCAAAGTTGGACAAAGGCACATCAAGGCTGATCCACTGCTGTGCTTGTGAAGCCGGGATATCCGTAGCAAAAACGCCAGTGCCCCCGCTCCCGAAGTCTACTACTTCCAATTGCATGCGCGCTGTGCCAGCAAGTGGGTTGGGCAGGTAAATATCGATATGCAAGTGGGTCATTGCCGTAGCATCAATTGTGGGAGAGGTGAACTGTATGCCCACAAAGTTGAAATCGGTATAATTCAGCACCCGGTCTCCATTAACCTCAAAATCAGCAGACAACGTGGTCTGGAAAGGCTCCCAGAAGCCATTGTAATAATCTACAGGCTCGTTCATGTAGGCCTCGCTGAACAGAGAGATCACATTGTCCTGTGGAATCACGGGTGTAGGGGCATTCACAAAATCGCCAACCGACTCAATGGTAAGGGAGCCCTCTGCTGCCACACCCCCTACAGTAGCCGTGATCTCTGCAGTGCCAGGGCCGCCTACTACCGTCACTACCCCACTGCCATCTACCACAGCGATAGACTCGTCGGAGGAAGCAAACTCAAAGTATGCTGGCGTAACACCTACCGTACGGTTGACCCCCGTGGGCAAGTTGAAAGTAGAAGACAGGCCTTCTATCCTTTTGGAAACCCCCACAAATGAGGTTTCTACCTGATCTTCCCCGTTCAGCATGCTGTGCTTGGGGTGGGCCAGTGTGCCCAGTTTTTCGAACTTGAGCTCGTCTACCCAAAAGGTATAGCCTCTGCCGTCTTCCGGGCCTTCAGAATAGTAGAACAGGCCCTTTTCAGCCGTCAGCCTTGAAGGGTCAGGCAGGGGGATGATGTATTTCTGCCAATTGGTCGTAATGGCTAAGCCACTGACAGACGCCTGATGCCGGGCTTCGCCCAAATCATTGCCGAAGCCTACCACATCAATATTGGCAGCTTTAGAAGCCTTGGCCCAGAAGGTCAGGGCATCATATTCTGTCAGGTCCCTGCCAACTGTCGTAAAAAAGGCGCCTCCTGCATAAGCTCCCCGGGGGTCGCCTGCGTCGGGCACTTCAAAGCGCATAGAGGTTTCCGAGGTATTCAGGTAGGTCACCTCATTGTCTACATCGAATGCCGTAGGCACCGACCCACCAAAGGCAGCGTATTCCAAACCTCCGCTGAAACCGTCAATAAAAACGTTAGGGTTAGAAGGGTATTCAGCAGGCTGAAGGTCATCCAACTCCCGCTCACAACTGAAAGCCAGAACCATAGCAACGCTCAGTGGGAGTATTTTTGCAAACCGGTTGTTCATTATCTTCATTTTATCTATGGTTTTATTTGCCAATATTTATGAATACGTAGGTCCTGATTTCCCACTCGTTACCGTTGTCGAAACCGACCAGGTCGGGGTCCGGTACAAGGTTGCCCGCAGCAGAGATCGTCTCCAAGGGGGCATAACGGGGTGAGAACCGGTCCAACGTCCGATAGGTGCCCCTTACCCCAATACGGGTATCAGGCATATCGATAAAGTCCGCCTTGCCCAAAGACAAGGATACATCGAGCATCATCTGCAAAGGGAAAGTCAGGTTGAAATCACGGTGGTAATCATAAGGGCCCCAATCATTTACCCGCACAAAGGAGTTGACTTTAAGGGCTTTGTAAAGGACCCGCAAATCTGTGCCAAAGCGGCGGATGAGGCGGTCGTCGCTGCCATTCGCCTGTGCATCCCCTGCATAGATATTGGCAATCCAGCCGAAATCACTGTTGATTTTAGAGACCAGGCGGACGTGGGTCTCCCAAAGGTCGGCCGCAGGTGCTGCGCCCGGGAAAGCAAAGGTCGTACGCCCATCAGGCAAGATACCGATAGCAGCATCTTGGGTGGTAGGCAGGTGGCGGTACACCACCCCTGCGCTCACAGCAAATTTAGCGTCCTCGCTGCGGTCGGTATCCCAGTTGTACATCCAGGTGCCAGGCGTGGGGTCGTAAGTCAGCAGCAGCTCCCCCGCTACTTGCTCGCGGTTGCCCCGCACCACGAAGGGGTCTTCGAGGATATTCCTTGGCCGGCCAGGCGCGGCTACATCTCCTGGCATTGGGCCTTCAATGGGCTTCTGCCAAAGGAAGTTGGGAGCAATCTGCCAATTGCCCATCGTATAAGCAAACCCAGTCAGGACATTATATTGGTTGCCGCTGCCGCTGTCCTTGAGCCGCCAGCCAGTGAAAGTCTGGGTTTGGTCAAACCCTCCATTGGCGACCAGCCCCATAGCTGCAGACTGTGCGTACCAGTTGAATTTGCCGCCTTCGTAGGTCAGCTTTACCTTCCCGCCGAAGTTGTCCTCCGCCCGTATCACATCTTGGAAAACCTGCGTCTCCCCTTCTACTTCTCGGGTCGTCTGAAAGACCCTGCCTTGCAAGGGCTGCCCGCCCCAAATACCGCCAAGGTCTACTTCCAGCTTGCCAAAAGAGCGGTTCGCATGCAGGGTGAGCCTGCGGGTTTTCGGCTGAGGGATGGCAAAGGAGCTCTCGGTGAGCCCAAGCTGATCAATGTCTTCATGGAACACCCCAGTGACGTTGTACTTGCCCAGAGCTTTGCGGTACTTGACCAGCACAGCAGGGTTGGCGCCCCACCATAGCTGTGGGCCAAAGGCTGCTTTAAGCCCCTCGAGCTCTTTCTTGCCTTCGAACTCCATGCCCAAGGGGGCGATACCATTGTAGATATCCATTACGGGTCCATAATTGGCTTCGGGGTAAAGGTTGAAAAAGTCCCCCTCGTAAGCCCAATGGTAATGCCCAGTCCGGTAAAAGCCTTTCAGGTTGAAAAGGCTGTGGTTCCATTCGTACTCCGCAGAGTAGAGCTGTACCCGGTTGATGGACTCCACCGTTACGTTGCCATTCGTAGGCGAGCTGAGCTGTACGCGCCGGGCGCGGTTTTCATAAAATATCTGGTCGATTGGGTTCTGGGCTACATTGCCCAGCACGTTCACTTCCACATTAGCGCGGAAGTTGGAGGTAGGGTTGGCCTCCACGCCGATAAAGAAAGACTGCATGTGGTCGAAGCCCAGCTGATCCGGAAAAGTCGTATTGCCCGGTATAGGGCTGTTAGGGGTAGAAATCAGGCTGCCGCCAGTGTTGAAGGTCGTAAGCTGAGCGCTCAGGCGGCTCAGGCTGATCTTCTTGAGCCTCTCCCCTTCCATGGCCGCTTTATCCCCACGCGCCAGCAAGCGGGCGTCAGCCAATTGGATACTGCCAAAATGTTGTGCAATAGTACCGAGGCTCGCACCCTCCGCATACGGGTTGTACCGATGAGCCTCTTTCAGCGCATAGTAGGCAGCACGGGGGTACAGCTGATAAAAACCCTTCGTGTCTGTTGGGCCTTTGGCGCAAATGCCAAACCACTCCTCGTTCATATTATTCTGCTCGGGGACGTGGTCAAAGCGGTAGCCGCCATTTTCCCAAGAGGCGTTGGAGTCGTGTATGTCCAGGTTTTTGGTCTGCCCATATTTCCACCAGCCATCGCTGAACTGAAAAGTGAACCCGCCTAAGGAGTTGCCCGCTTTGCCCATGCCTGCGGCGTTCTCGTAAATTTCCCGCCAGTTCTGCAGATCGTAATAAGCCTGGTCCAACTGTGCCTCTTCCATCGTCACGGCGTTAAACGCATCCGAGCCGAACTCAGTGAGCAAAACCGGCTTACCGTATTCGCTCCTCACCCGGTCGTACAAATCGCCAAAAGACTCGCCCCGGTATACATTGATACCGAGGATGTCCACATCCGGGCATTCCTTGGCGATGATGTCAAGGAACAACAGGTCGCCGTTGCAAATGGCGATGGGGTGGCCAGGGTCTGCCTTGCCCATCGCCACTGCGGCCTGATTGAACAGCTTGTACATAAACTCAGCACGCTTGGTAGATGCCCTATCCTCAATAGGGATATCTTCGGTTTCAGCTCCTCCCCAAAACAAGCCATAGTTGTTCTCGTTGCCCAGCAGATAGAGCAACAGGCCCGGCGTATTCCGGTAAGTTTCCGCCAGGGCTGTCACCTCGCTTAGCAGTAGCTCTTTCACACGTGGGTCGCTATACTCTGTGTTGCCCATCCACGCTCCGTTCAGCGTTACGCCGTAGCGGCCAAAGGAATGGTTGAGCATCGTATAAATGCCATAATTCTCATAGATGTAAGTAATCCACTTGGGCTGTATGCCCGTGTAAACACGGATCACATTGACACCCATATTGCGGAGCATCGACATTTCGTCATCCAATGCTTTTTGGATAAAGGCGTCTGATTGGTTCCAAAGGCTGTAGGAGTAATTGGTCCCGATCGGGAAGTAATCCCAGTTCATGCCGTTGACCATGACCGGAGCGCCATCGACTGTCAGGCGCAGCCCGTCCGCTCCCTGATCTACCTTGACCTGATTGGCCTGGCCGCTCGCAGAAAGGGCCAAACACAGCAGGGAAATTGATAATAGAATTTGTTGTATCCGCATATCGACCAAATATTAGTGTTGACAAATTAAGGAAGAAGATACTTTCAGCAACTTCCGCGTTGGTCTCTAAATGTAATGCGAATCGGACAAGAGGCCATCTATACATTATATATACAAAGCCGTTTTTGGGGTTAAACCTGTCAAAAACAACTCCTTAAAACCCTTACTTACAGTACTTTATGATGTTTATATATTTTTTTGCCAATCCGCGTCATTTGGCGGATGTATATAAACCGGCACGTAATTTTATTTCAAATAAAATCAAGATCCAGTATTTCTATCCACTAACACAACAGCTATTGCAAGTTTTATTCCAAATGCCAGTTGCCAGGCACCAATCAGATTGCCGCTTTTTGAGCCTGCCCCTGCCTGTGGGCAGGTGCCGCTATGCTACGGGGCTCGCTGTCCGCTCGGCCCTTACGGGCTTGACACCCCTCCGCAGCGCTAGGCCGGCAAATCATAAAAACGGAAACCTGATAACCTCTTGGGCTGTACCGCACAGCCGGCTCGTTTATCCAAAACCAGAAAGGCCTGACAGCAACTGCCAGGCCAAATCAGCACCCAAAGCACAAAAAAACAAGCGGCTGAGGAATCTAGAGATATCACCCTGTGAAGGGGGCAACAAAGCGCTGTCGAAGCCTGCGCTGGAAAAAAGCAAAGGAAGGGCTAGGGGCAAGCCCCAGCCCAGTCTGAAACCGGTTTTAGGTTAAGCACCTAGCCGCTAGTGCCTTAAGTCATAAATCTCTGATACTTAAGCTGAAGTTGTTTTCCGGTTAATCAAGGCGAAGGTTCGCGACTTTAGCCCGAGCTAAAGGAGCGGTTCTTTAACGAAGAGTAGGCGGAAAAGAACGAAACTTGGGGTGGCAAGGATTTATGGCTTGAGGCACTAGGCTTTACCCTTATCCGCACGGAGCTGCTCCAACTCCTGAGCGACCGCCTCGGCCTCGGCCGATTTGGCCGCGAAGGATTTGATATCGCCACTGCGCTGAATCTGCATGGCTTCTTCCATGAGCTTTTCGTATTTCTTCTCCAGCTCTTTCTCCGGATCTTTTTTGAACCAACCAAACATAATTCGACATTTTGCTAAATAAATGATAAGCGCCACTTTGAGCAGCAGCCATTCCCAATACTTGAGCGCTTAACAGCAATGCGGGGAATTAGTTGGGGCGCGAAGCCTAAAAATGAAAGGCCGCCGCTTGCTGCCAAGAGCAAACGGCGGCCTTAAAAAAGCCAAGGGGCGCCTGCCTAAGCCACAGCCTCCTTCACCAGGTCAGCTGCTTCGCGCAGCAAGATGGCCGATTTGACAGCCAGGCCAGACTCGTCGATGAGCTTTTTGGCCACATCAGCATTGGTGCCCTGCAGGCGCACGATGATAGGCACATCGATATTGCCCATATTTTTGTAAGCATCCACCACACCCTGTGCCACACGGTCGCAACGGACGATGCCGCCAAAGATGTTGATCAGGATAGCCTTTACGTTCTTGTCTTTGAGGATGATGCGGAAAGCCTGTTCCACGCGGGCCGCATCAGCAGTGCCCCCTACATCCAGGAAGTTGGCAGGGTCGCCCCCGCTGAGCTTAATGATATCCATAGTCGCCATAGCCAGGCCAGCACCGTTCACCATACAGCCTACGTTGCCGTCGAGCTTCACATAATTGAGGCCGTACTCCTTGGCTTCCACCTCGGTAGGGTCTTCTTCGTCTGTATCCCGCATAGCAGCCAAGTCTTTATGGCGGAAGAGAGCGTTCTCATCGAGGGTTACCTTGCAATCGACCGCAATAATCCGGTCATCGCCAGTTTTTAGGCAAGGGTTGATCTCAAACAGCGAGGCATCGGCACCGACAAAAGCACTGTAAAGGGAGCTGATGAACTTCGTCATTTCTTTGAACGCCTTGCCGCTAAGCCCCAAATTGAAAGCGATCTTGCGGGTTTGAAAGCCCTGCAGGCCGAGAGTCGGGTCAATATATTCTTTGTGCACCAGGTGCGGGGTCTCTTCGGCCACCGTCTCAATGTCCATCCCCCCTTCTGTGGAGTAAATGATAACGTTGCACTTGCGCTCGCGGTCCATCAGTACAGAAACGTAGAACTCATCGCATTCATCTGGAGAAGGCACGTAAGCATCTTCAGCCACCAGAATTTTGCGGACCAGCTTTCCCGGGCCTTCCATCCCACCAGGCGTCTGTGGGGTTTTGAGCATCATGCCCAGTATGTTGTCAGCCTTTTCTTTCAGGTCGTCCAGGCTTTTGACCAGCTTTACGCCACCGCCTTTACCGCGGCCTCCAGCGTGGATTTGGGCTTTGACTACTGCGAATTTGGAGCCGGTCTCTTCCGCCAGCTTATTGTAAGCCTGTGCGGCTTCTTCTACAGTATGGGCCACTGTTCCTTCCTGAATGGCTACGCCGTAGCTCTTCAGCAATTCTTTACCTTGATATTCGTGAAGATTCATGCTGTGATTAATGGTTTGTGATGGATGCCCAAATGTAATGATTTTTGATGGCCCTAAATAGTAAATCCTACCCAAAAGCTAAAGTTATATGCCTTGACTAACCCCCAGAAATGCGTACCTTTCAACGCATTTGCAGCAGTAAGGCCTGTAAATCAACCGACTGCCTGCCTCACCCTTAATTCCTGGATTATGGCTCAAACGCCCTATGCTGAAACCACTGCCCCTGCCCTCAATGGCTCTGCTATAAAGCTGATGGCCAATTTTAAAGCGCCTTGGAAAATGAGGCTTTTCTTCCTGCAGCGCCTCCCCTCTTGTTTATTTTGGGGGGTCAGGATAGAATCGTGTACCGCATCGGCTTGTGCGGTCAGCCTGCCCTACCGATGGGCCACGCAAAACCCTTTCCGTTCTATTTATTTCGCAGCACTAGCCGGTGCAGCCGAGCTCTCCACCGGCGCGCTAGCCATGCTAGCACTGTCCGGGCAGCCCCCAGCCTCCATGCTGATCACAAAAGTGGAAGCCCACTTCATCAAAAAGGCGGATACCCGCACCACCTTTACCTGTGAAGACGGGGCAGCGCTCAGAACAGCCGTACAACAGGCCTTACAAAATGAAGAGGGGCAGGAGTTCACTGCTATTTCTACCGGCCGCAATATACACGGGGAGGCGGTCTGTACGGTACGCCTGACTTGGTCTTTCCGAAAACGCCGCAAAAAAAGATAAAAAAGGAGGTGACCCCAAAATGTCGCAGGTGTTTAAGCTTTTCAGGCTTTAGGCTGGCACCTGCCCTCCGTGGCAAAAACAGACACTGAGGCACCGAGCACACCGAGCGCCACTGAGATAGAAGCCCGATGTGAAACTCCGTGCTCCCCGTCTCCTTGGCAAAAACAGACACTGAGGCACCGAGGCCACTGAGCTGCGCTGAGATAGAAGCCCGCTGTGAAAATCCGTACCCGGGCTCAACAGCTACTTTTTAGCCTTAGGCTTAGCCGGGGCTTTCTTTTTGCCAGTGGCTGGCTTTTTCTTAGCCGGGGCCTTTTTCTTTTTCTTGAACGCATCCGGGATTTCCGCCTCGATGATCTTTTTCACGTCTTCCAGCGTCATCTCCTTCGCCATCTCAGGCGTCACCTTCTCCCCATCAACCTTCGGGAATTTGACGTTCCTTTTGTTGAACTTGATGAAGGGCCCCCAACGGCCGTTCTCTACCGATATCTTTTCATCGTCCCAGCGGTGGATGTATCGGTTGGCTTCTTTTTGCACTTTCTGCTCGATCAGCTCGTGCATCTCTTCCAGGGAGATGGTATCGAAATCATATTTGCGGGGCACATTCACGAACATGCCGTCCCATTTCAGGAAGGGGCCGAAACGGCCTTTCCCTTTGGTAATCGGCTTGCCTTTGTAGGTGCCCACCGGCGCATCTTCTTTGATTTTAGCATTGATGAGCTCAAGGGCACGCGCTCTGCTTATCTTCAAAGGGTCCTCCCCTTTAGGGATGGAGACAAAGAAGTTTTCCCCTTTGCGCACATAAGGCCCATAGCGGCCCACACCGATCTGCACCGGCTCGCCCTCGTGCTCGCCCATATCCCTGGGGAGCTCGAACAGCTTCATCGCCTCTTCGTAGGTGATCGTCTCCATAGACTGCCCAGGGCGCAAATTGCCGTACTTCGGCTTTTCGTCCTCCTCGAGCTCGTCCGGCGAGCCGATCTGCACCACTGGCCCAAGGCGGGTCATGCGCGTGAGCACCGTGCGGCCCGTTTCGGGGTCCTTGCCCAGTACTCGCTCCCGGGTTGGGCGCTCAGCGTTCTCGATGGTCTCTTCCACTGTTTCGTGGAAAGGCTTATAAAAGCTGGCCAACATTTGCGTCCACTCCCTCTGCCCTTCCGCAATGACATCAAATTGTTTTTCGATATCAGCAGTGAAACCGTAATCCATGATCTCTTTGAAGTGCTCGCTCAGAAAATCGCTCACGGTCATCCCCATATCGGTAGCGAACAGGCGGTTTTTGACCGTGCCGGTAACTTCCGTTTTCACCTCGCTGTTGATCTTGCCTGCTTTGTTTAAGGTGAGCAAGGTATACTTCCGCTCTTCACCATCCCGAGACTCCTTGGTGATGTACCCTCGTTCAGGCTCCATGATTTTGCTGATCGTAGGGGCGTAGGTAGATGGGCGGCCAATGCCAAGCTCCTCCAATTTTTTGACCAGGGCCGCCTCCGTATACCGGGCAGGCGGGCGGGTAAACCGCTCAATGGCCGTCATTTCAAAGAGATTGAGCAGCTGGCCCACTTTCAGCGGCGGCAGCATGCCTTTTGCCTCTTCCTCCTCATCATCATCATCTGTAGACTCTAGGTAGACCTTTAGGAAGCCGTCAAACTTGAGCACTTCGCCTTCTGCTTTCAGGTAGGCATCAGGCACTGTGGAAATGCCCACCTTGACGATGGTCTTTTCCAGCTCTGCATCCGACATTTGGGAGGCGATGGTCCGTTTCCAGATAAGCTCATAAAGCCGTTGCTCATCTCGGTCAGAGGAGGCCATCTGCTTATTGATATAAGTAGGCCGGATAGCTTCGTGCGCCTCCTGTGCCCCTGCGGATTTGCCTTTGTAGCGGCGTGTTTTGAGGTAATTGCTGCCGTACAAATGCGTTATCTCCTGCGCAATGCTTTTCAGGGCAGTCTCGCTCAGGGCTACGGAGTCTGTACGCATATAAGTGATATGGCCCGCTTCGTACAGCCGTTGCGCTACGCTCATCGTGCGCTGTACGCTAAACCCGAGCTTACGGCTGGCCTCCTGTTGCAGGGTGGAGGTAGTAAACGGGGCTGTCGGGCGGCGCTTGAGCGGCTTGACGTCGATATCTGTAATTTCGAAAGCCGCCTCTCGGCACTGCTCTAAAAACTGCTGCGCCCCTTTTTCATCGTTAAACCGGGAGGGGTTCTCGGCTTTGAGTTTCACTGCCTTCCCCTGTTCATTTTTGACATCAAAAAGCGCGTTCACCCGGAAAAAAGGGCTAGGGTCGAAGTTGATGATCTCTCGCTCGCGCTCTACCAACAGCTTTACAGCCACCGATTGCACCCGGCCGGCAGAAAGCTTGCCGCGCACCTTCTTCCACAGTACGCCAGAAAGCTCGTACCCTACAAGGCGGTCTAGGATACGGCGGGCTTGCTGTGCATTGACCACGTTGAGGTCTACCGTTCGCGGCTGCGTGACTGCCTTTTGGATGGCCGGCTTGGTAATCTCGCGGAAAACGATGCGTTTGGTATGCTTTTCGTCTAGCCCAAGGACTTGGCAGAGGTGCCACGAAATAGCCTCCCCTTCCCGGTCTTCGTCCGTTGCGAGCCATACCTCATCCGACTTCTTGGTCAGGTCTTTCAGCTCACGGACCACCTTCTGTTTTTCAGGGGAGATCACATATTTGGGCTCAAAATTATTTTCTATATCGACGGCCCCGCCTCGCTTGTCCAAATCGCGGACATGGCCGAAGCTGGACTTGACGATGAAATCCTTGCCCAGGATTTTCTCAATGGTTTTTGCTTTGGCTGGAGACTCGACTATTAGCAGGTTCTTTGGCATAAATTCTGTTTATTTAAAAGCAGTGGCTGTCTGCAAATGTATAAATTTTGAAGTTTGTTCTCTCCACCGGCCATTTTTCCCTGGCCACAATGAGCTTCACAGCGCCACATTTTAAACTAATTGACATACATAAGCAATGCATTAACAAATTACTAAGCAAAAAAGTATTTTTGCCTCTGCGCTGTACGCCCCAAGAAGTTTCCGGAAAGGAAAACAATAATGCCGGGCAGATTGCGTATAAACCCTGGGCATTTGCGCAAAATCCGATGAGCAGCCCGGAAGCCCAATATGACCTACTCACAGGACCTGCATATGATACAACGACTCAGCCTGCTATTCTGGTTCATTTATTTAGGTTGCTCCTCCTGTCTCATAGGGCAGCAGGCTTGCTTCCCCATAAAGCAAAACAATATGTGGGGGCTGATGAACGCAGATGGCAAGATTGTCCAGGCTCCGGTATACGATGCCATCGGTGAATTCCAGCACTTCGGGTACGCTGTCATGCAACAGCATGGGCGGGTGGGCCTGCTGAATGCTACAGGGCAAGAGCTCCTTCCCAGCCGGTATGAGGACCTCAAAATCCTCGATTCCCTCTTCATTGCGGTTATGCGGGACGGGGCTTGGTCGGTCATCCACATCAATGGGCACCAAGTCTTGGGCTCGGGCTATGAGCAGGTAGAAGTGCCTGCCCAAGGGTATTTGGCCTTTGCCAAATCGGGGAAATGGGGGCTTGTAGACGAAAGGGGCGCTGTGCTTGCCCCTCCGCGGTATGACCAAATCAGCTGCTTCAGCCAGCAGTACTTCAGCATTTGGGAAGGCTCGCGCCAAGGCCTCATCACCCGGGATGGGCGCATTGTCCTGGCCCCGGTGGCCACAGATATCCAAATCGAAAAAGACAGCCTGATCTGTTTTGAACAGGACCGCAAATGGGGGGCGGCCACCCCTGACGGCGTTATCCGGGTGCTGCCTGCTTTCAATACTTACCAGGCCATGGAGCACGGTTTCATCGCTTGGTACAGCGAGTCCGGTGCAAAGGCCTACTCTATGAACTGCCGGCGTATGATCACACCTGCTTTTGCCGATGGCTTTTATGCCTTTTCCCCCCGCTACCTGTTGTTCAAAAAAAACCGGCAGCTGGGGCTCCTCAATTGGTGCGGGCAGCTCGTATTCCCTGCCCAATACGATGAGATACAGCCTTTTACAGACAGCCTGTTCCGGGTCAACCAAAACGGGCAATGGGGGCTGGCCTTCCCGGGCGGGGAGCTGGCTATGCCTCCTTCTTACGACTATATCGCACCGCCTACCGGAGCAGTGAGCTTGGTCAAAAAGGATGGGCTTTACGGGGTTTGCAATCTGGAAGGGCGCCCCCTCGTAAAAACCGCCTACCACCGGATAACCCTGGAAAAAAACCAGGCCAAAGCTTACCAGCAAACGCCCGGGGAAGGCGAAGCCCTTACCCTCTTTGCTTTCACAGCAAACGGCCAGCTCCAGAGTGGGCAAGCCCTGAGCCAACAGCATTTCCAAGTGAAGGTAGGCCATGCCAGCCGCCCCCTCGCCCCTGAGCCTTCATTGGAACAGCAGCGCCGCCTTCGCTACTTCGAGTGGTTTTACTCGCCAGAACAAGACCGCTGGGGCATGCGCAAGCTCTCCGATGGCAGCGTACAGATCGAGCCGATGTTCACCTCTATAGCAGTAGAGCCGGCACTCGGGTTTACCCTTGTCGGGCTGCCCAAGTCTGTCACCTATCAATTCGACCGTACGGCTTTCCGCTTTGAGCAGGTCTTCGGCCTGGTCAACAATGAGCTGGGGCTGATCGTCACGGAGCTGGACTTGCTCCACCTTCAGGTTGAAGATTTCAAAAAAGGCAGCCGCCTGGCCCGCTGCACCTTTTCCAATGGCACCCAAGGCCTGATCGACCGCCAAGGCAAGATCCACCGCCAAGGGCTTGCTTTTGTAGGCCCATTTTCCGATGACGGGCTGGCGCGCTTCAGTTTTGCCGGGCAGCTTTCCGGTGCCCTCGAGCCCAAGCACCACCTGGGCATGCTCTCTGAGTTCCTTCAGGGCATGTCTGCCCCTAGTATTATGACCGACTATACGCAGCACGACCAGAAGTTCAGGGCTTCCGCATACCTTACTTGTGAGGACTGCGAATGGGGCTATCTGGACACCACCGGGCAAGTGGCCATCGCACCGGCGTTCACATTTGCCGAAGACTTTACTGAAGGGGCCGGGATTGTCGCTTGCGGGGACAAATGGGGCCTTATCAACCGGGCCGGCCGCATGGTCATTGAATGCCAATATGATGAGGTACAGCTTATGTCCAACGCTGGCCGGAGCATGGTGAAGGTGTATAAAAAAGAGCCCAAATATGGCCTGATCGACACCCTGGGGCAGCTGGCAGTCAGTGCGGTATACGATGAGATCGCCCACTTCAGCGAAGGGCGGCTGGCTGTGCAGCGAAACGGGCTTTGGGGCTTTGTCAATCTTGACGGGCAAGAGGTCATCCCCTGCCGCTTCCGGGAGGTACAGAATTTCAGTATGGGCCTTGCTGCGGTGCGCCTTGGGCACGAGTGGGGCTTCATCGACAAATTGGGGCATATCGCTATCGACTTTGAGTTCAAGCGGGCCGGAAATTTCAGCCACGGGCTGGCCTGGGCCCTTACGGAAAATGGGGCCGGGTATATTGACGAATCTGGCCACTTCAGGATCACTCCTCAGTTCGATCGTGCCTACGACTTTCAGTGGGGGCTGGCCCGGGTCATCGACAATGGGCTATATGGGCTCATCGACATCAACGGCACATTTGTACAGCGCCCAAGGTTCAGTGCAGTTTCCGCTTTCGACGAAAACGGGCTGGCTATTGCCCGCTACGGCAACAACAAAGTGAAATACGCCCTGCTCGACCGGTCGGGAGCGCTACAGGCACAAGGCGATTTCCAAGAAATTGAGCCTTTCCATGAGGGGCTGGCTGTGGCCAAAGGCAAAAATGGCTACGGGTACATTAACACCAAGGGCGAATGGGCCATTGAGGCCAGGTATTCCAAGGCAGGGCATTTCGCAGAAGGGCTTGCTCCTGTACAGTTGGACGGGCAGTGCGGCTACATCAACGCCCAGGGCACAGTGGCCATCCCTTTTCAATATACCCGCTGCCAGCCTTTTGAAGATGGCCGGGCGGTAGTGTACCAGGGGCTGAGGAAGGCCGGCCTGATCGACCGGCAGGGCCAGGAAATCATACAGCCTAGTGTCAACCGCCTGCTCAACTTTCAGGAAGGGCGGGGGCTTGTGCGGGACAACCAATACCGTTTCTACTACATTACAGAGGAAGCCAGCCCCTACAAAGGGTATTACGAGCAGGCTACCGAGTTTCAGCATGGGGTCGCTGTCGTGCAGGTCAATGGAAAGTGGGGCATCATCAACCAAAAAGGCATTGAGATCATCCCGCCCCGCTACGACAAAATAGAGCGCTTTGAAAATGGCTATGCCAAAGTCCGCATACAGGGCTTTTCAGGTTTGGCCGACCTCGACGGCAAGGTACTGGTGCAGCCCGATTACGAATACATCTCCTACGCTGGCCAGGGGCTGTTCCGGGTGGAGAAAGGGGGCGAGATCGGGTATTTTGATGAAAAAGGGGAATGGGTATGGGCTTTAGCCAAATAACCCCTTTTATCCGTTTTTTACCCCTTTTCGGCTATTGCGCTTGCCCTTTTGCCCCCCAGGTTCTACCTTGTTGTTTTTTGCAACAGGAGATGGGCTTTTTATGAAAAACAAGAACCTTACAGGCGTTCTCGCCCTGCTTTTTGGCATGTTTGGCGTACACCGGTTTTACCTGAACCAGCGGTTCATTGGCGCGCTTTATTTTATCGGCGGCATTTTTTCCATTATCATCACGGCTGAAGAGGGCTTCCCCCTAGTCCTTTTCCCTGCTCTGCTTGCCCTCGTCGACGCTATCCTGTTTTTTGCTATGCCCCGGCGAGACTTCGACCGCAGGTACAATAATGAGGCTGCCAATCATTCCTGGGCAGGGCGTTTCCGCCAAAAGCGCTCCCCTGGCCGTTTCCCGCGCGACCGCAGCCGCTACCACACTTCAAAGCTTGACGTGCTGAGGGAGGATGCCCTGGCCAATTTCAGGTCTGGCTATTTTGCAGCAGCCGCTGAGCGATTTGAACAAGCCATCTCCATTGAGCCGCTCGACCCCCTACTGCACTACAACTTGGCAGCAACCTACGCCATGATGGAGGACGAATCCCTGGCTTTCTCCCACCTTGATGAATCCGTGCGCCTGGGCTTCGACAACTGGGACAAAATCCATACGCACGATGCGCTAGCTTACCTGCGCACCTTCCCAGCATTTGACACCTTCGTTCAGAATGGGTACCGCCTCCCGGCACAGGGGCTGATGCCTGGGCGGGAGGAGGAGCTCGAGCTCCCTCCCCTGGCAAAAGCGCAGCCCAAGAAAAAAGAACCGGTACGGGATAAGCTGCTGGACCAGCTATCGGAGCTGGCACAGCTGCGCGAAAAAGGCATACTTACTTTGGAGGAGTTTGAACAGCAGAAAGCCAAAATGCTCAACAGCCGCTCCTGATACGGGCGCAGGCCAGAATGTCGCAGGCGTTGCAGGCACTAGTGGTCTGTCAAGGCTAAAACTAGGGGTTGCCTGCGGCGACTTTTGAGGCTACTCTTCGTTGGACAACCCCTTACGTAGCGCTGCTATGCGCGGGAACATCCGCCTTGATTTAGCCTCAAAATCCGCTCCCACTCAACCCATAAATTAACACTTGACAGACTACTAGGCTGCCATTGGCCTAGCGCTGCGAAGGGGTGGCAAGCCCGACAGGGCCGAGCGGATAGCGAGCCCCGGAGCATAGCGGCACCTGCCATCAGGCAGGGGCAGGCCCCTTTCCCCCCAAAAAAAACGACATTCTGTTTCTCCTTCCCCTGACACGCAGGGACGGCTGTTGGGATTGGCCTTAAAACCGGACCATAATCCCAGCCAGGGCATTGATGCCAAAAGTAGGATAGCGGAACCACCGCTCCCTCCGGTTGTTGGCCAAATTGTTCAACTGTACAAAACCGCCGAACCGCTCTGAGAAGTAGTATTCTGCCCCCAGGCTTACATCGAACAAGGCGTTGAGGTTATCTGCTTCCCCTTCTGCATTCACAAAGGGCACCCCATTCTCAAGGAAGAAATCACCACGGACCGTAAGCTTGTTCTCAAGGGTAGTGTAACGCCCGCCCACATTCACGGTCAGCGCAGGCAGGTGCCAAGGCTTCTCTTCGTTGTCGAGGTCATAGATGTTCTGGCTGAACGCACCGATGATCTCAAAGCCCTCAAAAAGAGGTGCAGTGAGGGAGCCCTTGATCGTGATGATGCTGCCGTCATCGTATACCACATCGAACCGGGGCGTCTCGGAGAAAGGGTCGAGCAGGCGGAAAGTCGCCAGATCGTCAATCGCTTTGTAACTGGCCTGAAAATCGTAATCTATGCCTTCTACATGGCCTTTCACGCCACCGTAATACCGGTAGTACAGGCTGTTCCGAATGCGGAGGGGCGAACTGATGAAAGGGTTGTAGTTTGCCAGGTTCCGGAAATTGTTCTTCTGAAGGGTGCCATCTGTGCCCACATAGGCGTTGACAACCCCCTCAACCAGGACAGCCGTCACTTCAATATCTGGGAAAAACGTAAAAATATCGTTGTTAGAAGCCAAGTTAAGCCCCACTTTTGCGCGGAAGCGCTCAGCGTGGTAAGTGAAATTGGGGCGTAGGAAGAAGTTGTTCAGGTCCTGATCCCCTTCGGTATCGTCATAGCCCGTAAAATCAGTCTGCAGCTCAATGCTGAGGGGGTGGGTATCGTCAAACCACTTGGTGCCTCCGATGCGGAGGTCAAACCCGTTCTCACGGGAGGCGGAGTAGCTGTCGTTCATCAAATAAGCCTTGAAGCCAGCGTGATAGTTGAAATCGGCCTCGGTCCGGGCGCTGTTGTAGATACTGGCTTCAGCATCAAAAATCCCAAAGCGCTGACGGACCTCCTCCTTGTCAAAGGAGATGGTCTCTTCTAAGGCTTCAGCTACTTCGTTGTAGCCATAATAGAAGACCGCATCCGAAGTATAAGCCAGTTTGGTATTCACAGCAAAGCCCTGATCAAAATAGTAGGTGCCATCTACGCCCCCTGTGGTCCAGCTGAACCGCTGATTCTCGACATTTTGGCTGTTATTTGCGCTGTGGTGGTCCGCGAAGAGGTCAAGAGAGAAGGTTTCGTCATTGCCCAGGTGGTAGAAGCCCTGCCCAAGGAAGGAGGCCGGGAAACCGCCGCCGAGCTTGACATAGCCATCGTACCCTTCTTCCATTTTTTCCCTGCGCATAGCCAGGGGCCTGATCTTTGGCGGGAGGTATTCTACCGGGAGGGTTTTGGAGAACACGCGGTAGTCCAGCCGCCGGGTAGCCGTGTCGAGGGGCGGCAGGGAGGGGTCGAGCTGAAAACGGTTGGCATCGCCCAAACGGGCATCAAAGCTCTTGATGATGTCTACCTCCTCAGCAGGCAGGTCGGGGTCTCCGCCGGGCTGCGCCCAAGCAGTAGCAGCACACAGCAAGAAAACAAGGACAAGGAAAGTTGGCAATAATCGGGTAGTCATATTGATTCCTATTTTTTGGGCAGCCCGGCTGCCGGATATTCCAATGGGTTGATAAAGCCTGTTCAAACGCAGGGCATAAGCGCTTATTTGGAGTAGTTTCATGATAAAAATCAGGGGCTTACCATTCTGGCCAAGCCACTAAGTTTGAGCTTATCGGGCTAAATAAAAAAACAGCGAGGAAGCCAAGCCCATAAGCCTCTGATTTACAGCAGGAAACTCCAGACATGCATCTAGTTGCCTCCTTCTTCCTCCATGAAGGCATCTTCATCCGGGCTAGTGTTCAGCCTGCTCGACTGATTGATCAGGCTGTTGATGGTCTGCAATTTCTGACGGGCTTCGTTGACCAGGGCGGGGTCTTCCTGATAATTCTCCAGCAGCGCCTCCAGCACAGCTTGTGCATTATAGAGGTCGCCTTTTTCCCTAAGTATGTCAGACAACAGCAGTACGCCTTTAGCCACCCAGAAAGGATAAGCTGAGCTTTCCTTATTGGAGTTGATACAGATTTCCTGCGCCTTTTCCAGGTTGCGCCTCAGGTAATAAATGTACGCAATCAGATAGCGCGCCTCAGCGGTTTGTTCATTATCGCTCATGCGCTCCACCTCTTGAAAAGCGGTCAGTGCATTTTCGTAATCCTGCCGGTCGTACGCCATTTTGCCGAGGTAGAAGTTGGCCGTGGCAACCTGCAGCTGCGATGCGTTGGGGTTGGTGGCCACTTTGCGCGCAAGCGTATAAACCGCATCGTTGCGGTTGGTGCGATAGGCTGAGCGCAGTGCGCCAAGCTGTGCGTCAAACCGTTGATCGGCTTTGGTGGTCGCCTCCTCGAGCTCTACGTAAAGGTCGTAGCTCATCGAAAAATCCTCTTCGTGGTTGTAGGCGATCAGCGCAGCCTTCTCCAGGGCGCGCAGATAGTAAGAGCTCTGCCCCCGTTCTGCCACATTGAGGTAATCTTGGAGGGCATTGCTGTACTGCCGCAGTACACTGTAAGACTCGCCACGATGGTAAGTGGCCGGGAGGGTATAAAGCCCCCTTGGGAACTTGCGCAGGTAATCGGTATAGCTCTGCACTGCCCGCTCGTAATTGGCGTTTTCGAACTGCGACTCCGCAGCACGGAAGTTGATCGAGTCGCGCACTTCGTTTTCAACGTTGCCCTGCACCGTCTCCAGGAAAGCAAAATAATTGTCAGCCTGCCCGAGGTCATCTACATAGATCTCTTCTAAGGAAGCCAGGGCGAGGTTGGCCTCGTTGGGGTCGGGGTTGTTGGCAAAAACCTGCTTGTAGTAGTTGATGGCGCCATCCAGGTTGCCCTGATTGTAGCTGATCAGCCCAAGGCGGAGCAGGGCTTTGGTTATGAGGTCCGATTTCCCCTGATAGCGCTGCAAGAGCTTTTTGAGCGGCTCAGCTGCTTTGCTCAGCTGATTGATCTCCTGATAAGTCGTGCCCAGCTGCAACAGGGCGTCATCGGCGTACTCCGACTCCGGGTAGCTGCGCTCGATTTCCTCCAAGGCGACAATCTTGTTGGTGGTCCGCCCCAGCAGCCCTTCTATAATGGCTTTCTGGTAAAGCGCATAAACGTAGCCCGAATAGCGGTTCTGCACTGCCCGGTCGTAATACTCCACCGCCCGTACATATTGGTTGCGCTTGAACAGGCAATCGCCAGCACGGAGGGTCGCATCGCCCAACACCTGCTCTTTCACTTTTTGGTTGCGGATAAAAGAGCGGTTGCGGTTGATGCCGCGCACGGCTTCTTCAAAAAAGCCCAGTGCAGCGGTGTAATCTTCCTGCTTGAGGTAATTGTACCCTTGGGTGTAGTTGGCCGTAAAGATAGAGGCCTCGTCAGGCAGGCTGCTGAGGGTTTTGGCGATCGTCAGGTATTGGTTCAATAGGCGGATACTCGCATTGTATGCACCGTCCCGGTGGGCAATATCCCCAAGCCAGTAAATGGCCAGCGCACGGGTGCGGTTGTCGATAGAGACATCGAGCGATTTTTCAAAATACTGCTTAGCCGCTGCCTCCTGCCCATTCTGCAGCAACTGCAGCCCCCGCAGATAAGCCACCTGCTGATAGGTCTCCTGCAGCTTGGGCGTCCGGTTGGGCAGGCGCTCGATGATATCCAAAGCCTGTTGGTAATCCCGGTAGTTGAGGAAGATGTCGCTCATCAGCTCCTGCGCCTCAAGATAGTAAGGCGACTCGGGCCGGAGCTCCTGCAAGGCCAGGATGGCTTCCCTCGGGTCTTTGAGCTCATACGAGAGCTTAGCATAGTTCCACAGGGCCTCCTCTTGTATGCCTTCATCGTAGGGCATGCGCTTGGCGCTGCCAAAGGCCGTACGGGCAGATGGGCGCTGATTGAGGCGCAGGTAGGCGTCGCCAAGTATGAACATGGCGTTCTGCCCGATTTCGGACTCCACCGTGGTGAGGTCTTTCAGGTACTGAACCGCCCGGGTATAATCTTCTACCTGATAGTAAGTGTACCCGATCTGGTAGAGCTCTTCCTCGCGCAGGCGGCCAGAGCGCTCTGCATAATACTGCAAGTACGGCAAGGCTTTCCGGAATTCGCCTTTTTCGAAATAGGACTGCCCCAGCAGCTGCTTGATCTCCTTCTCCTTGCGGATGCTCGGGTCTTTAGCCCTAGGCTCTGCATAGGCGATCAGCTCATCAAACCGGCGCTCAGCGAAATAAATCTGTGCCAGGTAGTAAGGCACATGGGGCCTGTATTTTTTCGAGCGCTCCACGATGCGGAACTGAGCGATAGCCGCATCATAGTTCCCTTCAAAGAAATAGCAGAGCCCGAGGTAGTAATTTGTGGGGTAGTAATAGTCATTCTCCAGGTTTTTGATGTCCCGGAAATTGGTTTTGGCACGGTTGAAGTCCTTCTTGACGAAGAGGGCGTAGCCGAGCTTGAACTTCACGGCAGCTTTTTGCTCCCGGCTCATGCCGGTAGTCGGTATCTTGCTGTAAAACTCAATGGCCTTATCGTACTCCCGGGCATTGAAGTAGTACTCCGCCACTTCGGCCAGGGCATCGTTCGCGATGGTATTGGGGGCGTACTTGCGCACAAATTCCAGGATCAGCTTTTCCCCATCTTCGGCTTCCATGCGCACGGCCGCGCGGGCGGCATTCAGCTCCGCCTTGGTCTGCAACAGCTCGGCCTGAGCTTCGTTGACGGGCTGCAGCAAGCGGTAAGCACGCTCAAAGTGCCGCCTGGCTTTGGCGTAGACACCTTGTTCGAAAAGTGCTTCTCCGGTCTTGTAAGCCTCGTTCGCTTCTGTAAAAACGGCCGTCTGCTGGGCCATTACCGGCAGCCCGCTCAGGGCGATCAACAAGGTAAACAGTGGGGCAATTCTTTTCAGCATTCTTCAGATTTTAGTCGGTCTGTCGCATTTTGGGCGGTTGCGCGGCAAGCAACTGGCCCGAGCACGAATTTATAAAAAAATAATTCGTTTTGAACGGAGAACCTCGCCTCCCGCGCAACGCATGGGAAACGCCTGCAGCCATCGTAAAATTGTAGGCAGCAGGCAGCAGAAAAGCCGGGCCCCTTACTTTATGGCGCCCGGCTTCCTGTCTTTCCGCAGTGGCTTGAGCAGCCTGAAACGGCAGCCCCGCCCGGTTAACCTTCGAATTCCAATATGGTCTGCTCGATGATGCCGCAGCAATCGTTCAGCTGAGCTTCCGTCATCACAAGGGGCGGCGCAAAACGGATGATATTGCCATGCGTAGGCTTAGCCAACAGCCCGTTCTCTGCCAGTTTCAAGCAAATATCCCAGGCTGTCCGGCTGTCTTCCTCCTCGTTGATGACAATAGCGTTCAGCAGCCCTTTGCCGCGCACGAGCGTCACCAGCTCTGTTTTCTCTACCAAGTTCTTCTGCATCCGGGCCCGGAAAATCTGCCCCAAGCGCTCCGCATTCTCTGCCAGCCGTTCTTCCCTGACCACATTGAGGGCAGCCATGGCCACCGCACAGGCCAGGGGGTTGCCGCCAAAAGTGGAGCCGTGCTCACCGGGCTTTATGGTCAGCATGACCTCGTGGCTCGTCAGCACTGCCGACACGGGGAACACCCCGCCCGAGAGCGCTTTGCCCAATATTAGGATATCCGGCTTGAAGCCTTCGTGCTCGCAAGCGGTCAGGCGGCCGGTACGGGCGATGCCGGTCTGCACTTCGTCGGCAATAAAAAGCACATTGTGCGCCTTGCACAGCTCATAAGCTTTGCGCAAGTAGCCTTCATCCGGCACCACTACCCCGGCTTCCCCTTGTATAGGCTCCACCATGAAGCCCGCTACGTTCTCGTCTTGCAAAGCCGTTTCCAACGCACCGAGGTCGTTGTAAGGGATGATTTCGTAGCCCGGCATGAAGGGCCCAAAATTGGACGTGCTGCTAGGGTCTGTGGAAGAAGAAATAGCGCCCAGGGTGCGCCCCCAGAAGTTGCCGGTGACAAAAAGGATTTTAGCCTGATTGGCGGGCACGCCTTTCACTTCATAAGCCCACTTCCGGCATAGTTTGACGGCAGTCTCTCCGCCTTCTACGCCTGTGTTCATCGGCAGGACACGGTCGTAGCCAAAAAACTCCGTGATGAACTTCTCGTAAGGCCCGAGCATGTTGTTGTAAAAAGCACGGGAAGTCAGGGTGAGCTTGTGCGCCTGCTCCCCTAGGGCCGCAATGATATCGGGGTGGCAATGCCCCTGATTGACGGCAGAGTAGGCCGCCAGGAAGTCGTAGTATTTCTTGCCTTCGACATCCCACAAGAACACACCTTCCCCTCTGGCCAGCACCACGGGCAGTGGGTGATAGTTGTGCGCCCCGTACTGATCTTCCATTTCAATGTATGCTTCCGCAGATTGTAGCGTTTCCTGCTGTACCATGCGTCTGATTTTTTCGTGTTAAAAATGGTTAGGGTGTAATTAAACTCTTTATTTCACAAAATCAAAAATCTCTGTCGTCGAACGGGCGCCTCAAGCGGGCAGCAACTCGGCAGACTGTACAACAACAGCGCCTTTTGCTTTCATTTCCCGGACAGCCGCATCGGAGTCCCCGGGCTTCAGGTTGACGCCCCGGCAGCCGTCTTCTACCAAATAGGTGGCAAAGCCCAGCTCGAGGGCATCTAAAACCGTAAACTTGACACAAACGTCCAAGGCCAGCCCCAGGACGTAGACTTCGTCCACTCCTTTTTCCCGGAGGTACTCCCCTAGCCCAGTCGCTTTGCGATGCCCGTTGTCAAAAAAGCCGCTGTAGCTGTCAATCTCGGGGTCTGTCCCTTTCACAAAGACCCGGTCGATAGCAGCGGTGTTCAGCTCGGGCACAAACTCTGCCCCAAAGCTGCCTTGTACACAGTGGATAGGCCAAAGGATCTGCTGCAGCCCATTAAGGTCTATGACCTGGCCCGGGTAGCGCCAAGGGTGCATAGCGGCGAAGCTTTTGTGGTTGGCCGGGTGCCAGTCTTGGGTGGCCACGGCCAATTCAAAATGTGGGATGAGGGCGTTGGCCACCGCAACCGTCTGATCGCCTTCCGCCACTTCGAGGGCTCCGCCTGGGCAAAAGTCGTTCTGTATATCGACTATCAGTAATGCTTTCATAACTTCATTCTGCTTTCGCGCAAATCAGTAACTGATGACTTGCAGGGTATCAAATTCGGTACTTACCTTGAGAATGCCTTCGAGGCGCTCTTTGTTTGCCTTCGTCCCTTTGCGGTTTTTCCATTCTACCAAGTACACATGCTGATTGTTGAGGGTGGCGCTGTCCCCCAGCACCTTGGTCCGCTCGGCATACTGTATGCCCCCGATCTCGTCCGGGAAGGCTTCCCGGGCCAGACGGAGGCTCTTTTCCACCAGAGCTGAATCGCTCCGGCTCCGGGCCAGCTGCAGCTTGAGCTCCTCGGCCTGAAGCATGGCATCTGTCGCAGCCCTACGTTCTGACTCGATCATTTTCACCACTTCCTGCCGTTGGGCCTGAAGAGAGGACTTGACGTCGTTCAGGCTCATTTCGGCTTGGACCGGGAAAAGCCGGACGGGCTTGTGCAGGTCGAAATCCTCTTCCAGTATCTGCTCGTAGTGGGCGATAGAGTCTTCCGGTATCCGGCGCCCCAACAGCTGCAGAATGAGCTTGTTGGTGTCCGGGTCTATCCCTGTCAGCTCATAATTGATACAGACCTCCGGGAAATATTCGTCCACAAAACGGGTCACCTCCTGCTTGTCCTGCTGCATTTGGTACAGCCGGTAAAGGATGAACGCACTTGGCAGAGACACCAACATGCTGAAGAAAGCAGTGATCATCCGGTTGCGGTACGCCTCGCGCGCATCTACATAAGACTTGAGCGGGAAGCGAAGAAAGCGGATGATGAGGTAGGTGGTCAGGGCGATAAAAAAAGAGTTGAGGAAAAAAAGGTAGAAAGAGCCGAAGATAATGCCGGCCGTCCGGCTCAGCTCCTGCGCATAAAGCCCGCTGCTCATCCCTCCTTTCCGGATCAGCAGCTCAAACAGCTCGGCTATGCCAAAGCCGGTCACGCAAAGCGGGGGCATCAAAGCGGTGGCTATGGCAACGCCCGGAATGGCGTTCGATTTGTCTTTGCGGGTAGCAGAGATGATGCCGGCCAGCCCCCCAAAAATCGCGACCAGGCCATCGAGGAAGGTTGGGCTCGTCCGCCCCTGTATCTCAGGCGTCACATTGCCGAAAGGCGTCACAAAAAAATAGAAGGTACTGGTGACCAGGGCAATGAGTATGGCCACGCCAAAGTGCCGCAGCGAATTGAACATGGTGTACTGATCGTTGATGGCCACCCCCAGCCCGATGCCCAAGATTGGGGACATCAGCGGGGAGACCAACATCGCGCCGATGATCACGGCCGGGGAGTTGAGGTCGAGCCCTAAGGACGCGATCATAATGGAACACCCCAGCAGCCAGGCATTGGCGCCTTGCATCTTGCGGTTGTTGCGGATGGAAATCACGGCCCCTTCCCGGTCGAGCCCTTCTTCCAGGTCGAAAAGCGTGTGGAACCAGCTTTTTATCAACCCAAACAGCTCCATGATCAATGCTCTGGGCGAGCGGGCAGGCATATTGGTTTGGCTCATAGGTTGGTCATTTTAGGAGTCAATGGCTTAAGCCAGCAAACCGTCCTTCATCTCCAGCCGGCGGTCGCTCATAGCAGCCAGCTCTTCGTTGTGGGTGACTATGACAAAGGTCTGACCCATATCGTCCCGCAGCTGGAACAACAGCTGATGCAGCTCTTGGGAAGATGCAGAATCGAGGTTGCCGCTGGGCTCGTCCGCAAATACCACCGCCGGGCTGTTCATCAGGGCGCGGGCCACGGCCACCCGCTGCTGCTCGCCCCCGGAGAGCTGCCCCGGCTTGTGCTCAAGGCGCCCGCCCAGCCCAAGGTAATCCAACAGCTCAGCCGCACGCTTGCGCGCAGCCTTCTCTTCGGTCTTGGCGATCAGCGCAGGGATAAGCACATTCTCACGGGCAGTGAACTCCGGCAGCAGATGATGGAACTGAAAAACGAAGCCAATCCTCGCATTGCGGAACGCGGCCAGCTTTCGGGTATTCAGCCCAAAGACATCCTCCCCGCCAATAGACAAGGTGCCACTATCTGGCCGGTCGAGGGTGCCGAGGATGTGCAGTAGCGTGCTCTTGCCGGCACCTGATTTCCCCACCACAGAGACGAACTCCCCGGCCCTGATGGCCAGGTCCACCCCTTTCAACACCTGAAGCTGCCCGTAGGCTTTCGCTATCCCTTTTGCCTGAATCACAATTGCTGTTTTTTGTCGTGGGTAAAAATAGGAAAAACCACAGGCTGACAAAGCAATCGGCAAGCTTAGTTATCTTGAAATGCTGAGCCCCCCCAAACAGGCCACCGTTTTTATGGGGCTCCCCCAGCCTGACGGCAGGGGGCGCTATGCTACGGGGCTCGCTCCTCGCTCGGCCCTACCGGGCTTTCCACCCCTCCGCAGCGCTAGCCCTCTCCGCAGTGCAACGGCTGAGCGGAAGGCAGCAGCAAGAATTTCAGCAAAATCCCCCCAAAAGGGAACAATCAGCGGAAAAAAGCTGTATATTGCTTCAGTACCGATGAGGGCAAACGGCCCTTGTTTGGCTTATTTTTTAGTATTTTGCACAGCAGGTTTTGCAGAAAAAACCCTTGTTAAAAAGTGTTAAAATTCTCCGTTCTTTGACATCAACTTGCTCATTTTCAGTAAATTGCAAAACATGCTATCAGAGTCCCTATCCAGTCCAGAGTAGGATTAAGACATGCCATAGACAAGATCTTCAGCGTACTTACGAGCATCAGAGTCCCTATCCAGTCCAGAGTAGGATTAAGACTTCTCAAAATTAGGGCTTTTGATAATAAAAAGCATCATCAGAGTCCCTATCCAGTCCAGAGTAGGATTAAGACTTCACATCATCTATATCAAGCGAAGCTCTTGATGAGGATCAGAGTCCCTATCCAGTCCAGAGTAGGATTAAGACTGACTAACCTAGCTACTCGGAGCGATAGCAGGAACTTATCAGAGTCCCTATCCAGTCCAGAGTAGGATTAAGACTTCGCTCTCGCCAGCGACAGCGGCTTGAACGTTAAATCAGAGTCCCTATCCAGTCCAGAGTAGGATTAAGACAGGCAGCACACCGACTGTGGTGTAAATTGTGCAGATCAGAGTCCCTATCCAGTCCAGAGTAGGATTAAGACCAGCGCAGCAGCTAGATTTCCTCCTCGACTAGAAGATCAGAGTCCCTATCCAGTCCAGAGTAGGATTAAGACAGCCATTTCTTGTATATGGCAAACTGGTATGCCACATAATCAGAGTCCCTATCCAGTCCAGAGTAGGATTAAGACGGTCTTCCCGCATCCGGGAGGACCAAATAGTATGTATCAGAGTCCCTATCCAGTCCAGAGTAGGATTAAGACATGGGAGGTGTGACGGTTATACACCTCCCATCCATTATCAGAGTCCCTATCCAGTCCAGAGTAGGATTAAGACGATTGCATTTTTCACTGTAACAGAGCTGAGATTGTTGGTATCAGAGTCCCTATCCAGTCCAGAGTAGGATTAAGACTGATTTTTGTTGTTTTGATAATACATATATACATATATCAGAGTCCCTATCCAGTCCAGAGTAGGATTAAGACGGGTCTTCTGAAATTGTTGCTCTTCGCTCAGAGAGATCAGAGTCCCTATCCAGTCCAGAGTAGGATTAAGACAAGGGCGCTGGTATTTTACAGAAGGGGATTACTCAATCAGAGTCCCTATCCAGTCCAGAGTAGGATTAAGACGTTTTTCATGTGGGTATTTCATCGCGCATTTTAAATTATCAGAGTCCCTATCCAGTCCAGAGTAGGATTAAGACCTGTCTCATACCCTCTAACTCATCACTAGCATCAATCAGAGTCCCTATCCAGTCCAGAGTAGGATTAAGACCTTGCCGAATGACTTGTAACGCTTTTCTAGGTTCATCAGAGTCCCTATCCAGTCCAGAGTAGGATTAAGACTTGTTCTTGATATATGTACAGTCCAAAAGTCGATTCATCAGAGTCCCTATCCAGTCCAGAGTAGGATTAAGACGTAACAACGTATATTGTTTTGTGTTTTGATAATAATCAGAGTCCCTATCCAGTCCAGAGTAGGATTAAGACTATAGACTAATAAAACTTCTCAAACTTCAGAGCTAAATCAGAGTCCCTATCCAGTCCAGAGTAGGATTAAGACAGAGCTTCTTTGTAAAGAAAGTTTACTTTTCTTTCCATCAGAGTCCCTATCCAGTCCAGAGTAGGATTAAGACGAACTCACTTCTCCGTAGAAAAGAGCTGATAGTTTGTATCAGAGTCCCTATCCAGTCCAGAGTAGGATTAAGACATGTAGGGTTCGATTTTAAAAACCCGTCCGAGAATAAATCAGAGTCCCTATCCAGTCCAGAGTAGGATTAAGACTTTTTCACATTAAAAGACCAAATCAAACTTATCATATCAGAGTCCCTATCCAGTCCAGAGTAGGATTAAGACCCCTCCCCTGCTGGGTTGTCAAACCAAGCAAAAAGATCAGAGTCCCTATCCAGTCCAGAGTAGGATTAAGACCATCACAAAGGCTCGTAGTCTTTATCTTCGTCGCATCAGAGTCCCTATCCAGTCCAGAGTAGGATTAAGACTCGCTTATGTTAGTGTAAAGCACGCTAGACACCAATCAGAGTCCCTATCCAGTCCAGAGTAGGATTAAGACTCCCCGTTCTCTTCCTGGAACTGGGAGATTGCCTTGATCAGAGTCCCTATCCAGTCCAGAGTAGGATTAAGACGTGATTTCTGTCAGGTTATCCTGACGGATGCCATTTATCAGAGTCCCTATCCAGTCCAGAGTAGGATTTCCCGCTCAAGTGACACTAAGGCTCCTCCGTCG
>NZ_VOOR01000053.1 GCF_007993045.1 Phaeodactylibacter luteus
ATCAATACCTGCGACAGTTTGGTTCACGCCCCCCGGCTGCCCTCCCTTTTTGGCGGCCTAAAACTGCAGCCGGTACATGATATCTGGGAAGAAGCCAGACTGCAGCACTTTGTTGATTTGCTGGGTCTGAGGGTTGTAGCGCAAATCGAAGATATTTTCATGCGCGGTGATGTTCTGCAAGTCGATGAAAAACTGCTGGGACAACCGCTTATTTTTGCTATTGAGCTGGTAGCCAAACTTTAGGTCTAGGCGGAAGTAAGGGTCGTAGCGTTCGCTGAATGCCTTAGCCTCGTCCAAGACTTCTTCACCCGCCTCTTGGCTTGCCGCAAGGTCTACCGGGGTATAGTACCGGCCTCCCGCCCTGGAAGCACGCATATCGAAGGTTAGCGCATTGCGCTTGTCCTTCCCAATTTTAAACTCCTTGCCAGCCAGGAAATTCACAACATAGCCATTATTGAAAGCAGTATTCCGCCTTACCTTGTCACTGCCCTCGTATTTGGAATCAAAGAAGGAGGCGGTGAGCAAGCCATAATAACCTTGGCTAAAGAACTTTTCTACCGTAAGCTCAAGCCCGTAATTGGCCCCTGCCCCCTCATTGACCAAGCGGCCAGCCTCAGGGAAGACAAAGTCGGCACCGGCATTTAACATAGAAAACGAGCTTGGAAAAGGCTGTACCGGCACATCTGCTATAGCTTGGTAGTATACTTCGGCCCGGGCTTTCCAGCTTGGGGCTACATTCCAATCGTAGCCTAGCACCCAATGGCTGCTCTGCGTGAAGTCCAGGTTTTCGTTGGAGCGGAGCAATGCGCCAGTCTGAGGGTCATTCTCTGTAAAGAAAAAGACAGGCAGCGGCTGCATTTGGTGGTGGAGCCCATACCCCAGGTTGAGCCGGTGGCGAGGGTGCAATTGCCAATTGATGGCCAAGCGGGGCTCCAAAGCGCGGGTATTGTTGTAGATGAGCCACTGCCCATGCAAGCCGGCCTGCAAAGACAGCTCATCGGTAAAACGATAGACCCCTTGTGCATAAGCCTGCAGCAGCGTCATGCCGCCATCGAAATCCCGGACCCGGAACCAGTCCGGTGCACCGTCCCCATCGAGATCGGGGCGCCCCTCGCGGTCGTCCACTTGGGTATCCAACTGATAGTGCTCAGCGAGTAGGCCCATACGTGCCGTCAGCCGGCGGTTGAACTTCTTGTTCAGAAAAGAAGACAAGGAGAAGGTATTCGTCACATCCGCTACCTCTGTAACCCGTATTTTCTGCCCTTCTTCAGCCAGATAATTATCCTGTTCATAACCCGAGCGGGCTGTGGATACAGAAGCCACGGTGCGCAAGTAAGCGTTTTCTCCCACAATAAGGTTGTGCCTCAGCCCCGCTATGCCCATTTGAGAGGTAGCATAAGCATCTTCGTCAGGGTTGGCGAACAGGTCGGTTTCATCAATCTCATTGCCCAGGAAATCGATATTGCTCATTGCGCCAATCCCGAAAAGTGTGAACTTGCCAGCTTTGCCGTTGCCAAAATCCAGGTTGAAGGAGAGGTCTCGGTAATTGGGCGTGGCATTCGTCCCTACCGGTATCCCGAAATAGTCAGCTACTTCTACAAAGGAATGCCGGTAGCTCACCAGGTAAGCGCCTTTGTGCTGATCATTTAACGGCCCTTCCGCCATAGCCTCTAGCCCGCTGAAAGCGGCCAGCTGGAACATAAACTCGTGCTCATCACGGTTGCCCGGGCGGAAGCCCAGGTCAAAGACACCGCCGAGGGCATTGCCATACTCTGCAGGGAACGCAGAAGTCAAGAAATCGGACGTTTTGAGCAAGTTGGGATTGAGGGCAGAGACTGGCCCGCCGGTTGTCCCCAGGGTAGCAAAGTGATTGGGGTTGGGGATGGGGATGCCATTGAGCCGCCAAAGGACCCCTGTAGGCGAATTGCCCCGGATGACGATGTCATTGCGGCTGTCATCAGCTACGGCTACCCCAGCAAAGCTGCCAGCCAGGCGGGCGACATCGTTTCGCCCTCCGGAAAAGCGGTTGACCTCTTCCGGGTTGAAGGAGCGTACACTGATGGTGGCCATCTCGTTTTGTGGCTGGCCTTTCCCTACTTTGGCCGTGACCACCACCTCATCCATCTGCAATACGGACTCTTGCAGGCTGACATTCAGCACGGCCTGCTTGCCTGCTGTGACCAAGATATTGGGCACGGTTACTGTTTCGTAGCCCAGGTAGGAGATGCGGACGCTGTGCCGCCCCACGGGCACGCCCTCCATCTGGAACCTCCCGTCCAAGTCCGTTACTCCCCCTGTGGCCTCCGCCCCACCTAGCAGCTCGACAGTTGCCCCAATGATGGGGATTTCAGATTGCTGATCGACAACGCTGCCTTTCAGGGTTTGTACCGGCTGTGCAGCCAAAGGATGGATCAGGCCCCCTAAGCTCAAAAGGGCTAGTAATGCAATAATGGGTAATTTCAGTCTCATAATCTAATGGTGCGTTTTATTGCCCCAAAAGTGCCTGCCCTGAGGCACTTTTGCCAGCAATAAACTGCGAACCGTAGGATATCCCTGCCCAACTGTAGGATTTCTTTGCTCAACCGTTGGCCCACCCCTGGGCCAAAGCTAGCTTTAGGGCCTGCCGGCGGTTTTCTGGCAGGAATGAGGCCTCTGCGGCAGCCAAGTTGCACTGCAGCAGCTCTTCCCTTCCCCACCCAAAAGCAGCCTCTACTTTCCGGTATTCATCGGCCAGGGTGACATTGGAGAGCGTACGCCCATCTGTATTGATGCTTATGGAAGCCCCTTTGCGGTACAGCTCCTGCATACTGTGGGCCTTGAGGTTTGGGAAAACGCCGGTTTGCAAGTTGCTGGTCGGGCAGACTTCGAAGTGTATGCCGCTTTCCAATGCTCCTGCCAGAACGGCGGGGCCCTCTACAATCCTTACCCCATGCCCTAAGCGCTGCACCCTAGCCTCTGAGAGGGTTTCGGCCACACTTTCAGCTCCACAGGCTTCACCGGCATGAGCGGTAGCGGGCACGCCATGCTCTGCCGCCCAACGGAAAGCGGGCAAGTGTGGGGCGAGCGGGTGCCCGGCTTCGTCCCCGGCAATATCAAACCCGCACACCCCCTGCCCCAGGTAACGCTGTGCCAGGCGGGCAGTCGCCATGCTCTCTTGGCCAGAAAAGCGGCGGAGCGTGCACAGGATGAGCTGGGCTGCCGGGCCTGCTGCCTTCTGGAAAGCCCCTAGCACTGCCTCTACCACTGCTTCCGGGCTGAGCCCTCCCCGGGTGTGAAGCAATGGGGCAAACCGGACCTCCGCATAAATGACTTTATCCTTTCGGAGCTGCCCCAACAAATCTTCGGCAACCCATTCTAAAGCGCGGGCCGACTGCATGAGCTCAAAGCCACGCACCGCCCTTGACAAATAATCGGCAAGGTTTTGGCAGCGGGCGGGGGCAATAAACTCCTCCCGGAATTCATGTGGGGTGAGCGCGGGGCTGAGCGCAGAAGCCACCGCGTAACTTACCGAGCAGTCAAGGTGTAGGTGAAGCTCTATTTTGGGCAGAATATCGTAATTCATGGCTCAATTTAAGATAATATGCGAGTTGGCAGAGGGCTGCCAACAGCAAATTTAAGAGGGCGGAAGCCAAAGCCTAGGGCATTTTGGCTTCCTGATGGCACCGGCCTAGCGCTGCGGAGGGGTGGCAAGCCCGATAGGGCCGAGCGGACAGCGAGCCCCGGAGCATAGCGGCGCCTGCTGTTAGGCAGGGGCAGGCCCCACCCGAACAACAATCTGGTTTGCGCCCAATCAGGGGGCGTCCTGAGTACCGTGATCATCTGTACTGGCCGAAAAAAGTATAAAGGTTCCCATTTTTTGCGCTAATTGCCCCCTTAACCTATCAAAGAAAATGCCCACACCGACGCCTGACTTTAAAGCCAAAAGCTGGCTCGAACAATACCTTGCTTACCGTCAGCAGCACCCCTTGGCCCCCTTAGCGGGCGGTGAACTGCCCGAAGAGCTGATGGCAACCCTCCCCTCGCCTTTCGAGGGGTATCAGCATCCTTTGTACCTGTGCCTACAGCAATCTGGCATGGCTTTCGGTTTCCCGGTAGCCTATCCATTCAAAGACCCTTCAGGAGCCTTTGGGCAGCTGTCGGTAAGCAGCCGGGCCAAGTTCGTTCTGCTGGACACGATGCTTTATGCGGTTTACCTCCAAGAAGGCGCCCCTTCGGGCGAGGCTTATCAGCGAATGGTAGCGCAGGCCGGCCGCCTGTTGCGGGCGTACTACCGCCACCTCCACCAAACGGTTTTCCAAGAGCAGTCCAATTTTGTAGAGGACATCCTCTTTCAGCGCGTACAGTACAAAAAGCGCCTGATGGATTTCCGCCGGAGCGGCATTAACACCCACCTGTTTTGGGACCTGCAGGGCTTTTTACAATATTATGAATATGCCAGCGAATGCGAGGGGGAAATCCCGGAAGCCTGGTTTGAGGAGCTGCTGCAGCAAAAAAAGATGCTAAAGGTGCTCAGCTTCAAGATCATTGCCGCTGCTATTCATGCCGACTGGAAGATAGCGCGGGCCGAGCAGTCCCTTGCCCGGCAATTCAACGCAGCTTCCCGCCTGCTCAGCAAATCAGAGAAAGCCTCCGTAGGCAACCTCTTCAAATGGGGCGTAGCCCTGGAGGATATCCAAATCCCACAAGCGCTCAATTGGGAAGCGCGCCGCCACCTTTTAGACATCGCTCTGCTCGCAGTATATGCAGACCGGGAGATCGACCTTCAAGAAGATACCTTCCTGCGGCGGCTGGCCTTCCGGCTCGGCCTGACGGCGGAGGACCTGCTGAGCAGCAAAGCCAGCTTGGGCATTTTTTTATTCCAATACGGCGAGCGCCTTCATTTCCGGAAAGCAAAATCGGCAGGGCTGCAGCTCGCCTGGCAGGCCATAGCCGAGAACATGGCCAAACTGGGCAGGGCTGCGCGTATGGAAGCAGTGGAAACCCGGGATATGGCAGCTACCTTTGGCAAGCTGCTGAGCCACCGCCTTTCCCCCAAAGCCGACCCGAGCCGCCTCCCTTCTGAAGAAGAGATACAAGCTGCAATGGCTCAATTAAAGGACTTGCCGCGCTTCCTCCCGTTCTTCAGCCTCTTCTTCATCCCTGTGCCAGGGATAACGGAGCTGTATATCCTTACTGCCATAGGCTTGGAGAAGCTGAGCCGGGGAAAAGTAAGCCTGCTGCCCAGCCAATTGCGCAAGCTCAACGCAGAACAGGAAGAATAAGGGCACCCAAAAATTGGCACTGCGCGTAATATTGCATAATTTTGTATCCTACCCCTCTGGGATTTCCTATCCCGTTGATACTTCCCCCTACAGTTGCACAAGCCCGTTGAGGTGGCGTTAAAATTTAGCTGCCACTTAAGATGGGTATATCCTCCATTTTGTTACTAACTTTGCCCCCCTTACATCAAAAAGGTGAGACAACTGTATGAATCTTGAACAACTAATTGCTGTCAGTGGCCTGTCCGGCATTTACCGTATGGCTGCCAACCGTAGCAACGGCCTGATTATTGAAGATGTTAAAACGGGAAAGCGCCGTTTCGCATCTTCTCGAAAGCACCAATTTACCCCTTTGGCTTCCATCGCTATTTATACCGACGACGGAGAGTCAACGGAGCTCACGAAGGTGTTCCAGCAAATGAAAGATCAGCTGGCTGACAACCCGCCGCCTGCTGCCTCTTCAAAAGCTGAAGACCTGCATGAGTATTTTGCCGATGTGCTCCCCAACTATGACCGGGACCGCGTTTTTAATGGTGACATCAAAAAAGTCATCAAGTGGTTCACGTATCTGCAGGAGAGCGGCGTGCTCGACGAGGAAGCGGGCGACGAAGAGGAGTAAGCGGCAATTTCCCTCGGCCAACGGTAACAAAAGACAGCGCATTGCGTACAAGCAGGTGAAGAGTTGCAACCAACCTCCGGTTTTTCGGGGTATTGCACCAAAAGCCCACCTGAATTAAAGTATAAATGTGCGGCAAGGAGCCCGCCCAGGGCCCCTTGCCGCTCCGTTGAATAATGTCCGTTTGGCGCTGCCTCTTGCGCAGCCCGCAAATCATAACGCTCATGACCAAGACGGCCACCGTTTTGCAAGAACACGAAAGAGCATTTGTGCCTAAGGAGTTTAAAGTCACCACCTGGTCTAAACTTAAACCTTATTTTCACGAATTGCTGCACCGCCCGATCAGTTCCCTGCGAGAGCTCGAGCAGTGGGTAAAAGACAAAAGCGAGCTTGACGCAGTCGTCAGCGAGGCCTTCTCCTGGCGCTACATCAAAGTGACCGTTGACAGCTCGGATGAGAAGGCGGAAGCCCTTTACCAATATGCTGTTCAGGAGCTCGCCCCAAAAATCACTTCTTACGAGCACCAGCTCAACGAAAAGCTGGTCCATTGCCCATTTTCCGGGCAGCTGCCCCCCGATCAATACCACATCTTCCTGCGCAGCGTGCACAACGCGGTCGAGCTTTTCAAAGAGGACAATATCGCTCTGGGGACCAACATACAGCTGAAGTCTAAGGAGTATGTCAAGATCTTCTCGGAAATGACCATCGGGGTGGACGGCAAGCAGATGACCTTGCAGAAGGCCTCCTCCTTGCTCGAAGAGCCCGACCGGGCGTATCGAGAAGCCGTCTACCACAAAATCCATGAGCGCCTGCTGGCAGAAACGGAACCACTGGAGGGCCTTTTTGACCACCTCGTCAAAATGCGCCACGAGATGGCCCTGAACGCGGGCTTTGACAACTTCCGGGACTATAAGTTCCGCGCAATGGGCCGCTTTGACTACAGCGTAGAAAGCTGTGATGATTTCCACCATGCCATACGCTCAGAGATAGTCCCCATCGTGGATGAGTTCAATCAGTTTAGGCTGGGCCACCTCGGTTTTGAAAAGCTGCGCCCTTGGGACCTCTTCGTAGACCCCACCGGCGATCAGCCGCTGCGGCCTTTTGAGGACATCCCCGACCTTGTAGAAAAATCGACCCGCTGCTTATACCGCCTACATCCTGAATTTGGGCAGACCCTTGAGATCATGAGCGAGCTGGGCCACCTAGACCTCGAATCACGCAAAGGGAAAAGGCCTGGGGGCTACAATATGCCCCTCCACCTGACCGGCATCCCGTTTATCTTCATGAACGCGACCAACTCGCTCAGCGATATGCGCACCCTGATGCATGAAGCTGGGCACGCTATCCACAGCCGGCTGACAAGCCAATACAAACTTAAGACCGCAAAACGGGTCCCTTCTGAAGTGGCAGAGCTGGCCGCAATGACCATGGAGCTGCTGACGATGGAGCACTGGGACATCTTCTTCCCTGACCCCGAAGAGCTGCGCCGTGCAAAGATTGTGCAGCTGGAGTACGTCCTTAAAGTACTGCCCTGGATCGCAACAATTGATAAGTTCCAGCATTGGGTTTACACCCATCCTGCCCACAGCCGAGCGGAGCGCAAGGCAGCTTGGATGCAGATTATGAAAGACTTCAATTCTCCCACCATTGACCATGAAGGGCTGGAGGAGTATCAGGGGCACCTCTGGCACAAGCAACTGCACATCTTTGAAGTCCCCTTTTATTACATTGAGTATGGCATGGCCCAGCTTGGCGCAATTGCCATTTGGAAACGCTTCCGGGAACAGCCCGACGAGGCTATAGAAGCCTACCTCAGCGCCCTGAAGCTCGGCTATACCCGCAACATCCGTGAAATATACGAGGCGGCGGGCATCGCTTTCGATTTTTCCAGAGCTTATGTCAGCGAGCTGGGGGCTTTCGTCAAGCAGGAGCTCGGCCAGCTCTTGCAGCAACATGGATAGGGGTCATTCCGGAAACTTGACCCCGAGCTTGATCAGGGGTATGGGCAACACAAAGGGTACTTCATCTAAGTAACTGATGAGCAGGCTGGCAGCAAAATCGAGCCGGTGCCCGAAAAACTGAACCCCAGGCAAAAAGGAGGCTCCTTCTACGATCGGCCCAAGCCAAAGCTCGCCATGTATGGCAAAACGCTCAGAAGTCCGCTTATGCCCAGACAGCATGAAAATGGGCGAGGGGAAAAACTCGCCCTCTTTGTACATATAGCTCAGCCCGGCCGTGATGTTGCTGTAGCGGTTGCCATGCGTGAGGCTGGCAAACGCAAAGCTATGTGTGAAGAAACCATCATAGCCGGGCAGCCGCATCAAGAACGCTCCTGCCCCAAGGTATAGCTCATCTTCAATCAATGGCACCGTATACTTAGGGCTAATTGCGAATGTAGGCCCCTGATCTACAACAAGCAAAGTGGATATGAGCTCGAAGCCCGCAGTGACCGACAGGCGGTCGGTAAGGCCATAAGCAAAGGTATTGACGCCCACCATCACGTTTTGGTAGTAAAGTTCTCCTTTGTTAAGGTTGAGCCCGTTCACTGGAGACAGCATATTGGTGTAGGCACCTGTAGAAGGGGCCCAAGGGCGGATATCCCGGACTTCCCGGATCAATGACCTGGGTATGGCGACATCTCTCCTGATGCCAATGGAGCGCAGTTTGATCTGGGCTGTATCTTCCTCCAAGATCAAGCCCTGAAAATAGCGTTCATCCGTGAGTGTTATGCCTTTTTCGAAACGGTAGGGGTACCCCGCTTGAGCGGCAGCGTAAAAGGAGGCGATGGCCAATAGCAACAAGCAACATATTTCTCTCATCAGCAGCTAAAAATTTATAGTTTCCTGGGCCACTGTAGCCCTCCTTGGGGTATTGCACTCAGCGTTGATGGGCGACGGCAGCGCTAACTGCCTCAAGCCATGGCCCACCTTTTGTCTACTTTGAGCTGGCCATCAATGTAAACGCGCTGAACCAAGTCGCTGCCAAAAGCATAGGGCAGGTATTCCGGCCCAGGCACAGAGGGTGTCAGTATAAAGCTTGCCCGTTTGCCAGGAACAAGTGAGCCAAGCTCTTGGCCCAATTCCATAGCACTTGCACCGTTGATAGTAGCAGCCTGTATGGCTTCGCCGGGCAGCATACCGCACTTTAGGCAGGCCAGGGACAGCACAAACTGCATTTTGCCAGAAGGCGTAGAGCCCGGGTTGTAATCGGACGCCAAGGCTACAGGCAGCCCGGCATCTATCATACGGCGGGCAGGCTGATAGTGGCCGCCTATAAAGAAGGGCGCGCTCGGCAAAAGGGTTGGGATGGTATTGCCGGTTTTCAAATATTCCACCTCTGCATCTGTCACCACCTCCAGGTGATCTACAGAAACGGCCCCCCGGTCCACACAGGCTTCAATGCAGCCTAAGCTGTTGAACTGATTGGTATGTACTTTTGCTTTGAGCCCATATTTGGCCCCCGCCTCAATAATCCTGACCGTTTCATCCACACTGTAAAAACCCTTTTCACAGAAAACGTCGATGTAATCAGCCAGCCCCTCTCCTGCTATTAGCGGCAGCATTTCATCGATGACCAAACGCACATATGCCTCCCGGTTGTCACGGTAGGGCAGCGGCAGGGCGTGCGCCCCCAAGAAGGTAGCTTTTATAGGAATAGGCGATTGTTCTGCGAGGGCCCGTATCACGCGCAGCATCTTCAGCTCAGCCTCTACGCTTAGCCCATAGCCGCTTTTGATCTCGACCGCGCCGGTACCATAGCCAATGACCTCCTCCAACCGCTCCCAAGCTGCCTTGAAAAGGCTGGCTTCTGAGGCAGCCTGCAGCTTGCCCGCAGAGTTCAATATCCCGCCGCCCCGGCGCGCGATCTCTTCATAACTTAGCCCTTTGATACGGTCTACAAACTCATGCTCCCGGCTTTGTGCAAAAACCAAGTGAGTGTGGGAGTCGCACCAAGTAGGCAGCACCATCCCCCCGTTTGCATCCACTACTTCCGTAGCACGGCTGGGGCAGGCCGACATTTCCCCTGTTGCCTTTACCAGGCCTCCCTCTGCGAGGAGCCATGCGTTTTCTTGCAAGGGGAGCTGGGAAAGCTGCCTGCCAGCGGCCCTGTCGCCAGGGATTCCTTCCGCCATTAACAGGTGCCCGATATTGGTGATCAGCAGTGAGCGCGCCATAAGTTGAATGGTTTTCGTTTTGAAAGGGCTTGTGGGTGAAGGTAAGGAAAGCCAGTCTTTTGAACAATCCCCATCTGAGCTGTACACGCCAAAAGGGCTATAACCTTGTGCAAGCTATAGCCCTTCCATACCTCATTTTGTATGCTTAGCGCTTGTTTGGAGCGGTACTGTTATTTGCCCATTATATTGATAAAGGCGTCCTTATAAATATTGCGCACTTGGGCCTGATGGGCAGCAGCTTGCGCCTTGTACTGGAACTCACCGGAACACAAGCGATAGTACACCTGCCCTTGTTTGTTTTTGAAGGCAACGACCGTCCCTTTCTCAGTGCTCTGCCGTTCGAGCTGCATTTTGGCTGCAACTGCATTATCATAAGAAGAGAATGTCCCTACCTGAACGGTATAATAGGGGGCCGTAGAGCGGGAAACGGCCTGTTCCTCCGCTGCCTGCGATGCCGTTTGATACGCCGGGGGAAGCAATGCTGCGACCTCCTCACGGGCAGTAGCAACAGGCGGGGAATAAGCCTGCGGGCGAGCAGCAACCCGTTGCGGGCGCGCAGCCTGATTAGGTACTAGCCGGGGGCGGCGTATCTTGACCACCGCTTTAGGGCTAGGGAGCACGTAGGAGACCGTCCGTACAGGCACAGAAGGGGCAAAAGCTTTTGCTTTTTGGTTCGCAGCAGTATTGTACTCTTTCAAGGCGCTCAGCAGCTCGTGGGCAGGCACTGTGCCTTTGTGGCGGCCCAGCAATTGCCCCGAAGAAGAAAAAACCAATATGGTCGGAAGCTGTGTCACCTCATATTTGTACTGTAGCTGCATACCATTTGGCTGGCTTACATCAATCTTTGCAGCCAAATACTCGCTTCTGATGTATTGTACGAGGGGTACGTCATTAAAGGTGTAGTGATCCATCCACTCGCAGGTAGCCACCTCTTCGGCCATGAAGGTCAGGAAGTACAGCTTACCTTCTTGAGCAGCCCGGCGCTGTACATCGGCAAGTTCTCCGGAAATGAACGGGATAGGGTCTGCAGGGCTTGCTTGCAGGTTGAACCCAGCTAGCAAACTCACTGCAAGGAGCAGGTAGTTTTTCATGGGATTAATCGGTTTCTGGCGCTTGACAACAAAGGAGGCATACTCCTTTGGGGGGGTAGTTTTTGTGTGCATAGTTTGGTACGGAGTTTTGTTGAAAAAAGTTTCAAAAACACTCGTACACAATTACGCATGTGCGTATGTGTGTAGCTCTCTTGTTTGCCTGCACCTGCTTATCGGGTTAAAAATTAAGCGAGCAAGGCATTTCATCATCAACGTACGTGAATGATGCTGTGTTCGGGTTATTGTTTGCGGAGGGCCGCAGTTTTCTCAGTGCGTAAAAGGAGCTTGTTGTATCGTTAGCCGGGTTTCCCGGAAATGCTAAAGGGCTTTAGCATGGCTCACGTTGTTCGGGCAGAGCCATTGTAGTAATGCAAACCAAAGATAAGCAGTCTTTGAAAGAAATTCAAGGTGGGGATTGAATTATAAGCTGCCCAGTCCGGAATTTATCGCTGCGCTGCCCGCACAGGAAGGCATTGTCTGTTATTTCATTGTACTACTGGGCCGCCAGCCAGGTTGCCGTTTTTTAGGCCTGCCCCTGCACAATGTGAGGGGGCCTCCCCCTGCCTATCGGCATGGGGCCGCTATGCTACGGGGCTCGCTCTTCGCTCGGCCCTGCCGGGCTTACACCCCTTCGCAGCGCTAGTCCGGTGACAGCACAAAGCAGATAGGGGGGCTGAGCCCCTGCCTGATAAAATATACGGCTACAAAAAAAACGGGCCACTGCGCTAGCTTTCCGGAGCGGAAGGCTTTTTGAACTTGCAGGCCACAAAGTCGATCAGCGAACGGTGGTGCTCGAGCAGCTCAGAGGATGCTTCGAAGAGCTCTTCGAACTTCATACAAGCCATTTGATAGGGCTTGTCGCCTTTCACCTCAGCTGCGGTGGCGCGTGCCTTATACTCAAAGCAAGTATGTATGCTCTTTATCACCTGCTGCAGCTCGGCTGCCCGGGCTTCAAACTGCTCCATCAGCTCGAGCTCGTTGGAGGAAAGCTCCTGAAAGTTTTGTGCCGAGGCATGTAGGTTCTCACTTTCGCTAAGGTCCTTCTGGGTCAAGTCGATAATGGATACGCCAAAAAGGTTGGACAGCTTGAGCAGGTTGCAGATTTTCGGTTCTGCAGAGCCATTTTCGTAGGAAGCAATATTCCCCCGGTTGAGCCCAATACGACCGCCGAGCTCTTCCTGACTCAGTTTAAGCTGCTTGCGCAAAAACCGGATGTTCTGATGCAGGAAGATGTCCTGTTTCTCTTGTTTCGTGATCAAACTCATAAACAGATGGTCCTTTAAATTCAGGCCCGGCACCTGGCCCAAACGTTAGCCCGTTCAAATGATGCATAGTGGCCAAGGGAAGCTGCTTCGTCTAATAATCGTGCAACTCCCGATAAAATTCCTTTTCTTTATTTACAAATCAGGGTGAGCAAGGTTTAACCTTGTTAAGATTTTTAACAATTAGCACCTAAAATGCCACTATACTGTCAAAACCCGAACACATAAAAGGTTTTGGCTGCTCAAAGGGAAATTATTTTTGCAAAATTGATGTTCAAACTGTAGATTTGTAAATAATAATTACATCGCCTGTTTCTTCAAATATCAATCACCGACTATGACATATACAGTGCAAAATCAGATTCAAGAACAGCTTGACGGCATCAGCGGTTCACTTCGGGCTTTCTCCCTGAAGCTGACCGGCAACCCCGTCGATGCGGAAGACCTGTACCAGGATACTGCAGTCCGTATTATCACTAATGCAGATAAATACCGTCAGGGCACTAATTTCAAGGCATGGGCGGTGACCATTATGCGCAACATCTTCATCAACAACTACCGCAAGAAGGTGCGCCGCAATATGATCATCGATCAAACGCCAAACAATTACTACCTGAACTCTGGGGATAAAGTAGTGGAAAACGACGGAGAGAACAACGTAGCTTACAAGGAGCTCATGACTATGGTCAACTCTTTGCCGGAAGATTTCTGCCGCCCCTTCATGATGGCGTATCAAGGTTACAAATACGACGAGATTGCCGAACAGCTTGGCTCCCCTCTTGGCACCATCAAGAGCCGGATTTTCTTCGCGCGCAAGAAGCTGCAAAAAATGTACGCAGAAGCGCACAAGGAACGCCGGGCTTAACGGCCTGTTCAAAAAACGTTCAGCTCTCTAGCAGCTGTGCTTTAAAAAGCGCTGTGCCCAACCCACAGCGCTTTTTTATTGCCCCTCCCCAAAATGGCAGCCCCGGCTAGCGTCCTCTGCCCCCCCTATGCCTATCCTGCCGCAGGCGCCGGCCTTTGCTGCCACTTCGGCTGCACAGCTAAAAGGGCATAGCTCATCCAAGCCCCCCTCGGCACCACTTTGGGCAACCATAGGCACAGATGTTTTTTAGGCACAATTGGCTATTGAAGCGCTGCTTAAAGATGCCGGCAACGACAGATTCGTTATATTGCTAAGCCGGGCGGGCACACTACAAGGCTGCCCCCCAACGTTGTCAACACAGCTACTGCCCCTCTTATCGGGGCAAACCCAAGAAAACGGGCCAGCCCTAATCTTTAAACGATCCGGAAAATCAACTTATGAGCAACCTGAAAATCCGTAACGGCAAAAACGAGCTTTCCCTAAAAAAGAGCAAGTCGTTGGTCGGCCTGCGCACACAAACAGACAAAGCTGCCGCTGACGCCCCTTTTGTGCAAGAGGAGCTGCTGCAAAACCTTGGCGGCTTCAATATCGTCAAGCTGAGCAAGGAGGAAGGAAAGGATATCGACCAACAGCTCGATGAAGTCAGGGAGCGGCAGGAAGTGGAGGTGGGCACCCACGTCTACTATGCAGAAGGCAGCGACAAGCCCTTGGTCGCTACTGGCGAGCTCTATATCACCTTTGCAGCCGGCACAGAACCAGCGGAACAGCAAATTGCGCTGGAGGAGTTCAAGCTAGAGCTCGTTGAACGGCGTACCCCCACCCGCCTGATCGCAAGGGTCACGGCAGGTTCGCCCAACCCCTTGAAGGTCGCTCACCTGCTGCAGCAGAGCTCGCTGGTCAAAGTGGCAGAGCCCGACCTCGACACCCTGCTTGATGAGTACGAATACCAAGACCCTGCCGACGAGCTCGTGCCCCAACAGTGGCATTTGCGCAATGCAGGCTACATCCCCGGTGCCAACTACCGCCTGCGGCAAGGGGCGGACGCCAAAATTTTTGATGCCTGGCGCCGCCTCAATGGCATGGGCTCCGACCGCATCAATATCGCAATTATCGATAACGGCTTCGACTTGAGCCACCCTGACCTGCGCACTAAAGTCTTCCGCCCCTTCGACTTATGGACACAATCCTCCAATATGTCGCAGGGGGATGCACGGTTTACGCACGGCACCCCCTGTGCCAGCGTTGCGCTTGCCATATCCAATGGCCGGGGCATTGTAGGCGCAGCGCCCAATGCCCGCTTTATGCCGGTCAACGGCACTTCCTTCAGCAACCGGGCCACTGAGCAGATGTTCGACTACTGCGTGAAGAACGGCGCAGACATCATCAGCTGCAGCTGGGGCACTACCGACCCCAAATTCAGCCTGGGGCCTATCAAGGAAGCTGCTATTGCCCGTGCAGCCCGGGAAGGGCGGGGCGGCAAAGGCGCCATTATCCTCTTTGCTGCAGGCAACGATGACTTGGACTACCTCAACTTCTATGCTGCCCATCCGGATGTGATCGCTGTGGGCGCTACGACAAGCAAGGATACCCATGCGAGCTATTCTAACCGGGGCCGGGAGCTCGATATCTGCGCCCCTTCCAATGGCGATTGGCCCATACTTGCTGCACGGGCTTCGTGGGACCCTGGCATCACTTGGGAATCGGGCGTGTACAAATATTACCGGGACGGGCGCGACCGGGGGCCTCACTACAAACACTTCGGGGGCACCTCAAGCTCCACACCCTTAGTGGCGGGCATCTGTGCGCTAATGCTTTCTGCCAACCCCGACCTCACAGCGAGGGAGGTCAAGGAGATCCTACGGTCTACAGCAGACAAAATTGGCTCCCCCTCCGAATACACGAACGGGCGCTCGCTCAAGTATGGCTACGGAAGGGTGAATGCAGACCGGGCAGTGGCCGAAGCGCTCAGGCGGAAAGACCGGGCTGCTGCGCCTACAGTGCCTGCTGCCACCGTCGGCGCCCCCTCTTCCGGGCCAGCGCAGCCATCAGCGGCAGCACCTGCGGGGGGTATAAGCTCAAATGGGCAGGGGCTTTTCCGCTTTAGCGTAAAAGCTCAGCTGGCCCAAGGGTGGGGCGTGCAGGTAGGTGTATTTGGCGACTACAGCAACGTCCTTGTGCAGGCCGAAAAATTGGAGCGTATGTTCCGGCAGCCGGTCATTGTGCGTATCATGGAGCTGAACGGCCGGACGGTATACAAAGTAGCGATAGGCGCTTTTGCACGCTTTGATGAAGCAAAACAGCTCAACGAACGGGTAAAAGCAGAGCTCGGGATCAGCGCTTTCCCCGCAGATCTGTCGAAAGTTTGAGGCTTCATCGCTTAGGTTGGTGCCCGGCTTTCAGCCAGGCACCAACGGCCAACTTTCTGCGCCCTCTACGACAGCCTGCCCTTTTGGTACATGGCAGCATAGTCTTTCGCGAAGTAAGTGATGATCACATCTGCGCCAGCCCGGTGGAGGCTTAACAAGGTTTCCGGCATCGCTTTTTCATAATCCAGCCAGCCATTGCGGCAGGCAGCAATGAGCATGGCACACTCCCCGCTCACGTGGTAGGCCGCGATAGGTAGCTCAAAGTGCTGCTTCATCAGGGCAATGACATCCATGTAGTGCAAAGCAGGTTTCACCATGAGGAAGTCAGCCCCCTCCATGGTATCGAGCTCCCCTTCGATCAGAGCTTCTCTCCGGTTGGCAGGGTTCATTTGGTACGTCTTCTTGTCAGCGGGGATGTCTTCTCCTTCCACAGGGGCGCTATCGAGGGCATCGCGGAAAGGGCCGTAAAAGGCACTTGCGTACTTAGCGGTATAAGACATGATGCCGGTATCGGCGAAGCCTGCTTCGTCCAGGGCTACTCTCAGAGCTTCTACCCTGCCATCCATCATATCGGAAGGGCCGAGGATGTCAAACCCGGCTTCCGCCTGTGCTACGCCCATTTTTTGGAGGACGTGCAAGGTCTCATCGTTCAGTACTTTCCCACTGTGGACAATGCCGTCGTGCCCATCAATGCTGTAGGGGTCGAGGGCAACATCGCTGATCAGGCAGGCCTGAGGGTATTCCCCCTTAATGATCGTAGCGGCCTGCAGGTAAAAATTGTCTGGGCTGTAGCTGAAGGTGCCCCGCTTGTCCTTGCGGTGAGCTGGTATTTTGGGGAAGAGGATGAAAGACTCGATCCCCATTTGCAAGCATTGCCCGATTTCGGCCAAGGCCTCGTCTAAAGAGAGGCGGTAAGTGCCTGGCAGGGAGGGGATTTCTTCTCGCACGCCGTTGCCTTCCGTGAGGAAGACCGGCTGCACCAAGTGGTGCGGCTGCAGATGTGTCTCCTGTGATAAGTGACGGATGGCCTGATTCCGGCGGTTGCGCCTTGGTCTTCTTAACATAAGTTTGCTTGGTTTAAAAAAGTGACTGCGCTTTCATCAAGTGCAAGGTACGCATCGGCGCTTTACCTGCCAAGCCAGCCTTAGGGGCCTACCTGGCGTTTCTTTTTCTTGGGGTTTTCCGGGACAGGGTCATAACCGTGGGGCCCCCAGGGGTGGCATTTGAAAATGCGCTTGAGGCCCAGCCAAACGCCCTTCAGCGGCCCCCATTCTTGTATAGCGCCGACCATATAATGGGAGCAGGTAGGCTGGAAACGGCACTTGGGCCCCAGCAAGGGAGAGATAGCTGTTTGGTAAAAACGGATAGGCAAAATGAGGAGCCACTTGAAAAAAGCATTCATCTATTTTGGTATTGTAGGCGTGCAGCCCAACGGCTGAGGCAGGCGAGCCCCCCTTTATGAGGACACCCAAAGGCTGACAGCGCACTGCACTCCTAAGGTACCTGATGAAAACGGGCCCAAATAGCGCTTAGTTCAACTCAGCGCTCAGCGGTGCTGCTTTTGTGGCAGCGGTTGGCCATGCCGATGCTGCTATTGGCCTTCAGTCAGCATTTGTCAACCCATAAATCACAAATTGGGGCAGCATACCGCAGGCTTGTATGGGCATTCTATTGGCAAAGGACTAGCGCTGCGGAGGGGTGGGAAGCCCGATAGGGCCGAGCGGATAGCGAGCCCCGCAGCATAGCGACCCCTGCCTGCGGCAGGGGTAGGCCCCAAAGTATGAGCTAAAGCGTAGAGGCTATCAGCCAAAACCCTACTAATCGAGTATGATTATTAACTTTGCAGGTGGCTGCCTGTCGGGGCCAAACAGCAAAGCGCCGATGCGAGAAAGCGCGCCCTTGCCCTTCCTGCTTTCCGGAAGGGGTATATCTTTGCCCTTTGCCCACGGGCACATTATCAACACAGCGGGGAGACGGTAGCGCTGCCCCTGCCCAACGTTTGCCACTTATGACTGTAGGCGCTCTCATCACACTGGCCGCCATCCTGCTTGCCCTTGTGCTCTTTGCCACAGAGGCTTTGTCTGTAGACCTCGTTGCTATGCTGATCATGGCCTTGCTTGTCGTGAGCGGGGTCATATCGCCGGAGCAGGGGGTGCAAGGTTTCAGCAACCCTGCGACCATCACTGTGGCCTTTATGTTTGTGCTGAGCGCCGCGCTGCTGAAGACAGGTGCCCTGCAGTCGGTTGCCCATCAGCTCTCTGCTGTTTTCCGGCGCAACTACAGGCTGGGCATTGTGCTGATGATGCTCCTGATCGCCCTCATCTCTGCATTCATCAACAATACCCCTGTCGTAGCCGTATTCATCCCGGTAGTGGTGCAGATCGCTTATGCCTCTGGGCAGGCGCCCAGCAAAATGCTTATCCCCTTGTCTTATGCCTCCATTATGGGCGGGATGTGCACCCTCATCGGCACTTCCACCAACATCTTGGTGAGCGGGATAGCAGAACAGCACGGGCTGCCCGCTTTCGGAATGTTCCAGCTGAGCGCTGTCGGGCTGCCCATGCTCGCCGCCGGCATGCTGTTTATGCTCTTGATCGGCATCCGTATTTTGCCCGACCGCAAAACGCGCGACGACCTGAAGGAGCAGTTTGGGCTGCGGGACTACCTGACCGAGCTGGAGCTCATGCCGGGCACCGAGCTTGACGGGCAGCGGATCATGGACTCCAACCTGGTCAAAGAGCTGGAAATGGACATCATTGAAGTGATGCGGCAGGGGCAGCGCTTCACCCTCCCGCCGGGCGACTTTTCGCTTCAGGCAGGCGACCTGCTCAAGGTACGCTGTGATGTCCACAAGGTAAAAGCCCTAAAGGAGCGGGTCAAGGTAGTGGACGACAACACCCTCAGGGTAGGCGACAACTTCCTGGGCGAGAAAAATACCAGCTTGGTGGAGCTCGTCGTCACTGCTGGCTCAGCTTTTTCCAACCACACCTTGAAAAGCCTCGACTTCCGGCGGACTTACCGGGCCATACCCCTCGCTATCCGCCACCGCAATGAAGTGCTGCATGACCACCTATACAGTGTGCCCCTAGTGCCCGGGGATGTCATCCTGGCGGAGGTCAAACAGCACTACATCTCTACGCTCAAACAGATGGAAGTGGCTCAGGATGCCCCTTTTGTGGTGCTTTCAGAAGACAGCTTATCTGATTTCAACCGCGGGCAGTTCATGCTGGTCATGGGCGTCATTGGTTTTGTATTGATAACGGCTTCGCTCGGCTTCCTGCCCATCATGGTCGGGACCATTGTAGGGGTGCTCGCTTTGGTGCTTGCCCGGTGCCTGAGCATGAAGGAAGTGTACGATGCCATCAACTGGAAAATCGTGTTCCTCCTGGCCGGCGCACTGAGCTTGGGGCAGGCCATGGGCAATACCGGGCTCGACCAGCTGCTGGCCGGCGGGCTTACCGGGTGGCTTGGCCCGCTCGGGCCCGTGGCGGTGGTCTCTGGCCTATACCTTGCCACTTCGCTGCTCACGGAGCTGATGTCCAATAATGCTACGGCGGCGCTGCTCGCCCCCATCGCTATTGTGGCAGCTGAACAGCTGGGCGTCAGCCCTACCCCCCTGCTCATGGCCGTGACCATCGCCGCCTCTGCCAGCTTTATGACCCCCATTGGCTATCAGACGAATACCATGGTTTACAGTGCCGGCGGTTACCGCTTTAAGGATTTTTTCCGGACTGGGGCCGGGCTCAACCTGCTGTTTTGGGTATTGGCCAGCCTGCTTATCCCTTTGGTGTTCCCTTTCTGAGCCAAGCAGCCTATATCTTTTTGCCTTGCGGAGCAACTATTGCCGGCTGCAGCCAGTTAGGTTATTGTTTAAACGCTAATCTAGCGGCTACTATGGCCGCACACCCGAACAAGACATGGTCCAACCTGCTGCTGCAAATCCTGAAATGCCTGCCACTGCACCTGTAAACGAAAAGCTATTGCTCTTCTTACTGGCGGTCGTGCAGTTTACCCATATCATCGACTTCATGATCATCATGCCACTGGGCAAGCAGTTCATGCAGCTGTTCGACATCACCCCACAACAGTTCAGTGTCATTGTATCTTCCTACGCACTGAGCGCATTTGCAGTTGGTTTTTTCGGTGCGATGTTCATAGACCGGTTTGACCGGAAAAAGGCGCTGCTGTTCACCTACTTGGGCTTCACGCTGGGGACCTTTGCCTGTGGCCTTACGGAAAATTATTATTTGTTCTTGGCAGCCCGGAGCATTACGGGGGCATTTGGCGGGCTGCTCTCCGCCCTCGTACTGGCCATTATCGGGGATACCATCCCGCTAAAGCGCCGTGGGCAGGCAATGGGTTTTGTCATGACGGCTTTCTCTGCAGCCTCTGTGGTGGGGGTCCCTGCCGGGCTGTACCTCGCAGCCACGTTCAATTGGCGGGCACCTTTTCTGACCATAGGCGCAATAGCTGCCATTTTTGTAGTCTTGATCGCTGTTTTCCTGCCTAAGCTCAACAGCCACCTGCGGGGCAGCAATATACAGCGCAACCCGGTCAAAATCATGGGCAATATTTTCCGCGACAGCAATCAGCGGGCAGCCCTGCTCTTCACGACTATCCTGATGCTGGGGCATTTCACCATCATCCCTTTCATAGCGCCTTATATGCAGCTCAATATTGGCTTCAGCGACCACGAGGTAACTTACATCTACGCAGTAGGCGGCACCCTGACCGTTTTCCTCCTGCCCTTCTTCGGCCGGCTGGCCGACCGGTTCGGCCACGCCCGTGTCTTTACCCTGGCCAGTGTGGGCGCTTTGGCCTCCATTTTTGCGATTACCAACCTGAACACGACTTCCATGGCTATAGCTTTGTGCGCAACGTCCAGCTTTTTCGTAGTGGCAAGCGGGCGGAACGTACCGGCGACGACCATGGTCACCTCTGTGGTCAGGCCAGAAAGCCGCGGCAGCTTCATGAGCGTGCGGACCTCCGTCAATCAGATGGCCATGGGGCTGGCCTCCTTCATGGCGGGGCTTATCGTCACGGCCAACCCTGACGGCTCCCTGTCCAATTATCAGTACGCGGGCTATATCGCGATCGGGATGAGCTTGCTGGCCGTGGTGCTGGCGTGGCGCCTCAAGCTTGTGGAATGAGCACTGGGCAGTGCTTGTGCCCAAATGTCATTTTTATCGCAAAGTGGCTTATTTTGAACCGCTTAGGCTGTGATGCAGAGGGGAAAAGCAGTATCATTGTAAAAAACCGGGATGATAACGCCTACTTATCAATATATGGCCGATCTGCGGCTGCCTGATGAAATCACTTCTGCCTTTGTAGACCTGATGCCGCAACAAAGGGCGGTAGTCGATCAGTTCTTGCAAGAAGGGGTGCTGGTCAACTACGCTGTCTCCCTGGAAGATGCACGGGCTTGGGCGGTGTTCAACGCCAACTCCGAGATGGAAGTACTGGAGTTTCTGGCCCAATTCCCCCTTACGCCTTTCATGGAGGTTGAGGTTTCTCAGCTTTCTACGTATAATACGACGACAGGCAGCCCCGCTTTCTCCCTCAACTAAAGCGGGCAGCCGCGATTGCCCGCTTGGTGGCGCTGCCGCACTGATGTGGCCATCTATTTCGGTATCCATTCAACAGCGATCAAAGAGACCTCATGCTACAGGCCAAAAATTTACAGTTGACAGGGGCTGCAGGGCGCCCTTTTCTGCTCGACCTCTTTTTCCGCCCTGATGGGCAGCGCAAGCCTATCGTCCTCTTTGCCCATGGCTTCAAGGGGTTTAAAGACTGGGGGCACTGGCACCTGATCGGCCAACAATTTGCCCGTGCGGGCATGGTGTTCCTGCCTTTCAATTTCAGCCACAACGGCACCACCCTTGCCCGGCCTGCTGAATTTGCAGACCTCGATGCTTTTGGGCAAAACAACTACAGCAAAGAGCTTGCCGACCTGCGGGCGGTGCTGGCCTGGCTTCATCATGGCCCGGCAGAGCTGCCTGCGCACGAAGCCGATCTCAGCCGGATCTACCTCATCGGGCATAGCCGGGGCGGGGCTATAGCCTCTATTTTTGCCCATGAAGACGCCCGCATCGGCCGCTTGGCGCTTTGGGCGTCCGTAAGCCGGCTCGACTATGCCTGGCAAGGGGAGGGCTTCATAGCGCAATGGGCTGCGCAGGGGCAGTACGAGGTAGTCAATGGCCGGACAGGGCAGTCCATGCCTATTTATTACCAGATGTACCGCGATTTCAAAGCCAACGAAGAGCGGTTCTCAGTCGGTCGGGCCCTGCAACAGTTCAACCGCCCCCTGCTGATCGTGCATGGCACTGCAGACCCCGCTGTGCCCGTAGAAGCGGCCCATGCCCTGTACCGCGCCAAAAACGATGCCGAACTGCAGCTGATCGAAGGGGCAGATCATGTTTTTGGCGGCAGCCATCCGTACGAGCAGCAGGAGCTCCCTTTGCACAGCCAACTGTTGGCCAGCCATACCCTACGGTTTTTCGGGCAACCGTAATCCCCTCTTGCCCAGCTGTACATTTTAAAAATGTGCGAATAATCGGTACTTTTGAGCGAACCATCAACCTAGCCTGTGCTATCCATTTTCAGAACCAACCAGCTTATGGCCAGCCTGCTCTTGGGGCTTTACATCCTCTTGGTGCGGAGCAGTGTTTTTTGGGTGCCTTTCGAGGGGTCACCACACGGGGCGGGCCCTTTTTCGGCCTGGCTGTATGAATGGATAGGGCACAATACGCTCCCCGCACAGCTATTGGCCATGGCGCTACTGCTCGCGCAAGGCTTTTATCTCAACATCATTGTCAGCGAAAACCGGCTAGCAGCTGAAGTGAGCCTGTTCCCCGGGGTTTTTTACGTACTGCTGGCCAGCCTGCTGCCTGAGTTCGTCTACCTCTCCCCTCTCCTGCTCGGGAATACGTTCTACCTGATCGTGCTTGGGGAAGTATTCAACAGCTACAAGAAAACCGAAGCAGCCGGCGACATCTTCAATATTGGTTTCTGGACCGGGGCAGGGGCGCTGTTCTACCCTTCATTTTTAGCCCTACTCTTAGTCGGTTTTGTAGGGCTCAACATACTGCGGGCCTTTAAAATCAGGGAGCGGCTCATGGCGCTTGCTGGCTTGTTCGTCCCTTTTTTCCTTACTGGCACTTGGCTGTTTTGGGACGGTGGCTACCCTGAATACGCTCAGCAGGTGAAATCAGGCTTTGCCTGGCTCGACTTCAGCCCTGCCCCAGTCATTGCAGCCTACCGCAGCCTCGGCATTATGGCCGTGCTCATTCTAGTGCTGATCGTCAGCTACCGCAGTTATCTGCTGAAGCAGAGCATAGATGTGCAGCGCAAGATCAGCATTGTGTTTTGGGGGCTGCTGCTGAGCGCGCTCACGGTATTTTTCCAAGCAGATATAGGGCTGGAGCACCTGCTCATCCTCACCTTGCCTGCAGGGCTGCTGCTCTCCCTCAATTTCATCCGCCTGCCAAGGCAAACAGCGGAAGTGCTGCACCTGCTGCTGCTGGCCCTAGCCCTGGCCCTACAGTTCCAGCCTTTGCTCTTCTCAGCCTGACCTGGCAGACGCCCTTTGGGCGCAAACCAGATTGTCGTTTTTCTGGATGGAGCCTGCCCCCTCCGCAAGGATAGGGGCCTGCACCTGCCAACGGGCAGGTGCCGCTATGCTGCGGGGCTCGCTGTCCGCTCGGCCCTAACGGGCTTAGAGCTAGTTAGGATTTTACTTTTGGAGCGAACGCAGCCAAATTTTGCCCTGATCGAGGCGTGATATATTCAAGAATGGGACAAAGGGCCCCATTCTTGAATCCAATAGCCTTAGCTACGTGACCGAAGAACAACGAAGAGCAGGACAAAATTCGGCAAGAGCAGCCCGAAGTGTAAAACCCTAACTAGCTCTTACACCCCTTCGCAGCGCTAGGCCAATGCCAGCCTAGTGCCTTAAGCCATAAATCTCTGATACTTAAGTTGAAGTTATTTTCCGGCTAATCAAGGCGAAGGTTCGCGACTTTAGCCCGAGCTAAAGGAGCGGTTCTTTAACGAAGAGTAGGCGGAAAAGAACGAAACTTGGGGTGGCAAGGGTTTATGGCTTGAGGCACTAGAGCCCGGAAAGCGTAAACGCCTGCGACAATTTGGTTCACGCCCCGCCCTTTCAAGGTTGTTAAACTTATATTATTGCCTGTGCCTCAAAAGGGAAGATGTAGGCGGTTGTTGTATTTTCGGGCTCATCATCAAATACGGACCACTATGCGCCCAACCCTTTGCGCCCTATTCCTGCTGTTAAGCATTGCCCTGCCTGCTCAGGGGCAGCCCTCTTATGTCACTTGGACGTTCAGCGCAGCGCAGCAGGAGGGGCAGGTGTACCTGCTTACCTTCACTGCCGATATTGAGCCGGGCTGGTACCTCTACGCCCAGGAAATTGATGAAGGCGGGCCTATCCCCACGACCATCGCTTTTGATGAGCACAGCGGGCTGGAAAGCTTTGGCAGCATACTGGAAGAAGGCGAAGCGGTCTCCGGCTTTGATGAGATGTTCCAGATGGACATCAAAAAATTCAAGCGCAAAGTAGTTTTCACTCAGGAAGTCACCTTGAAGCCCGGCACCCGGAGCCTCACCGGCTATGTAGAGTATATGACTTGCAACGATGAGATGTGCCTGCCGCCCCGGGAAATGGCATTTGCCTTCTCTTTTGAGAAAGGGTAGCCCACCGCTTTGCGCAAAGCTGGCATCCGGCATCCTGGACCCAAAGCTTGTTTGAATCGGCTTTGATTTGAAAATCAAATACTTATAACTTCAGCAAAGCCGCCAAGCTTTCATTTAGCGAGCTAAATGAAAGCTTGGTGGGGGAGGCCAGGTTCATCAAGCGTTGATCTGCAATAAGGAACGAGCACCAAACATGCTCGTAATGTAGGCAGTATCACAGTTTGCCACCTTAGGATGCCTTACCTTTGCGCCGGCTACACAACCGCAGCGTAAGCCGTTGTGTTTGTATGCGGAGATGGACCAAGAAATTAAGCATGCCCAGCGCATGTATTGTCAATACGCCTAAGGCCAGCCCAAACTTCACCGCCAATGGTAGCAAAGGGTGTGGCCTTGATTTAGCTCTGGAATTATGAAAAAGCAACTCCTGTTACTCGCCCTGCTCGCCTCTGCTTTCCTCCCTGCGTGGTCGCAGATGGAAAGCCCTGTGCAATGGACATTTGAAGCCCGGCCGGTAAGCGCCGATGAAGTCGACCTCGTTTTCGAAGCGGCCATCCAAGAAGGCTGGAAGACCTATTCCCCGAAGCAATCGTATGGGGAAGACGCCCTTGGCCCGGTGCCTATTGGCATCTTTTTTGACGAGGGCAGCCACTTTTCCATGGCGGGGGAACTGCAAGAAGCAGGCAAACGGAAAGAAGCTCAAGAACCCCTATTTGACAACCTGACGGTGGCCTACTACACCGGTAAAGCGGTCTTCACACAGCGGGTGAAAGTGGCCGACTTCAACAAGCCCATCACCGGCTACGTGGAGTCTATGGCTTGTAATGAGGAGATGTGCCTGCCGCCCTCAGCGGAAGATTTCAGCTTTTCGCTAAACGCAGAGCAAGATGCCGATCAGGCTGCGCCCACTCAGGCGCCCACTGCAGCGCTGCCGGCTTTTGAAGTGAGCGGTACAGAAGGCGCAACTACAGCGGCAGGCGCAATGGACAGCCCCGGCAGTGGCCTTGCCGATCCCGTGCAGTGGTCCTTTGAGCACCGGCCTACGGGCGAAGGCACCTATGAGCTAGCCTTCACCGCTACCGTTGCAGAAGGTTGGAAAATTTATTCCCAGCATACCAACCCCGATGATGGGCCCCTGCCTACTCAATTCAATTTTGAGGAGCAGCCCGGCTATTCCCTAGAAGGGGATGTGACAGAAGAGGGTGAGAAAAAGTCAGCGCCTGACCCGCTCTTCGGCGGTGTGGTGGTGACCAAGTTCACTGGAAGCCCTGTCGTATTCCGGCAGCAGATAAAGGCAACCGACCCCACAGCACCGATTACCGGGTACCTGACCTATATGGCCTGCGATGATACCCAATGCCTGCCGCCTACGGATGTAGACTTTAGTTTCCACTTATCTGGCCAGGCCCCTACGGTTGCTGCGGTTGACCCTGCGACCGGGCTTAAAACGATCGATCAGCGCATAGCGGCCATACGCGCTTCTTATGAATCTCCCGTAGGCACCTGCGGGGTGGAGGATGTGGCCAAGGAAGACACCAACCTCTTTTGGACCTTCCTGCTGGGCTTTGCCGGAGGGCTCCTGGCCCTGCTTACGCCCTGTGTATTCCCTATGATCCCCCTCACGGTCAGCTTTTTCACCAAGAGCAGCAAAGACCGGGCAACAGGGCTGCGTAATGCGCTGATCTATGGCTTGTCCATTATTGTCATTTATGTTTCTATTGGGCTGCTCATTACCGGCGTATTCGGCGCTACTGCCTTAAATGCGCTATCGACCAACTGGATTGCCAATACGTTGTTTTTCATCATCTTTTTGTTTTTCGCTTTTTCGTTCTTTGGGTACTACGAAATCACCCTGCCCAGCTCTTGGGCGAACAAGAGCGATGCCATGGCCGACAAAGGCGGGCTGATCGGCATTTTCTTTATGGCGTTTACGCTTGCATTGGTCTCCTTTTCCTGCACGGGCCCGATCATCGGCTCTGCACTGGTGCAATCGGCTACCAATAAGCTGGGGCCATTTGTAGTGATGCTCGGTTTTTCCTCTGCCCTGGCCCTGCCCTTTGCGCTGTTTGCAGCATTCCCAGGCTGGCTGAACTCCCTGCCCCGCTCCGGCGGCTGGATGAACTCCGTGAAGGTTGTCTTGGGCTTCCTGGAGCTGGCCCTGGCCCTGAAGTTCCTTTCTGTAGCAGATATGACGATGCACTGGAACATCTTGCCTTATGAGGCCTTCCTCGGCGCTTGGGTCTTGATTTTTGCGGCCCTGACCGCCTACCTCTTTGGCCTGATAAAGTTTCCGCACGATAGCCCTATGCAAAAGCTGTCCCCTACCCGGGGCGGGGTCGCCCTGGCCTCTCTGGCCTTTACCGTCTACCTGGCCACCGGTTTTATGTACAATGGGGAGACCAAGAGCTATAATGCCCTAAAGCTGATGAGCGGGCTCGCCCCGCCAGCAAATTACAACCTCTTCCTGACTAAATCCGAAGCCGATGAAGACATCAAAGCCCGTTTCCCCTCCTTCACCAAGTGTGCCAATGACTTGGACTGTTTCAAGGACTACGAAGAGGGGCTGGCTTACGCCAAAGAGCAGCGAATGCCAGTATTGCTCGACTTCACTGGCTATGGGTGCGTGAACTGCCGCAAAACCGAAGAGCACATCTGGGTAGAAGATGTGGTAAAAGACAAGCTGGAGCAGGACTTTGTCCTGATCTCTCTCTACGTGGATGACCGAAAGGCACTGGAGGAGATCCTTTACTCAGTGCCCCGGCAGGAAAAGCTCCGTAATGTGGGCAACTTGTGGGCAGATTTTCAGATTGTGAACTTTGAGCAAAACTCCCAGCCGCTCTACGTGATGATGAGCCCGGACGAGGAGGTGCTCGCTGCCCCCCGCGGCTATAAAGAGGGCGTTCAGGACTATGCTGACTTCTTGGAGTGTGGGCTGAACACGTTCCAAAATACTAAGGCCTCCGGCAAGCCGCTTGGGGAAAAGTAGCTGCTGCCCTCTAAGAGTGAGGCCACTTGAACAGCCCGGCTGTGCCTATCGCACAGCCGGGCTGTTATGTTTTGCGGTTTGGTAGCGGATTGCTAGTGCTGCACAGACAGGCGCAGATGGATAGCAGGCTGCCCCTCGGGCAGCGCTCTTAGGACATACCAGCCGGCAGCCCAGCTCTCCGTCGCAATAGCGGTTTGCCCGACAGGCAGTATGCCAGTCCAAACCAGCTGGCCAAGCGAATTGTAAACGACTGCATGGCAAGGGGCCGTGCCAGCCCAAGTGAGGTGTAAGGATTCTTGTACAGGGTTGGGCGAAACAAGTAAACCTCTTGCCATGGGCCCTGATTTTTGCCCTACTGCCCTTCCTTGCTGCACATCAGCAGACTGCATCTGCTGGCCTAATGTGTAAGGGGAAAACACCCGGGCTACATCTACGTAATGTTTGCAAACATCGGTCCCCATATTACGCGAAGTATTAGGCTGCGAAGCTACATCTGTAAAGACGGCATACGTGCTCAGGGTCTCTTCATCCAAAGCCAGCTTCAGTTGGTAAGCTTCAAAGGCTTGGTGATAAGACTCCTTTATGCTCTCCGTAGGGCTAGCCACTAAGCGGCAGTCCTTGCTCACTGGCACATCTGGCCCGGTAGGCGCAGGGGCAGGACAAGAAACCGGCGCACCGCTAGGATGAAGTGCCCCAAAGTCAAGCCCTATCTCCGGAAAGCCACCGCACCCCCCAAAGCTTACTTTGTCCAACGAATAATAGAACAAGCCACCTCCCGGCTCCGGATTGGCATGGTCAGTGCCCCAATAATTTCCGCTGGCAGGAATAGTGTTGATCGATTCCGCGAGTGGGCCATCATAACATATATCAAACCAAAGGGCGTCATTGGGCCCGCGCTGAAAGTGATTCGCACGGACGAAAGCAGGGTCTGTTGTTTGGCTATTGATGTAAGCATCTATATTAAGGATCAAGTTTCTGCCCTTGATCCCCGCGACCCCATTATCAAGCAAGCGGGCGCAATCCATGGTGATGAGCCCGCTATTGGCCCCTTCCCGGCTGCCTTCTACTATATGTATGCCGTAATAAGTATGGCCAGAAACCTCTGCCTGTCCCCGCAGCGTAAGATTTGCGGTAGCGCCAGCTGGACAGTAAAACCCGACATCGTTGTCTGCTACCGCGCCTCCTGTCATAATGTACTCGCCTATATTTTCCAGATATATAGCGCCCCAGGCCTCTTCTGCCCCAGGCACAGCTGGCTTCAGATACTCCTGTACCCCACAGCCCTCCATCCGTACAGACTGGAAATTCGCGACTGCAATAGCTTGAGCACCTGCCTGGTCTGGCGCAAAATCACATTGCCAGATACGGGCTTCCTGCCCGCCGTCAAGCATGAGCCCATTCGTATTTCCCTTGAAGGTAGTATTTAGAAAGAGGAGGTCTAAGGGGTTGGCTGCCGCCACCTGATAGGCTTCTACCCCGGCGAACATACCCCCAATAAAAGAATTGGCAACCACAATGCGATCGGCCTGCTGTGCCCAAAGTGCTGTAGCTGTGCCCCCAGCTGACATCAGTTCCATATCCGTGAGCACTGCACTGCCGCCATCCACCTGTATAGAGGAGCCACTGCCGTATTCCACGCGCCCCTTGCTCAGCTGCAGATTTCCACTGCCAATCTGTAGAGCCGTCTGTGGCTGTAGCTTTATGAAACGCTGCCCGAAGCCATTTCCTGATAAATGAAACTCGCCGTTGTTTAGGGTAAGGGTATGAGAAGGATAGAAATCAAAAAAGCCATTGCCTGCGTAGATATACTCCCCTCGGGCACAATAAGTGATTTTTGACTTTTTCTTTTTGCATCCTGCGGCGTTAAAAATGCTCGCCGACCTCACCGTGGGGCCCCTTTTCCCCACGCTTAGTGTAGGCTATGCCTGTGCTTTTTGCCTTGCAGGCCGCAAAAACAAAGTCGTCAAAATTTCACCTCTCGTGACCGAGGGTAGTATAACTTCTCCTCCTACCACCAGTTCGCCCGAAACTTCTACAACTGCCCGCCCCTCTGGGTCTTCCCAATCATCCAAAAGCACAAAAGCACCATCTTCTAATATAAGCCGCCCCCCCTCTTCTATCACACAGCGGGCATACTGGCTCACCTGAAGCGTTGCGCCTGCCTCAATCCGCAGCTCGCCACCTGATTCTACTATTAGCTCGCCACCAAATCGGGCAACCACCGCCCCCCCAGAAGCTACCTCTAAGCGCCCACCTTCCTGTATACGCAAAGCGGAGCTCTTATTGATTTGTACTTCGCCCCCATATTGTACTGACAACTGTGCATCTTCCTGCACGTAGACCTGGGCGGTGTTGGTGATGCCGGCGGCGGCGTCCCATTGGCCAAGCTCCATGCGGGCGGTGGGGGCAATGGTGAGGATAACCGGGCTTGGCGTTGTACATAAATCACCACCACCGATATATAGATTAAAATTAGAAGATTGCTGGTTTTGAGGGTTCTGTAACTCGTCTGTAAATGCTATCCGGTCAGCACGGTTCACCCATAGCGATCCACCGTTAAGGATATCTATATCATACCTTATACGATTGTCAGTTTCCTTGAAGAAACCGGGAATAGCGGGGTCAAAGGGTGCCAGAGACCTCCCATAGTTGTAGACTCGGTTGTTGATTACGCCTGATTGTTCACTCAACAATGGATCAGCCGCAACAAATGAGAATAGCAAAAAGTCAATATTGTCCTCATTGATAATTGGGCTGTGCTGTTGATTTTCCTGAGCAGGGGGCCCATACTCTGAAGACTCAATACTTGCTGTAGACCCTGCATAACGGTTGACAACGGTCAAGTTGCCTGCCACACTTCCAACATTCTCCAAGTTTGCATAAAGGTTGGCTGCGTTTATGGGTATATCCAAGCTACTTACGGTGGGGACAATACATACGGTATTATGAAAAAGCTGTTGCTCGTTTAAAAATATACTGTCCCGATGTATCCCCATGAAACCTCCCGGTGCGCTATCAAGAGGTAATGTACCTGAAGCTACATAACTATATGCAGAGCTGACAAATGAAGAAAATAAAATCTCAATTTCAACTTGCCCATTATAAACAATAACACCTCCTTGGTTTTGATCAGGAATTGCCCTTATGCCTACTGCAAAGGTGGCCGTATTTCCTGATAAACCTAGCACTAACTCAGCTGTGTTGGCCCAAAACCCAGACCACCCTCCTACTACATCTTGCAAAATTTCACTTAATCCTCCGGAGTAGCTAACAATATCTTCCCCTGGCTGTACCAATTGACCAACGCCTCTCAGGCTCCCCGCAGATAAAGCAACGTATTCAAAATGCTGAGGTGGCATAAAGGCGTCGAGTTCAGCATAAAATTGTACATGCTCTGGCAGTGGGCTTACTCCATTTGTTGAGTAGGCACTGTATAGTAGCATTTGCTTCATCGCAGGCTCATTGAATAAATTTCTCAAAAAAGAAAGCTGAGGGATATAATCCCGCAATGGCGTATTCCATGGCCCTTCTAAATCATGCAGGTGACGGGAAGCATGTTGAATGCCCAAAGGTACATTAGCCCCTCGTTGTACACCGTCAAGCAGGAGCAGCTGCTCTACCTGATGAGCTTCGTTATTTTGCTCCATTTCAAGTAGTGCGTACTCTGTGACGGGGCCGCCCATACTTGGCCCTATGAGGATATTAGACGCAGTACTCCCGTTTGCTGCTTTGATCTGATTGATTTCCCGCAGCGCATCCTGTACCATCCGTGCATTGCGCTGTATGTAGTCGCCCCCATTGTTGTAATCCACGAAGATGATGTCGTAGCCTTCGGATTCTAGTTGATCAATCAAAACATCACCTGATTGTAGCTGATAATTTAGCAATTCTATCGCAAACTCCCAGGTCCGGTTTTCATCCCTCAGCTCGGGGTCAAGCCCATCTGCTATGATGAGAGGCTTGGCCAGGCCATCGTTGCAGTCGTTGATGAAAATATTCATCACCCCTCCGCTGTGCTCCTGAGTTGCTGGAATTTCAATATCCGTTGGAGTATTTGGAAAACGAGTACCAATGCCTTGCTCCATCACCTTAAAAGAAAAGTGGGCTACATACTCTTTCCGGTCAAATGTTTTCATTTTAAGTTTGACCCGTTTGTTGCCTCCGCTACTGTACTGGGTGGAGATCAGCTGCCCAAGAGAGACCAGCTGATAGCCATTGCCGTCATCCAGGTCAATGGACAAGGAAAGAAGTGCGCTGCCACCGGTGTTGCAATTGGAGAAAAAGAGATGAGATGGAAGGATAAAGGAAGGCGAAGTCCCTACTGCCTTGTCGTGTAAGGCAGATGCTGCAAAGAGCCGATCTAATGCATAAGGGCTTTCCGGACGGTTAGCTACATCAGATAAGCTTTGCCCCCCCCCCCGCATTGGCAGTCCAGGCCAACAGGTTGGAATCTATTGCGTAGGGCTTAAATCGTTCGTAATCCATGAATAGCATACTGATGGGAAAAGTATCTGAACTTGCATTCAGATCACTCATAGCCGGAACGTAGGTACTGCCAGGGTCCGGTAATGCAGGCCCATTCACCCCCATACCTGAGAGCGTAGCATACAACAGCCCGAATCCATTATGGTTAATGAGGTTCGTATCAGAAACGCTTTGCCCATGGAACAGCGATGGATCTGCCCACGGCACGGTCCGTTCTAGCAGCAAGCCCGTGCTGAGCTCTGAAAAATCCAGGCTGCCAACCACATCAGTGATCACGGCATCGGCATCATTCTGAAAAGAAAGCGTGCCCGTTGGCTGCTGAGCCCAGAGCAGGCTCGCCAACAATAGGAGCGTAAATAATCCAGTAATTTTTTTCATTTTAGTGTTTTTTAAGTGTTTTAGAATTTCAGGTCAAAGCGGCCGTCTCTGACTTCGCGTACTTCATCTGTACCGTAATCCTTAAAATCAAAGCTAAAAGTGCCCGAGAGGATGCGCTCATCAAGATCAAACTTATGAATGTCCACAACACGGCTGACTGTAGTATCAAGGCGATATTGCCAATTGCCTGTGTTCCAGTCGTTAAATGAGGCCGACCCAATCAATGAATCGTCCGATTCATTGATCTCTTTAATATTTAGCCCAATATGTATAACTTGATCAGTCTCATCACATTCGCCATTTGGCCTTCTATCGACACGTATGTAAAAGTGGTTTACCTCTTCATGATGCACCACCGTAATCTCCCCAAAATCAAGCGGCGTTTGGATCAGCTGCCAGTCTACGTGGGGCACCCATACCTCCCCGTCAATCACGCAGCCGAAGGTATTAAGCCCTTCTGTGGTGAGTGGGGGGAGTTTGAGCTCCGGGCAGTCGTTTGGCTTGTCGCACCCGGGCCACAGCAGAGGCACCGCAAGCAGCCAGGTGAGCAGTAGGAATTTGTTTTTCATAGGTGAAGGTTTTTATGTGTTAAAAAATAGGAATTGACTTGGATCCACCCCCGCCCTACGGGCACCCCCGTGTCACGGCGCTGTAGCCAGTTGCGCTGTCGGAAGCGCCCAGCGGAGCATAGCACAGACAGAGGATTCAGCTACCGGCTGTCCCAGGCATATCTGTTTAATGCCAATACCAATGGTACTGCTATAACTCAAGGCTTTAGCAGGGCGGTTATGTTTTTTGTTCAATTAAGTGTAGTGGTTGCACAGGAAGCGCCGGTTTTTGTTGCTGCGCGCAGTGATCAGTGCAATTGATTAATAATATACAGCTTAGCCGTGGGAATGTCAAGATAAGGGGTGAAAAACATTGTGTTTTCCTGGGCTTGACCGGGGGCAGATAGAGCGTTCGCCCCGGCTCGGTTGGGAAACATAAAACTCTACCTGCCTGCCCCGGGTAGACAGGTTC
>NZ_VOOR01000054.1 GCF_007993045.1 Phaeodactylibacter luteus
CAAAAGTTAAAAAGCTCTGTGTGTTGCCGTAGTGTGCTTATCGTAATTCTATGCGGAGGCGCAGCTTTCCCTCCTATCTTTCAGGTCATCATTGGTAAAGAAATTGCCCAACGCAAGGCAGGCCCAAGGCTTGGGCATCCAAGCTTGGAAAACAGTGTCATGCTGCACAAATATTGACTTTGATCCGAATGGCAGCTAAAACTGTAATTCTTGCAGCGTATTTAATTCAAGATGTAAGCAAGGTGCCGGGACAGGAAAATTCGGGCAGACGTTTAGCCGGCTTTGTTTTTAGGTGAGTGTTGTTCATCTGCGAATAACTATGATACAATATTAGGGAGAATTCTTATTGCAGCCCTATAGAAAGGGCATTTTATATTTTTAGCTCAAAAAACTGATATTCAATATTTTGTAATAATGTGTAGGTATTGTGTTACCCATTTAAAGGGGGCAAAAGCCTTGGCGAAGGGGCTGCCTATCTGGGCTACAGACAAAAAGCTGCCGCCTATTAGCCATAAAGCTTGAGCCGTATGGGAGTCAAATTTATCCATTACCTGGCGACCTGCCTGGGTGCCTCAGGCTGGCATCGGACTAGCGCTGCGGAGGGGTAGCAAGCCCGTTAGGGCCGAGCGGATAGCGAGCCCCGCAGCATAGCGACCCTCGCCCTAAGGCGGGGGTAGGCCCCTCTCGTTGGGCAGGCCCCAAAAATGATGATCCGTTTTGCCCCTTCCAACGCCTGCCATTTGGGGGCCTATTATCAAGTCCGGTCGATCTGTATTTTCCAGTGTGCGGCCCGGCCGCCCTGAATGATTTCCAGGAAATAAACCCCGTCCTGATTGCGCAACAGGTTGGTCGCGTCCTCAAAATCACCGGAGAACCAGCCCAGGTCAAACTGATAAACGAGGCGGCCGCTGCTGTGGTAAATATTCACGACGGTAGGGCCTTCGGTACCGAGCTCAAAAGCCAGTTCAAGCTGCCCCACCTCCAGGTCAGCCTCCAGCTCGAGGCCTTGGACCTCTAACGGAGCTTCCGTTTTAAGTGGCGGGCCGGCAATACTGCGTGCTTGTGCACCGGACAATGCGGTCGTCAATATCCTGATAGAATGGCCGCTGCTATTGAGGGCAGGGGGCTTTGGGGCTGCCGAAGACCGGACGCGGTCCGTTTCGCACTTGGACATCAGCCTTCCGGAATATTCCCGGAGCGTGCCCGCGCGCTTCACTTCCACTACGATAGGCTGGCCTACGGGTGTAGCGTTGATGGCGGCAGTCATATCATCCCAGTCAGTCATGCGGCAGCCATTGACGCGGACGACCTCATCATTATCCTTTAGCCCGATCTGCTCTGCCGTGGAAGCCCTGACCACGTTCACCTTAACGCCCCCGTGTGCCGGGCGCTGCCCGGTAGAGCTCACGCCAAGGAAAGGGTCTTCGCAAGGAGACGTTTCCAGTTTCCGCGCATCTGACCGTACGCCAAAAACAATATAAGTGCGCTCCGCTTTCCCCTTTCGGTAAAAATGAAGGGCAGCGCGGTCGCCCGGGCGATAGCGTTTGAGGATAACGCCCATGGGCTGTGCCTCGCCGGCCCGGTATTGGTCTACGCCAAAAATATAATCTAGCGCCTGTAGGCCTGCGCGGTCGGCGGCGGTACCGGGGATTACGGCTTTCACGTACGTACCGTAGGGGTTGCCTAGGCCAAGCAAACGGGCTTTTTCAGGAGTCATAGGCATGGTATAGACCCCCATGAAGGGCGGCTCGCCTGTAATGACCGCTGTAAAAGGCCCGGCGGGCGAGTACGAAGCCTCCTGCCCAGATAAAGGGCAGAGCGCCATGCACAACAAACTGGCTAGGAGAAAACGGGAAATCATCATGGTTTGCATTTGGCATACGGAGCTTGCACGACAGCAGGCTCCAACGTTGGTTCTTTATCCTCTTCCCCCCCAAAGACAGCCCGGTAGGCAGGAGGTTGCAGGCAGGGCAGGGGCGCCACTTTTGCGGCCTTATGGCCCTTTGGAGAGCTTATGCAGAGCGCTTTTGTCATAATAACAAAGGATGTATGCCGGCCTGCTGTGCCAGCATGTCCGGCAGGGTCATGGCGGAGCCACTTCAATTTGAGTTTAGCGGGCTAAATAAAAATTTAGCGAGGCAGCCAACCTCATGAAGTATTGATTTTTAGATAAAAAAACTAAAAACATGCGCTTAGCGTATGGCGTCCCTGATCTCTTTCTCCCGGCTATAGAACCGGAGATAGTCGTGCCACCAATCCCAATGGAAACGGGCACGCAATTTGCGCTCCACACGCCCCCCCTGCCCTATTAAAAGCAGGCCGATACCATGATAACGGCAGATTTTCTGCAACTGTTGCTGCTGCTCAGCGGAGAAGTCGCCCCATGCATCATCGGAAAAAGCCAGCCACCGCTCATCTGCGGGGTACTGTTCGATCTGCTCCACCACTTTCAGCGTCCGGTGGCCGAAATGATTGCGGGTAAGGATAGCATATAAGGCTGCGGCAGTCAGGAAAACGCTCCCCGGCAGGATGAACTGCCAAAAGCCATCGTCCCACTTATAGAGGAAGAAGAAGGTGCCGCTCAGGATAGTGATCAGCAGTGCCGCCCTTAGCGTGTTGATCAGATAGCGCTTGCGGTCTATGCGCGGGGTGATGGCAGGGCGGGTTTTGGAGGACTTGGCCTCAAGGGAAACGACGTATACCCCCCAAAGCCAGTGCCGGAAAGCAATGAGCCCATCCGCTCGTTTGCTGCCATGAGCCCGTTTGGTGCGGACTTCCGGCTGAGCGAAGATACGCCCCCGCCTGGCCTTGCGCCTGTAGCGCGCTTCGAGATATTCCAAAGCCTTGATCTGTACTGTTGTCTCTGCTAACCTGCTCATGTAAAGGATAAAATTGGGACACAAATGTAGCAGTTTCCGGCACAGGCCCAACTGGCTGGCTGAGCATGCATTGAAAAAGTTGTAATTTTTGTAGCTTCGACCAACCACCGGCAGCTCCTCATCTGCCCAACCCCTTTCATCATGCAACAACAGGCACTTTTCTGGATTTTCGTGTCCATCTTTACCGTTACGGCCATCATCACACTGCTGGGCATCACCGGCGTGCTGAAGAATATCAAAGAGAACTACCTCAACGCTTTGTTCACTGCACTGATCCTGGAGGTCATCGCGGCTGTCATTTTTGTTTTCCGGGGCATGGATTACAGCGGGGCCGCGCAGGCACAAGGGCCCTGCCTGGAAGAAGTGCTGGAACGCTCAGGCTTGGGCATAGATGCGTCAGGGGCAACTGATGCCACAGATTTCCTGGTCCGGCAGCTCGAAGAGCTTACCCTGCTCCGAGACCGGCACAAGGACTTGGCGGGCCTGCCGGGCGAAATAGCCCGCAGGGATTCTGCGCTCGAGGCTGCTGCTGCTCAGGTTGCAGCGCTGGAGGAAGAGCTCAATCAGCTGGGCCGGCAGTTTTATACCAAGATCACCCGCCTGCGCAATTACATCAGCGATTATGGCGGCTTTATCAACCTAGCTTGGCGGCCAGAGGAAAAAGCAGCAGTCTACCGCCTGCTCATCGAAGTATTCGGGGATATGGGGCTCATAGAGAATGAAGGCTCTCTTTATAAGAATGGCGATGAGTCTGAGATTGACACTGAGGCCATCTGCCGCATTTATATGGACTACAAAAAGGAGCTGCAGCAGCCAGCAGAAAGCAAAACCAAAGTATACCTGGGCGAATATGATACCATCCTTTTTATCCGGACTTATCTAAATCAGACCGGTGGGTAAACCCCGGCTTTCCTGTGCTCGTTATTTCACTAAGCAACCTGAAAGGGCTAACTTCGCGACCGGGCACAACAGCCTGACGGTGCATCCCGGACCGCTGTATGGGCCCAATGTGCACAAAAGCGATACATCATTTTCAAACCAATAAAACCAAGGTCTACTATTATGTCTAATGCATATTTCAATCCGCCGCCCGCTGTCAATGAACCTTCACTGAGCTATGCGCCCGGCACTACAGAACGGGATGCGCTCAAAGCGGAGCTTGCACGTATGAAAGCGGAGCAGGTAGATATCCCAATGACCATCGGCGGTAAAAAAATCACCACCGGCGACCGGGTAGCGATCCACCCGCCCCACGAAATAAAGCATACCCTTGGGCATTACCACAAGGGTGGCTCTGCCCACGTACAGCAGGCTATTGATGCTGCCCTCGCTGCCAAGCCAGCTTGGGAAGCGCTGCCCTGGCAGGAGCGGGCTGCTATTTTCCTCAAAGCTGCCGACCTGATCTCTGGCCCCTACCGCTACAAAATCAATGCGGCAACTATGCTTGGGCAATCTAAAACCCCACATCAATCTGAAATTGAATCGGTAGCAGAGCTGGCCGACTTCTTCCGGTTCAACGTACAGTTTATGATAGAGATGTACGAGGACCAGCCGCTTACGGAGCCCGGCTCCGGCATTTGGAACCGCGTGGAGTACCGCCCGCTAGAGGGGTTTGTCTTTGCCATTACCCCCTTCAATTTTACGGCTATTGCAGGCAACCTGCCGGGCGCCCCTGCCCTGCTCGGCAATACGGTGGTCTGGAAGCCTGCCGAAACACAAGTGTATGCTGCGGCAGTGATCATGGAAATACTAGAAGAGGCGGGGCTGCCCGATGGTGTGATCAATATGATCCTGGTAGACGGCCCCGTAGCCGGCGATATCATATTTGAACACCAGGACTTTGCCGGGCTGCACTTCACGGGCTCTACTAAAGTATTCCAGCACCTTTGGCAGACCATAGGCAAGAACCTGCCCAAGTACCGCACTTATCCAAGAATTGTAGGAGAAACAGGGGGCAAGGACTTCCTTATCGCCCACCCTTCGGCCCCAGCTGCACAGGTGGCCACGGCACTTGTGCGTGGCGCCTATGAATACCAAGGGCAGAAGTGCTCTGCCGCTTCCCGGGCTTATCTCCCCGAAAGCCTTTGGCCTGCCATCAAAACGCTGCTTGTTGAACAGGTGGGCAGCATCAAGATGGGGAATGTAGAAGACTTCAGCAACTTTATGGGGGCGGTGATCGACGAGCGTGCTTTCGACAAAATCAGTGGCTATATCGCTGAAGCCAAAAAGAGCACTGATGCGGAAGTATTGATAGGCGGCGGCTACGATAAATCCGAAGGTTATTTCATAGAGCCTACCGTTATCGTAACGACTAACCCCAACTACCGGACCATGGAGGAGGAGATCTTCGGCCCTGTCCTGACCATTTTTGTCTATCAGGACGATGCCTTCGAAGCTACCCTTGACCTCATCGACCGGACATCGCCTTACGCACTGACCGGGGCTGTGTTCTCCTGCGACCGCGGAGCAGTAGACTTTGCTACCCATAAGCTGCGGCACTCCGCCGGCAATTTTTACATCAATGATAAGCCGACCGGCGCGGTGGTCGGCCAACAGCCTTTCGGCGGAGCGAGGGGCTCGGGCACCAACGACAAAGCGGGCTCTATCATCAACCTCTACCGCTGGGTCTCTGCCCGTTCTATCAAAGAGAATTTTGTATCGCCTACCGATTACCGATACCCCTATATGGGCTAAACGATGGGGCGCAAACCAGATTGTCGCTTTTTTTGGGGCCTGCCCCTGCCGCAAGGCAGGTGCCGCTATGCTCCGGGGCTCGCTATCCGCTCGGCCCCTCGCCCTACAGGCGTCGGGTCTGGCCTTCGGCCACCCCTGCGCAGCGCTAGGCCGGCTCCATCCTAAAGCCTACAAGGTTGAACACTAGCGACATTTTGGTTTACGCCCAAACGATGGCGCATACCGGATGACCGATAAAAAAAGCCCTGGCACTGCGCCGGGGCTTCTTTTTACATAGAATCAACCAAAAATTTGAACTAACCTGATTATTTCTGCTGGAGGCCTGCACTAATAAACATGCTGCCCGCCATTGATCGCATAATTGGCCCCGGTGATGAAAGCCGCTTCTTTGGACGCCAAGAAAGATACCAGGTGGGCAATTTCATAAGTGCCCCCGAGGCGGCCAATAGGGATCCCTTTGACAATCTGCGCCCGTACTGCCTCATCTACTGCCATCACCATGTCTGTAGCGATATACCCCGGCGAAATAGTATTGACAGTAATCCCTTTGCGGGCCACTTCTATGCCCAGTGTTTTGGTAAACCCGTGCATGCCTGCTTTTGCAGCAGCATAATTGCACTGCCCAAACTGCGCCCGCTGCCCATTGACAGAAGAGATGTTGATGATGCGCCCGTACGCTTGCTCTATCATGGGGTTGATCACATGACGGCAGCAGTTGAACACGCTGTACACATTCGCCTTCATTACGGCGTCCCAGTTCTCCGGGGTCATTTTCTTGAAGGCCCCATCTCGGGTGATACCCGCGTTGTTGACCAAAATATCCACCGTGCCCAGCTCGGCTTCTATCTCGGCTACCATCTGCCCTACAGACTCGTAATCGCTCACATCTGCCTGAAACAAATGAGGCTCATAGCCTTCTGCTTTCAATGCTGCCTGCCAGGCCTCTGCCTTTTGAGGGCTGCGGTAATTGGCGGCCACTGTGTAGCCATCGCGGATGAGCTGTTTGACCATATCTGTGCCCAGCCCGCCGGTAGCACCGGTGACGAGCGCAACGTATTTCTTGTCCTGAGTCATTGCCCTGATTTTTGAGCCGGCACCTTTTGGATACCGGTGGGGTTAGGAAATATGGCGATCGCGACAACAATACAAATATATAGATATTTAGATGTTTTTATTTGAAAAAGGGAGCCGATTTGAAGGGCTGCAAAAACCTGGTCAACCCTATGTGCGCTATACCCCCTATCCTTTTCTTTCATTGCCCTAGGCAAGGGTCAAGGCTTTTTTTTTAACTCAAATACGCCAAAGTCAACCCCAAATTATTTTCCGCTCTCGCCTCGATTGACCCAAGAATCCCTGCTTTTATCCTACTTTAAGGCAAAGAAAACAAGGCGGCAGCCCAGTGTGCGGTGGTGCGGCCTGTTTGTGCGGATTATTGAATGCCCAGGTGTGATAAAACCAAATTTGCAGGCTGCCGGCTTCAACCGGCACCACCACTTGCCCGGGCTTTTTGACCAGAACACCACAACTGTAAAAATGGCATCACAGGAACTAGTTTGGGCCACAGCGGGCCTGCTCGCTGCTTACGGCGCTATCATTTTGTTTTTCGTCATCAAGGGCGCGCTCCGCATCAGCAATATTTCTGACTATGCAGTAGGCTCCATCCAATTCTCCCCGATCACAGTAGGGCTTTCCCTGGCCGCATCAATGACGAGCGCGGCGACCTTCATCATCAACCCGGGCTTTATAGCACTGTACGGATTAAGCGGCCTCATTGCCTTTGGCGTGGTTATGCCGATTGGCATTTACGCTTCGCTCATCGTGTTGACCAAAAGCTTCCGCAAGCATGGGGCGACGGTAAAAGCACTGACGATGGCGCAGTGGATCGGCAAACGGTACGGCAGCCGCAGCTATGCCTTGTTTTTTGCTTTTCTGTCGCTGCTGCTCATCACCTTTATCGTTCTGATCTGTGTGGGAATGACCAAAGTGCTGGCCAAAGCGCTCAATGCGGAAGAGCTGTATGTACTGATCGGGCTTGTAGCCTTTGTGTTCGGCTACATGATGTTTGGCGGGGCCAACGCTATGGTATACACCAATACCATTCAGGCTATACTGATGACGGTTGTGGCAGTGATCCTCTTGGGCAGTGGCTATGAGCACTTCAGCGAAGGGGTCAAAGGCTTCTTGGATAAAATAGCCGCCATCGACCCCTTGCTCGCACAGCCGGTCAACCCTTCGAGCTTCCTGTTCCGCGACTACTTCGAGATCATCTTCTGCTCCCTGATCGTTGGGGTGGCGGTAGTCTGCCAGCCACATATCATTACCAAGTCCTTGCTCTTGAAGGAAGAGCGGGATGTAAACCGCTACCTTGCTACCGGGATCATCGTTGAAATGCTGTTCTTCTCGGTAGTCCTTGCAGGGCTTTTCGCCCGCCTCCGTTTTCCAGACCTCACTTCGGAGGGTGAGGCCATCAGCATGGATGGCATCATCCCGGCCTATGTGGTCACCGCGTTTCCGGTGGCCGTAGGGCTTGTCGTTATCCTAGGGCTGATCTCGGCCGGGCTTTCCACCTTGGAAGGTTTGATACAATCTTTATCTTCTACGATCACATCAGACATCATCGAGCCACTGTTCGGGCACCTCATGGGCGGGGAAGCGCAAAAGGGCCGATTCCTAATGGGCACCAATAAAGTGGTGATCATCTTATTGGCCATCGTCGCTATTGCCCTATCTTACCAGCAGCTCATCAGCCCAAGCCTGAGCGTGGGCATCTTTGCACAAAACGGGGTATATGCTTATTTTTCAGCAGCCTTTGTACCTGTGCTAATGGGCATTTTCCTTAAGGAGGTGCCAAGGGCGGCCCCCATCTCAGCTAGCATCACCGCCATCGTTGTCCACTTCGGCCTATATTACGGCCGGATAGGGTGGTATATGCAAGCGGAGGTCCGCAACCCAGCAGTAGCAGTCACCTTCGCCATACTTGCCTCTCTGACGGTGGGCGCATCGGTATACCTGGCGCTCAAGGGCAGGAAAGCCAGCGGAGCACAGCCTGATTTAGCCGCCCTTAAAAAAAAAGCGCCGTAGCAGGGGTGCTTGGCAGCCCGAGCCCGGTAAAGCCTCCGGCAAAGCCCGTAACTAAAGAAGGGGAAATCATACTCGATAACAACATGAAGATCCGATACCGATCATCGGGCGCTGGCCCTGTCACCCTCCTTATGGTGCATGGCCTGGGGAGCAACCGGAAAGCTTGGGCTAAGATCAGCCCAATGCTCGAAGGCCATTACCGGTGCATAGCTATTGACCTGCCTGGATATGGCAGCAGCTCGAAAGGGGATTACCCCTACAGCATCCCATTTTTCGCACAGAAGGTGAACCAGCTTGCCCATCACCTCGGAGCAAAGCGTATGGTATTGATGGGCCACTCTATGGGCGGGCAGATTGCGATAGCTGCCCACCTGCTCGAGCCAGCGTTGTTTGAGCAACTCATCCTTTTTGCCCCTGCAGGGTTCGAGACTTTCAATACGGCGGCCCGGGAGTGGCTGAGGGCATTCTACCAGCCGGCCTTGCTGAAAGCCATGCCGGTGGCTCAGATTAAACACAACTTTGAAGCAAATTTCTACCAGTTCCCCTCAGATGCAGCGTTTATGGTTGCAGACCGCCTGGCCATGCGGGAAGACCCGGAGGCCTACGCCCAATTTTGCCGGATGGTGCCACGCTGCGTTATGGGCATGCTAGATTACCCGGTTTTCAACAAGCTCGGCCAGATATCAGCCCCTACGCTGATCATTTATGGGGAAGAGGACCAGCTTATCCCCAACAAGGTCCTCAATCCAGGGCTGACCACAGCTTTGGTCGCCCAGAGAGGGGCGGCCCGGATTGGGAAATCAGAGCTCCATCTCCTGCCGCGTTGCGGCCATTTCGTGCCATGGGAATGTGCACAAGAGTCTGCAGCTCTGGCCCGGTCATTCCTAGAACGGATAGCCTAAAATGGGCGCGAGCCAAGCCAGATCTTTAGTAGCGATGGAGCGGGTAAACCACGCTATCTGGGCTGGCAAGCTGACCGGGAGAGCATTGGCTTCCTTTTCCATACTTTGTGCGGGCGTAAACCAAATTGTCGCAGGCGTTTAAGCTTTCTGGGCTTTATAGCCTGGCATCGGCCTAGCGCTGCGCAGGGGTGTAAGCCCGATAGGGCCGAGCGGATAGCGAGCCCCGGAGCATAGCGGCACCTGCCATCGGGCAGGGGCAGGCCCCTATCCTTGCGGAGGGGGCAGGGCTCAAATCAAATCCAGTCCTGCAGATAAATGCTCACCAGGATAATCAGAGCGAAAAAGCCGAGCAGGATAAAGGCTTCGCGCCCTAAGAGCTGTTTCCAGTCTGGCTCAAAAGGCACAGCAGCAGCCCTGGGCTCACCGGGCAATACCCGGCTCAGCCCATACCCCAGCAGGAGGGTAATGCCCGCCCCGATCGCGTTCCACCAGAACCAGAAAATCTCCGGCACGTACAGCCAGAGGTAAATATTGGCCAGCACGCCTACTGCCAAGCCGATATTTGCGCCCAGGGCGTGGGCGCGCCGCGTCATGACCGCCAGAAGGAAGGTAGCCAAAATAGGGCCATAAAAAACTGAGCCTATTTTGTTGATCGCCTCAATCACGGTATCTGCAATATCCCCAGCGTATACGGCCAGTACAATACACAGTACCCCCCAAAAGAAAGCCGCTAAGCGGGAGTACTTCATGTACTGAGCTGTGCTGAGTGCTCTGCCGCGGCCAATAAAATCTTCGACCGTCACCGCAGACAAAGAGTTGATGGCCGAGCTGAGGGAAGACATCGCAGCGCTGAGTATAGCCACAATGAGCAGCCCAATGATGCCGTGCGGCAGGTAGTCTCGTATAAAAACCGGGATCATCATATCTGGCCTGTCCGCTGGGATTTCAGCCTGAAATTCGGGCGTAAGGGCTACAAGGGTGCCAATGACCAAACCCATAATACAATAGGTGAGCGTGACAGGGAAGCGGATCAGCCCGTTGAAGAGCAGGGTTTTGCGCACAACGCCCATGTCCCTTGCAGAAAGGGTGCGCTGTGCTTGCGATTGATCTGTGCCATAATAAGAAACGTAAAGAAAAAAGCCCCCGAGGGCCATAGGCCAAAAGCCAAATTCCTCCCCTTTCTGGAAACCCCAGCCCTGAAAATCTACAGCATCTAGGCGGGAACGGTCTACCGCGGCGGTAAAGGCTTCCCACCCGCCTAGTTCTGCCAGGCCATAGCCCATGCAAAGGATGATGCCCAGAAATAAAATTATCATTTGGATCATATCCCCGTAAACGACCGCTTTCATACCGCCCTGCAGGGAATAGATCAGCGTGATGATGCCGATCAGCCCTAAAGTGGTGAAAAACGACAGCCCAATAACGCTCTCCAGGATAATGGAGACCGCATAAACCATAACCCCCGTTGCGAATGCCCGGCTTACCAAAAAAACAGCGCTCAGCAACAGCCGGGTAGAAGCGCTGAAACGGCGCTCCAAATACTCATAGATAGAAACGATGCCTGCCTGGTAAAGCGGTGGGATGAGCACGGCCATCAAAAACAGCATGGCGATGGGCACCCCAAACTCAAAACTGAGCCACTGCAGGCCACCGCCTTCCCGTAGCCCTACAAATGCCGGGGCGGAGATAAAACTGATGGCCGAAAGCTGTGTGGCCATTATGGATAGCCCTAGTGGGAGCCAGCCGAAGCTCTTGCCGCCCAAAAAATAGTCCTTCCCATCTTTCTGCTCCTTAAAAAAGTAGCCTAGCCCTAAAAAAGCGGCTGCATACACGGCTACGATAATGTAATCCAGGGTGTTCATGATCTGGCTGTTTAAAAGTCGGCCTTTGCGGCAAAGTGGTGTAAAGGGCGCAGCGTGCCAAAGAAAAAAGCTACCTTTACGATACCTAACCTATATATCTTCACTGCCGCGCAAAATTGCAAAATAAGCATTTAGGCAAAACCACTTTGAATTTTCGTTGTTTAAACTTTAAATTTGCAGGAAATAAAGCGCAGCAGTACACCATGAAGATAGAAGATGCCATCAAGCAGACCAAGCCCTTCCGCAACAACCGGCACAAAGCTATGGTCAACCTGATCTACACCCACAACTTTATCGTCGATCAGCTCCGGTCAAAGATCAAGCCCTTCGGCATCACGATGCAACAGTACAACGTACTGCGGGTGCTGCGCGGAGCAGGAGAGCCGATCAGCACTTCCGTCATCCGAGAACGGCTGCTGGATAAGATGGCAGACACCTCCCGTATGGTCAACCGGCTGCACCAAAAAGGGCTGGTGACCCGCAATGAGTGCGAGCACGACAAACGGCTGGTTGATATTTCATTGACAGAGGCCGGTTATGCCCTGTTGGAGCAGTTGGACCTCCTCAACCCTGACATGGACAAAATCGTAGGCAGCATAACAGAAGAGGAGGCTACTACGCTCAGCAACCTCCTCGACAAAATCAGATCTTAAAATACTTGGCGTTACATCTTCAGCAGCTTTATGGTGTGCTGCTCGCTGCCTTTGGTAATCCTCAGCCAATAAGCGCCCGTAGGCCAGTCTAAGGTTTCTATCTGCCCAGCCCATTTCCCTGCTGCCTGTATTTTTTCGCCCCACAGTTTTTGGCCATTGCTGTTGTGTACTTCCAAAAGGAACTCCCCCTGCCCTTTCAGCTCAAGCCAAAATGCCCTTCCAAAAGGGTTGGGGCTCGCTGTGACCCTATCAAGCCCGGGCAAGAAATTGCTGCCGACCAGGGCCAACGCTTCCGAAATCACCGTACATCCATCCTCATCTGTAATCTCTACCTGGTAGCTCCCGCTTTCCTGTGGCTCCCAAGTGGGCATATCTGCCCCTTCAATGGGGCTGCCATTTAGCAGCCACTGATACGCAGCGTAGCCTGGCGCGGCAGTGAGCACGCCTGAGGCGTTTTCGATCAGCACATCTGGGAAGTTGGCGGCTTCTACTTGGAAGGCCGCGGAAAGCGCAGAATTGCAGTTGCCGCTTTGGAAAGCCGCCAACTGCACCTGATAGCTGCCGGGCGCTGTAGCCTGTAGGGCGTTGTCTACGGTCTGTGTCAACAAGGCGCCATCTAGGTACCAATTGAAAACATAGCCCGCTGGAGCAGCCGAAGCCGACAGGGCTGCAGCAGCTCCTGTGCCGCAGATGATGCCCTCCCCCCCAATTTCGGGCGCAGCGGGGGATTCGCAATTAGCCCCCACCTGGTAAACCGTGCCCTGTGTCAGGGCTGCAAGGTAAAGCTCTCCCGAGGCGTCTTCGCCAAAAGATGCATATTGCCCGCCTGGCCCGTCAAACAGTTCGGTGTTCTCCCATCCGCCCTGGCCATCGGGCGCGAGCCCCCAAATTTTGCCAGAACAGTAATCTGCATAAAGGTAAGTGCCATAAAGGGCCGGCGCGGCTTCTCCCCGGTAGACATAGCCACCGGTAATGGAGCAGCCGTCCGCGCTCCCAGTTTGATAGACGTGCACGGGAGGGGTGTAAGCCCCAGCCCCTTCGCACCCACCTGTGTTGAAGGCAGAAAAGCCTTCGTAGCACCGCCAGCCATAATTCTCTCCACCGGTGCTCTGTGCGGGCTGGAAGGTCACTTCTTCCCAGGCATTCTGCCCGACATCCCCGATCCACATATCGCCCGTCAGGCGGTCGAAGCTGAACCGCCAAGGGTTGCGCAGCCCGATGGCCCAAACCTCGTCTAAGGTAAAATCGTCATCGGCAAAAGGGTTGTCGGGCGGGATGGCGTAGGGCGTGCCATTATCGACATCCAAGCGGAGCATTTTGCCCAGCATAGACTGCCGGTTCTGGCTATAGTTGTCCGGATCTCCTCCAGCGCCGCCATCGCCCATGCCGACGTAGAGGTACCCATCGGGGCCGAAGTTGAGGTCTCCGGCATTATGGTTGCTGAAAGGCTGATCGATGGCCAGCAGGACCAGCTCCGAGCTGGGGTCCGCGAGGTTGGGGTTGCCCTCGCTTACGCGGAAACGGGAGACGCGGGTATCGCCACTGTTGTTGGTATAGTTCACAAAGAAATAGCCATTCGTGGCGTAATCTGGGTGAAAAGCGAGCCCCAGCAGCCCCCGCTCGCCATTGGCCGGGCTGACACGGCTATCAATATCGAGGAATGGGGCGCTCAGCACCTCCCCGCCCGGGGCAAGGATACGGATACGGCCCGGGCGCTCAACGATGAAAATCCGCCCATCGCCAGCGTGAGCGATATCCACGGGCTGGACCAGCCCTTCTGCTACGGGGGTGAGGGTGAGCTCAGGCTGTGCTTGTGCTATACCCGCCCACAGGCCAAGCCCTAAAAATAAAAGGAATCCTTTCATATCCATTCTTTTGCATTTTTCGTTAAGAGAAGGCAAGCTAAAGAAATGGGGCTTGCCCCCTTCAGGTACCAATATAATGGATTTGTAAGTGCTTGCCACCCCTGCCGCTCTTTTAAGTAAGGCAGCTGACACCAGCCCCCCGCTTTGCCATACCATTCCTAACCACTAACTTTACCCAGACCAACAGAACCTGAAAAAATGCTGAAACAGACTACCCTGCTCTTTTTCCTGTGCTCTACCCTGGCGAATGCCGCCATTGCACAACAGCTCACCTTTCCCAAATCCAACATTTACCTGTTCAAGGTGGAACAGGAAGGCGATGGCAGCCTGTCCTTTGCTCAGCCCCGCTACCTGACGGCTTTCAACCCAGAGGGCTACAACAACAACCCCTCTTTCTTCAGCAATACGGAGCTCTACATCTCCGTGCGCGAGCCCGGCAGCACGCAGGCCGACCTTTACAAACTCGACTTGGAGCACCACACCCGGCTGCAGGTCACTGCGACGCCAGAAAGTGAAATTGCCCCAGAGCGCATGCCAGAATACTATACCTTCTCGGCCGTACGGGCCGAGCGCAACGGCCAGGAGGAAGCCCTCAAGCTATGGCAGTTCCCCGTAGACCAACTGACCAATGGCAAGCCGGTTTTCAAATACCTGACCGGTATTTCGGACTATCTCTGGCTGAGCAGCCAAGAGATCGCCATCTACAAAGAGGACAACCCCAGCGCCCTCTCCATTGTCAATACCAATGATGACAAAATGGAAACCCTGGCTACCAACGTGGGCCCCTGCCTGCAGCGGCTGCCCAACGGCAATCTCGTTTATGTGCAAAAAAGCCGTTACGACGATTGGAAGATCATGGAAAAAAACCTTTTCCGCCGCAAAGAGCCTGCGCGGACCATCATCGAGACCCTTCCTAACGCAGACCATTTTGCAGTTTTGCCGGACGGCTCCCTCCTCATGGCCAAGGGGAGCAAAATTTACCGCTTCAACAAGTTTACGGACGACAATTGGAAAGAAGTAGCAGACCTGCGGTTCTACGAGATCCGCAACATTTCACGCTTAGTCGTCAGCACAGATTTCCAGATTGCAGTAGTTGCAGACTAAAACCCCGGACTATGGCACGCCTCTACCCTATTCTGGCCCTGCTGTTGTGCGCTATCGTGGCCAATGGCCAGCCGGGCTTCGACAAGGCTATCCGCAAGCACCGCAAGGCATACAAAAGGGCTTTCTTGGAAGATGCCCGCTCTCCATTGAACAAAGCGCAGACAAAACAGCTGAGCTTTTTCCCTCCCGATGAAGCCTATCGCGTAGCAGCGGAGTTTTCCCCTGCAGATGGCGCAAAGCCTTTCGATATGGCCACCTACAGTGGCGTCACCAAGCCCTATATCCTTTATGGCACGGCTACCTTCCAGCTTAAAGGGCAGGCCCTGACACTCGAAATTTACCAAAGCATTTCGCTCATGCGCATGCCTCAGTACCGGGACTACCTCTTCCTTCCGTTTAAAGATGATACCAATGGGGAACTGACCTACGGTGGCGGCCGCTACATGGATATTTCCGTTAAGGATATTGAGGACGGCAAGATCATACTTGACTTCAACAAGGCCTACAACCCTTGGTGTGCCTACAGCGATGGGTACAACTGCCCCATCCCTCCTGCAGCTAACCACTTGGGGCTGCCTATTTTGGCAGGCGAAAAGCGCTATGCCCCTCAATAGGCTGGCCTGAAATCAATAGGGCGTGGACCAAAATGTCGCAGGCGTTTATGCTTTGGGGGCTCTAGCTTGGCATTGGCCTAGCGCTGCGAAGGGGTGGCAAGCCCGACAGGGCCGAGCGGACAGCGAGCCCCGCAGCATAGCGGCACCTGCCCGATGGCAGGGGCAGGCCCTCAAAAAAAAACGGCAAGCTGGGTTGCGCCCAATCAAAACTGGTAACCGGCCAGCAGCTCAACGCTCTGCACAAAAAAGAATGGCGCGCTGGGGGAAAGCAGCCCCAAATTATTGAGGTGATAGCGGAGGGATACCTCCAGTTTTTCCCCTCCCACAGAAAAGCCGCCAAACAGGCCCACTTGGTTTTCGGGGAAGACCCGCGGGTCCGTCCCTCTGATTTCACGGGCGGTGAGTTGACGGCTGTAGGAGAAGCCGATCAGCATGCTCCCAAACACATCGGCCACTCCGCTCTGCCGCAAGCCCGCATTGATCTGCAGGTAATCAACATCAACCGTGATGCCATCGAGCTCGTCTACTGTACGGAATGGCGCATAGAGGGCTTCTAGCAGCAAACCCGACCTACCCTGACTATGATGGGGGTGGATCAACACCCTTGCTCCTAAGCGGGGGACGATACGCCCATAGCCAGGGTTGCGCAACAGCTGATCGCGCACGCTCACCCGGGTAAATGCACCGCCGGCCAGTACGCCCGGGGCCCAATAAAAACGCTTAAACGACCGCGTGTAGGACAGGTAGTGGCTGGGGGCGCAAGTGTTGTACGCTTCGATCAACTTTTGGGCACGCCCCTCATCAAAAGGGGCACCGTCGAGCTCTTCCAGCAAATCCGGGCAGGCAGCTAAAGCTTTGCGCAACTGTTCCCGCCATTGGCCGTGCCGCTTGCGTATGCTGCGGCCGCTGCCCTCAAGGAGGTAAGCATGCATGACCAGCTCCTGGAAAAAGCCATCCTCTTCCAGAAAATAGCGGCTACGCCCACCTGCAGACTCATGATAGTATAGCCCCAACGTACCTTCTACCAAAGCCTGCAACAGCAGAGTATCTGTTTCATAAAACAAGTCTTTGCCTTTCGGCAAATCCTCCCCAAGTGCCAGTACCTGCACCACTTCGCCCCGGAAGCGCTGTTCAAAGCCCCGTTCGTCCAAAGTCATTAGCGCTATATCCGCCGGATAGAGGTATTGGGGCTCCCCCGGCTGTGCTGATGGCCGGAACAACAAACGCTCTGTACCCAATGCCCAGCCCGGAGCTCTGACACGCCCACGGACGAGCTCGCCATTCCTAAGTTTTACTTCAGCGGGGACATAACGCTCCTGCGCGCGCCCTAGCACGCTAAGGGCAAGCAGCAAAAAAGCAAGCAGGTAATAGCGGCACTCGTGTAGCGGATGATGCATAGTCAAGATTTTTTATGCCTTTCATTGGTTTGTAATGCGGCAGGAGACCAGCCCGAAGGCTCTGTAGCCTCTTCTTCCAGGAAATAGGACACTGCGTCATGCACCTGCACAAATTGGTGCCTTTCCCCTATCCGCCCAGAAAGCCCATGCCGGTGCAAAGCATCACGGACCGGCCCTATGGCCCCTGAAATATAAAAAAGGATGCCTCGGCTTTCCAGCAGCTGTAGCAATTCAGATAGCACCATGGCACCGCTCGAGTCCACGTCATGAATGCTCGAAGCATCCAATAACAGCAACTTCAGTGTACGGCCTTCTCCGGCAATCAGCTTTTCAATCGATTCCAGGAAATAGCTGGCATTGCCAAAATACAGCTGTGCGTCAAAACGGACTATGAGCACTTCATCATGCTGACGTGCCTGCGAGAACCGGCTGATGCTGCGGTAGCGGCGCGAGCCAGGCAACTGCCCAAGCACCGCCAAGTGCGGCTTGGAATTGCGGTACACCATAATCCCTAACGACAGCAGCACACCGCTCAGTACCCCATTCTGAATCCCTAACACCAAGGTAGCAACGAAGGTGGCCAGCATCGTCAGCCAGTCTCTGCGGTCGACGGCCCACAGGTGGCGGGCTTCCCGCCAATCCACCAAGTTGATCACTGCAGCAAGGATGATGGCCGCGAGCACCGCTTTAGGCAAATGGTAAAACCAAGGGGCAAGGTACACCAGCGCCAGTGCCAGTATGACTGCGCTGATCATAGAAGCAATGCCTGTACGGGCGCCTGCGTCACTATTGACGGCAGACCGGGAAAAACTGCCTGTAGTGGGAAAGGCCTGAAAAAACGCCCCCCCCAATTTGGTCGCCCCAAGAGCGATCAGCTCCTGATTGGGGTCTACCCGGTAATCACCGTGCTTGCGCTCCAGGGTTTTGGCAATCGCAACAGACTCGATAAAGCTTATGATGCAAACAGTAAAAGCAAGCGGAAAAACCTGCCCTAAGCGCTCCGCGCCCAGCTCTGGCCAAACGAAGCCAGGAAGCCCCGCAGGCACCTGCCCGATGACTGCTACGCCCTGCCCCTCCCAATCTAGCCCAGCTGACAAAAAGGTGCCGGCCAAGACTACGACCAATGCGCCGGGCACCGCACGGCTGGCCCGCTTAATGCCCCGCAACAACATAAAGCTTGCGAGGCTTATCCCTAACGTCAGCCCGTGCGCTGCATGCAGCTGGCTGAAGGCTTCTCCGGAAAGGAAAAAAATATTGTTGCTCCGGGGCAAAGGCAATCCTGTCAGGTTCCTCAGTTGGCTAAAGGCGATAATGAAAGCTGCGGCAGAAGTGAAACCTGCAATGACGGGGTGGGATAGAAAATTGACCAGCACCCCCAGCTTGAGGAACCCCATCAGCAGTTGTATAGCTCCCGCCACAAAAGCTACAGAAATGGCCAGGCTGACCATTTGCCCAGGCGGCAGCTCCCCGCCCAGCTGCTGTATCCCAGCCGCGATCAGCAGGGAAACTACCGCTGTAGGGCCTACCGACAGCTGCCGGGAAGTGCCCAGCACAGCATAAAAAAACAGTGGGATGAGGCTGGCATACAGGCCATACACCGGTGGCAGCCCAGCCAACAGGCCGTAAGCCATGCCCTGAGGCACCAGCATAACGCCCACGGTGAGCCCGGCCTGCATATCCCCCCGCAAATAGGCCTTACGGTAGGCTGGCAGCCACGATAGAATGGGCATATACCGCGCCAGTTTTTTCATGCCCTCCCCTTTATTGGCCTTCCACTTCTGGAAAAACTGCTGGCAGCCCACAGCCCAACAGCTCGTCCACCATGCCATGCAGATTGACAACAGTGTGCAGCCCCCTCGCTTTGAGTATAGATGCCGCAATCGTAGACCGGTAGCCACTTCGGCAGTGCAGATAGGTGCGCTTTCCGGGCTGCACCTCATGAAGGTGCCCGTTGATCGTCTCCAGAGTAAGCAGCTGAGCGCCAGCCACATGCCCTGCCTCATACTCCTCTGGGCGGCGGACATCAACAACGTGCTCCACCTGGCCAGATTCATAGTCGGCTCCGAAAGCAGCTACCCCGATAGTCTCTATAGCGTCTATTTCCCGGCCAGCAGCTTCCCAAGCCTCAAACCCGCCTTTCAGATAGCCCAACGTATGAGTGTAGCCCACCCTTGCCAAACGCTCTACAGCCTCTTCCTCCTGCCCCTCAGGGGCTACCAATAAAATAGGCTGCTGCAGGTCGCTGATCAGCGTGCCAGACCAAGAAGCGAAATTGCCCTCCAGCCCGATAAAAATAGAGCCCGGGACAAAACCCTTGCTGAAGATGCTTTTCTCCCGCACATCCAAAACAAGCGCACGCGCAGCAGTGGCCAACGCTTCGAAAGCATCAGGCTCAAGGGCCCGCAGCCCTTTTTCCTTCACCTCATCGAGGGCAGCGTAGCCCGACTTGTTGAGCTCGGCATTCTGAGCAAAGTATGGCGGGGGCGGCTGAAGCCCTTCCGTGACTGCTGCGACAAAAGCTTCAACCGATAGCCCCTCGCTAAGCGCGTAATTGGTTCTTTTCTGGTTGCCCAGGGTGTCCCAAGTCTCTGCACTCATGTTTTTGCCGCAGGCTGAGCCCGCCCCGTGAGCCGGATAGACCAGGACGTCATCCGGCAGGGGCATGATCTTCTCCCGCAGGCTATTGTAGAGCGCCCTTGCCATATCCTCTGGAGAATGGCCGCTCTGCTGCGCAAGGTCGGGGCGGCCTACATCCCCGATAAAGAGGGTGTCTCCTGTAAAAATAGCATAGGGCCGGCCCGATGCATCCCTCAAAAGGTAAGCCGTGCTTTCCGGAGTATGGCCTGGCGTATGCAGGGCTTGGATAGTAATAGCGCCCACCCGGAATACTTCCCCGTCCTGTGCTTCATACTTTTCATAGCCAGTGTGGGCACCGGGGCCATAAACAATTGTCGCGCCCGACTGCTTGGCCAGGTCAAGGTGGCCTGAGACAAAATCTGCGTGGAAGTGCGTTTCAAAGACAAATTTGATTGTCGCACCGCCCTCTTTTGCACGTTGAAGGTAAGGCCGGGGCTCCCGCATAGGGTCAATGACCGCAGCTTCCCCTTCGCTTTGTACGTAGTAAGCACCTTGCGCCAGGCAGTTGGTGTATATTTGCTGAATTTCCATAGTATTTAGTTTGTTCCAGAGCACGTGTTCCGCAAAGATGAGGCATAAAGCGCAGAATTTAAGGGAACCCAAGTAAAATCCTCCCCTGCGCAGGCTGCCCTTATTGGCCAGGCACCAACCCGGTTACCGTTTTTTTGCCTGCCCCTACCGCAAGAGGGGGGCTGCACAGCCTGCTTTACGGGATGGGGCTCCCCCTGCCTAGCAGCAGGGGGCGCTATGCTACGGGGCTCGCTCTTCGCTCGGCCCCTGCCCTACAGGCCTCGGGTCTAGCCTTCGGCTACCCCTTCGCAGCGCTAGCCCGGCCCTATCACCAAGCGGAAAAGGCCCATACGCTTGCAACATTTCGGCTTTCCCCCTGTTGTTGTTCGCGCTCGGACAAAACCAGGATGCTATTTTTCTCCGTAAGTGAAAAAAACGCACCTTTGTGCATATGCCCAGATCCGCAACTGCCATATTATTCTTCAGCCGGTCGGCTTCTTGCGAAGCTAGGGCCAAGGGTTTTGGGCTTGTCCAGAAGAAAGCCAAGCGCCTGGCCAAAGCCCTCATCAACCGGGCCAGGCAAACCGTTGAACGGAGCGGGCTCGATGTCGTGAACAGCGATGAGCGCAGCCAGCGGGGCCATACTTTTGGGCAGAAGCTGAGCAACGCCGTAGCAGATGTATTCCGCTCTGGATATCAGCAAGTCATCATCATTGGCAACGATTGCCCTGGTATCACGCCAGCTGAAATCGGCAGGGCTGCTCAGTTGCTGGAAGAAGGCCATCAGGTGCTTGCGCCCGATCAGAATGGGGGCGTATGGCTGATCGGCCTTCGCAAGGGGGCATTTGCCCCTGCTGCCTTTGCTGAGGTAGCGTGGGAGTCTGAGCAAACCTTTGCAGGCCTCCGCCAACTGCTCTCCGGTGTAACCCTTCTCCCACCGCACCGGTCTGTAGAAAAAAATACGGACCTTCGTTTTTTCTGGCAGCAGCACAAATCCTGGCTTTACCTTGTCGCAGAGCTGCTTTTTGAAGCGCCTCTGCCCCATCGCAATAAGCCTGCTGCTCAAAAAACTGCCCCCCTCCATGGGCAGCTCTCCCAAAGAGGCCCGCCTCAAGAGCCACTTCACTTGTAAATACAAGTCTTTCACATTAAAACATCGGCGGCAGCCAGCCCCTACCTGCGCAAGAGGTATGGGCTATACGGTATGTCTTATCCTTTTCCGTGCCCAGCTAAAAGCGGTGTGCAGCTACAAACTGGCAGTACATGGGGGCGGCAGGGTTTGCAATACGGCCTCGTCCCAAAAAATGCAGCGGGATGAAGGGGCAGATGCAGTATGCTGCTACGCCAAATCTTATCCAACTTTAAAGCTAAGTTCATGAATCACAAGACTGTGTGGGCAATTTTGGTATGCCTGCTTTTTGGTGCCGCATTGGAGGCACAATCGTTTGTAGTAACGGGCACCGTATCCGATGCTGCAGACGGGAGCCCCCTGATCGGCGCTTCCATCCTCGAAACCGGGAAGGCCAATGGGGCCGTCACCGATGTGGATGGCCAATTTTCTATTACGCTGACGGGCAGCTCCCCAACCATCGAAGTCAGCTATGTGGGCTACCTTACCCAAACCCTTTTCGTAAGCCCCGATATGGCAGCCTCACCGCTTTCCATTGCCCTTGCCCCGGGGTCCAACCTCTCAGAGGTGGTCGTCACTGCCCTAGGGCTGGAACGCGACAACCGAGAGCTAGGCTATGCCATACAACAAATTGACAATCAAAAACTCACAGACGTACAGTCGGTCAATTTCCTCGACAACCTGGCGGGCCAGGTAGCCGGGCTCAGAGTGACTGCAGGGGCTACTGGCGTAGGCTCCACCAGTCAGATCATCATCCGTGGGCAAGCAAGCTTCACCAACAACAACCCCCTTTTTGTAGTCGATGGCGTGCCCATCAACAACAATACCATCATCAACCTGACCGATGAAGCTGCAGCTGGCTTTCAGGAAATTGATTTCGGCAATGGCGCTATGGACGTCAACCCTGCCGATATTGAGTCTGTCAGTGTACTGAAAGGCGCTTCTGCGGCGGCCCTGTACGGTACACGGGCCGCCAATGGCGTCATACAGATTACCACCAAGACTGGCCGCCAAACAAAAGGGCTGGGCGTAAGCGTCAATTCTACTTTTATGGTAGACAACCCCTTTCAGCTGCCTCGCTACCAGAACACCTACGGGCAAGGCCAGGGCGGCGAATTTGAATTTGTGGATGGCCTGGGCGCTGGCATATCAGACAACATCACCTACAGCTACGGCCCTCAGCTGGATATCGGCCTGCTCATACCACAATTTGACAGCCCGGTAACGCTGCCTGATGGCACTGTAGTGCGCGGAGGGGACGTAGCAGTGCATGGCGGGCTCCCCATCACGCCTACCCCTTTTGTCAGCCGGCCTGACAACGTAAAGGACTTCTACGAGACCGGACATACTGCCATCAACAACCTCGCCATCAGCAATAGCGGAGAACGGGGCGATTTCCGGCTGTCGCTCACAGACCTAAGGAGCGAGAGCTTTATCCCTGGGGTAAACCTAGACCGGAAAACCGTAAATGCACGCCTGGGCTTCCGACCTATTGACGGGCTATCTTTCAATGCAGGCCTGACCTACATCAACACGCAGTCTGACAACCGCCCGGCTGGGGGCTACGGGTCTGAGAACATCAACTACGACCTTACTGCCTGGCTTGGGCGGCAGACCGACCTGAACGCACTGCGCGATTATTGGCAGCCGGGGCTGGAAGGCGTGCAGCAATACAGCTACAACTATACTTTTTTCGACAACCCATACTTCACCCTGCTGGAAAACCGCAACAGTTTCAACCGGGACCGCTTCTTCGGTTTCCTTTCCGCCAGGTACGAGGTATCGCCACAGCTGAGCTTCACGCTCCGCTCTGGCATGGACTACAGCAACGAGCAGCGGCAATTCCGCCGGGCATTCAGCAGCAACCGCTTTAGCCAGGGCGGTTATGCAGAAAACGATGTTTTTTACCGGGAGATCAACACCGATTTCCTACTTGACTTTCACCCCAGGCTGTCAGGCGACTTCAGCCTCAACCTTTTGGCAGGTGCCAACCGGCTCGACCAGCAGGCACAAAACACACAGAGCCAAGCCCTCACCCTTGCTCAGCCCGGTATTTTCAGGCTAAGCAATGCCGCCAGCCCCGTTGAGATCTTTGACCAGCTGGCTGAAAAAAGGATCAACAGTGTGTACGGGCTGCTCAAACTGGGCTACCGGGGGTATTTGTTCTTGGATATCACAGGCCGCAACGACTGGTCAAGTGCCTTGGCCACGCCACAGAACGCCGAGAACACCAGCTTCTTTTATCCATCAGCCAGCCTGAGCTTCCTGGCTGACCGCGCCTTAAGCCTGCCCTCAAGCATCAGCTACCTGCAGCTGCGGGCTAGCATAGCCCAAGTGGGCAACGATACCGATCCCTACCGGACCAGCTCTACTTTCGTCGCTCAAGTCCCATTCAATGGCCAGCCGACTTTCTCAGAGCAGGCTGTGCTGGCAGCCCCGGGCCTGGTGCCGGAGCAGACCACAAGCGTAGAGTTCGGTGCTGACATACGGTTGTACGATGACCGCATTGGCCTGGATGTGACCTATTATGACCAAGTAACGGAAAATCAGATCCTCAGCCTGCCAGTGCCTTTATCTTCCGGTTACCGCCAACAGATCATCAATGGTGGCCAGGTAAGGGCCAAAGGCTGGGAAGCTGTACTGACCGCTGTACCCGTCAAAAGCCAGAAATTCCGCTGGGCCAGCGCTTTCAACTTCAGCACCAACCGGGCTACTGTAGAAGAGCTGCCTGCCGGTACGGACCGCTTCACTTTGGCTTACAGCCGCGTCTACAATAGCGTCAACCAAACCGTATTCTTTATTGTCGAGCCAGGGGGTGAAATCGGGGACATCTGGGGCACCGGTTACCTGCGCAACGAGGAAGGCGCTTTTGTGCTTACCGAAGAAGGCAACTTCATTGCGGACAATAACCTGCAGAAGCTGGGCAATGCCAACCCAGATTTCATCCTGGGCTTTCAGAACAACTTCCGTTTCGGCAATTTCGACCTTGGGCTGCTCTTTGATTGGCGGCAGGGCGGGCAGCTTGTCAGCCGGACCCTGAGCTTGGCCGGTGTAGGAGGCCAATTGGAAGAAACTGAGTTCCGGCCAGAAGAAGGCATCATCATAGATGGTGTGGTCAATGTCGGCTCTGAGGAAAACCCTGTTTATGAGCCCAACACCACTCCTATCTCTGCTGAGAGCTACTACCGCTCATTCTATGACCGCAACCACGAGGAGAACAACATCTATGATGCTAGCTACCTCAAACTGCGGGAAGTAGCCCTGACCTACCGGCTGGGGCAGGCTCAGCTAGAGCAGACTTTCCTGCGCGGGCTAGGCAGCCTCAGCATCAGCCTTATTGGCCGCAACCTTTACGCTTGGAGCGAGATACCCCACTTTGACCCTGAGCAATTTGCGATACAAGGGCAGAACTTGGTATCTGGCGTGGAAGACATGACCTACCCGAGCGCCCGTTCATTCGGGATCAACCTGGGCATTGAATTCTAACCCAGCAGCAAACCATACTTACCATCACTACAGCCGCCCTGCGGCTGCCAAGCAAAAATTATGAAATATACCTACTTCCTGTTCTTGGCCCTGCTGCTGGCAGGATGCACAAAGGACTTCTCTGCTATCAACACCAATGAGAATGCACCTAGCACGGTGCAGCCGGAGCTGTTGCTCCGCCAAGTGCTATATGGCTATGGCGATCAGATGAGCTACGAGGGCTTCGTGGCCGGTAACCTGCTGAGCCAGCACTTTGCCATGATCGATTTCAACCTCTTCGACCGGCATGCCCTCAACTCCCCTCAGGAAGGCGGCAACCCTTGGGACGTGCTCTATGTCAACCTCAGGGATACGGAATCTATCTTGGAGCAGAGCCAGGCCAACCCGGCGCGGGCTGTTTACGAAGGGCCTGCCCTTATCCTGAAAGCCTACCTGACGATGACGCTGACCGACCTCTTTGGGGATGTCCCCTACTTTGAAGCCGTGAAAGGGCGAAGTGAAGGCATCGTCACACCGGGCTATGACCGGCAAGAGGACATCTACCTTGCAGAAGGGGGCATACTCGACAATCTGGAAAAAGCGGTGGCTGCCATTGACAGCTACACCGGTGCGCAGCCCCTCAACGGCGATATCCTCTTTGAAGGGGATCTGGAGGCATGGGTACGCTTTGCCAACAGTCTGCAGTTGAAGGCCCTGATGCGCATTTCAGGCGTAGAAGATGTTGCCGCCGAGCTGCAAGCCCTTTATGACCTTGGCGGCGGCAACGGCAGCGCCCTCATCCGGAGCAACGCCCAGAATGCTGCTTTTGATTTTGCAGCCGGCCCGCCCAACAGCTTTGCTTTTGCAACAGCGCGGGTAGGCCTTTTCAATGTCTTCCTAATGTCCGAGACGGCATCAGAAATTTTTGAACCCCTAAACGACCCCCGGGCAGGAGTTTTGTACCGCCCTAGCGCAGCCAACAACGACTTCAACGGCATCATCAACGGGATAGATGCATCGAGCGCTATTGTACCAGACCAGTATGCACGCCCGGGCACAGTATGGCGGGAGAACACAGGCAGCCTCGACTTCAACTACCTGACAGCTTGGGAGGTAGACTTCCTGCTGGCAGAGGCAGCACTGCGCGGTTATATCAGCGCTGATGCAAAGGCGCTGTACGAATCAGGAGTAGAGAAAGCTTTTGAATACTGGCTTACGGAACTGCCCTCGGGCTATCTGAGCAGCGACCCGGCTGCTTGGGATGCGAGCAAAGGGCTGGAGCAGATCATTACCCAAAAATGGATAGCCTCCATCGGCAACGCATACGAAGGCTGGGCAGAATGGCGCCGAACAGGCTTCCCTGAGCTCAAGCCGGTGGAAGCCAGCCTGAACGGTGGGCTATACCCGGTGCGCATGCCCTACCCTTCCGACGAGCAAGCCCTTAACTTTGAGAACTACCAGACTGCAGCAGCCGCGACCGATGGCAACTCTATCAATGCGCCAGTTTGGTGGGATGTAGACTAAAGAACGTACAATAGACTTGATGGGCGGGGGCTGCTGCCAGCCCCCGCTTTCAAAACTGACCTCAATGGTTACACTTCAATGGGTGCTGGTGATCGCCAGCAGCTTGCTCCTGTTTTTCTTATCGCCTAAGGCCACCACGGCCAGTGCTTTTTTCGGCGGCACCCGCCGTGAGCGATCGCCAGGCATGATTGCGCTGATGAGCAGCCTGGTCATTTCCTGGCTCTTTGCCAAATCCATCACCAATGCCGCCAACCTAGGCCTTGCTTTTGGCCTGATCGGAGGGGTAGCCTATGCGGCCTACTATCTGAGCTTTGCTGTAGCCGGCTGGGTCATTTACCGTATGCGCACCTTAGGAGGCTTTAAGAGCATACACGATTTCCTTAGCCAGCGCTTTGGGCGGGGCGCACTGATCTTGTTCTCCCTGCTCATCTGTTTCCGGCTGTTCAACGAGGTCTGGTCCAACACCATGGTGATCGGGAGCTATTTTGGGCAACCGGGCGAAGGGGCTTACTATGCGGCCATAGCTGTATTTACATTGTTAACCCTTGCCTATAGCCTGAAGGGCGGCATGGCTTCCTCCATACTCACCGATATTGTGCAGATGGCCTTGTTCGGGGTATTGCTGGCTGTAGTGCTAGGGGCAATTTTTCCCAAAGTGGACTACCAGCCCGCCCCAATACTGAGCAGTGGGGCCTGGACAATGGCCACGGGGGGCAACCTCCTGCTCGTAGCCGTCTTGCAAAGCTTTAGCTACCCCTTCCACGATCCGGTACTGACCGACCGAGGTTTCTTATCCAGCCCGAAGACGACGCTCAAAGCCTTCCTCTGGGCCACCCCACTTGGCTTTATCTGCATTGCCCTGTTCAGCACCGTTGGGATTTACGGCGGCCTGGAAGGGGTATCTGGGCAGGCGCCCGTGGAGGTTGCTAAACTGCTGGGCGGCCCCATACTGCTCGTGATGAACCTCATCATGATTACTTCCGCAGCCAGTACGCTAGATTCTACTTTTACCTCCTTTTCCAAGCTCGCCATAATAGACCTGGGGCTGGGGCGGAAAGGAGAAGCCCTGGCCATTTCTGAGCTAAAACAATCTGGCCATAGCCATCGCAACGTATTTGTGGGTAGAAGCGCCATGGCCATACTTGTAGCCGCTGGGACATTGCCCGTTTTTTTCAACCCTGCAATTTTATCAGCGACCACTGTATCGGGAGCTATGGTAGCCGGGCTTGCCCCTGTTTTTTGCCTATGGCGCGTGAAAGCCCCCCCGCTAAGCTTCTGGCTTTCTGTGGGATTTGGGCTACTTTGTGGCATTATTTACGCAGCCGGCTATTGGCCGGAAAGCTGGGCACTGACCACTGGCAAGTACAGCCATTTGTTGGCTGTAACGCTGATAGAGCTGGCAGGATGCTTTGGCTTGTACGCCTTGGGCATTATCTTTCAGCCTGTACACGAAAACAAAGGGAATCCCGATGGATCAAAAAATTAAATCGATAACTGTAGCGCACGGCCCGGTCCTCGTCTTTGGAGGCGCTTACTCCAACCTCGATGCTTTCATTGCGCTCAAGGCAGAAGCACAGCGCAGGGGCATCCCCCCTTCCAATGTTATTTGCACGGGCGATACGCCCGGATATTGTGCAGACCCTTCCGCCTGTGTCGATTTCCTGGAAGCCTGGGGCTGCCATAGCATCGCCGGCAATGTGGAGTCCAACCTGTTCAACGGGACCGACGATTGCGGCTGTGGCTTCGGGGATGGGAGCCGTTGCGATATGTTCGCCAAATTGTGGTATGACTATGCCCAACGGAACGTCACGCCCAAAAACCTGAAGTTTATGGGCAGCCTGCCCGATCAGCTGCGTTTCCAGTACGCAGGAAAGGCCATAACCGTGCTACATGGCTCACCGGCCAACCAATCAGAATTCGTGTGGCGGTCTACGCCTGCTGCAACCAAACTGGCCTACTGCAAGGCTGCCGGAGCAGAAGTCGTAATCGGCGGCCACTGCGGCCTGCCCTTCGCACATCAGATCGATGAGCGCCACCTCTGGCTCAATGCAGGGGTAATTGGCATGCCGGCCAACGACGGCACCCCCCGTACCTGGTTCCTGCTGCTCGACGATGCCAATGGGCTGGCATACACTTTTCAGCCTTTGGCCTACGACCACCGCGCAGCAAAAGCCAAAATGATCGATGACCGCCGGCTACCCGTAAGCTATGCTGCTACACTGACAACCGGGATATGGGACAATACAGAAATCATGCCCCCTGCAGAAGCAGAACGGGAAGGCCAGGCTTTATCTCCTGAACAACTGGCTGCAGAAGCACACCAATACCCATTGGCTGCAGCAGCTGCCCAACCTGCTCAAAAGACTCCTTTACCACTCAAAAACCTTACTAAAATGAACAAATATACCGATCCTAAGGACCTCAAGTCATTTGGCAAAATCACAGAATGGCAGGAAGACATGGGCCAAAAATTCTTTGATTGGTACGCTGGGGTCACCGAGGGCGACTCCGCCCTTACCGAACGGGAAAAAGCACTGATCGCCCTGGCCGTGAGCCACGCCATTCAATGCTCCTACTGCATTGATGCCTACACCACCAACAGCCTGCAAGCCGGAGCCGATGAGGAACAAATGATGGAGGCGGTACACGTTGCCGCCGCGGTCAAAGCAGGCACCACGCTGATCTATGCCCGGCAAATGCAGCGGCAGGTCGACAAAATCACCATGTAAGCTGCCCTACACACTTTAGCAGAATCTCAAACCACGCGATATGGCTATTAAGCAAAAAACAAAATCACTAACGGCAAAAGGGTCACAGCTGAGCGATACCTTCATTCAGCTGAACGTCCTCAACGGCAAAGACCTGTCAGACGCCAAGTTCCCTAAGTTCAGCGAACGCTTAGCCGAGCAGGGGCACAAGCCCTTTAAGCCTATAGACATTGAAATCTTCCAGCTCAATATTGGCAAATTGTGCAATCAGACTTGTGCGCACTGCCATGTGGATGCCGGGCCCGACAAAAAGCGGGAGAACATGAACCGGGAAGACTTGGAGCGCTGTGTCGAGATCATCGCTGCCACACCGAGCATAACTACCGTGGACATCACCGGCGGCGCACCGGAGATGAACCCTCATTTCAGGTGGTTTGTAGAACAGTGCACCGCGCTCGGCAAACAGGTGATCGACCGCTGCAACCTCACCATCATCATGGCCAACCCTAAATACCGGGACCTTCCGGAGTTCTTGGCCGAACACAAGGTGCACGTCATTTCCAGCCTGCCCTATTTCTCCAAAAAGCGCACCGATGGCCAACGGGGGGATGGTGTTTTTGAAGACTCCATCAAAGCCCTGCAACTCCTCAACGAGGTAGGGTATGGCAAACCGGGCAGCGGGCTTAAGCTCGACTTGGTCTTCAACCCCTCTGGTGCTTACCTGCCTGGCAAACAGGAGACTCTAGAGGCCGAGTTCAAGCGTCAGCTCGACCGCAAATTTGGCATTGTTTTTAATCAGCTTTACGCCATTACCAATTTGCCCGTAGCCCGTTTTTTGGACTACCTCCTGGAAACCGGGAACTACGAAGAGTATATGCAAAAGCTTGTGGATGCTTACAACCCTGCAACCGTTGAAGGGCTGATGTGCCGCAACACCATTTCTGTGAGCTGGGACGGCTACCTGTACGACTGTGACTTCAATCAAATGCTCGACCTAAAAGTAGCTGCCAAGGGGCAGCACATTAGTACCTTCGATGCCGCTGAGCTCCGCAGCCGCAATATCGTGCTCAACCAGCATTGCTATGGATGCACAGCGGGTGCAGGCAGCAGTTGCAGCGGCACAGTAGCCTAACTCCTGAACGCCAATCGATGTGGAAAGCAAAGGAGGGGAGCAGGAACTGGGCCGCGCTGCCCCCTCTACTGGCTTTGGATAGATTTTGCTTAACTTAGTGGGCACGCCATTAACCTGACCACCCTTCTTTTGCCTATGAGCCTCACCAAACTAGCCAAGCACAACCCGGTATCGCGTGCAGTAAGCAAACGGAAACGAAAAAACACAGGCCTGGCCCCCGGGAGCTTAGTCTTCACGGGCACAAAGCACTTGGAAGAAGCAGCTGTTACCCTTACTGAATACCATGCCGAGGGCGTTATTTATGAACAGTCGAGCCTTGGGCAGCTGCCCACACCACACGAAGGGGGCTTCATCCGCTGGTATGATATCCGAGGGCTCCACCATGTACCGCTTATACAAGAGCTGGGCGACCTCTACAACATCCACCCACTGGTACTCGAAGACATCCTGGATACGCAGCAGCGCCCCAAGTTTGAAGAATACGACAACGGGCTTTTCCTCATAGTGCGGGCCCTGTCCCTTAATGCCCAAGAACAACGGGTTGAGACTGAGCAAGTAGGCATTTTTGCTGGAGAAGGCTTTGTCCTATCCTTTCAGGAAAATGAAACCGACCTCTTCAGCGGGGTCCGCGACCGCATCCGGTCGGGCCGGGGCAAAATCAAGAAGCGCAAAGCCGACTACCTGGCGTATGCCCTAGCTGATAATATTGTTGACCACTACTATGTGCTGCTAGATCAACTGGATGTGATGCTCGATGGGCTGGAGGAAGAGATTTTGTCCGATGCCAACCGGTCTACCAAAGGCCGCATCCACAGCTTAAAGCTGCAATCTATCACACTGAGGAAATCAGTAGCCCCGCTGAGGGAGGCCATCGGGCAATTCTCGAGGAGCGACAGTGCCTTTATCGATGAGGGCACGGAGGTGTTCATCCGGGACCTACATGACCATAGCGTGCAGGTGATGGATGGTATTGATACCTTCCGGGACATGATCAGCGGCCTGTACGATTTATACCTGAGCGAAATCAGCTTCAAGATGAACAGCATCATGCAGGTGCTCACCATCATTTCCACCATTTTCATCCCCCTTACCTTTCTGGCCGGCATCTACGGCATGAACTTTGACCACATGCCCGAGCTGCATTGGAGATACAGCTACTATGTGCTTTGGGCGGTCATGGCCCTCATCAGCGCTGCGCTCATTTATTACTTCCGGCGCCGAAACTGGCTATAGCCTCTAATTTTTGCCCAAAGAACATGCCCATATCAGATGAGGGGGCAATTCCGCTATCCACGCCGCATATTTGCTAACGAAGACACCAATTTCGAGGTTGGGGCCTCCTTAAAAGAAAGAGGGGCCCGCCTTGTCAGTAAGGAGCTATTTATTCATGGCGATTGGAGGTGAAGGCCGTGCTGTGCAAACGGCGCACCTTTATCTCCCCCGCCATTTTTAAGCGCCTTCTGCAATCATAGATGCGATAAGGGCTCTGCCCTCACACATAAACACAAAAACAAAACTTTCAAATCCGCTGCCCCCGAAAGGCAGCGCAACATCGCATTGTGCAATGGGCACCACACCGGTCCTGCCCATTATCCTGTAATACTTGCGAGAGCAAACACTATGAATTTTCTGTTACCGCCTTGCAGGGCTACTGTAAGGCGGTTTTTGTATACCTAGTGGTCTGTCAAGGCTAAAACTATGGGTTGCCTGCGGCGACTTTTGAGGCTACTCTTCGTTGGACAACCCCTTACGTAGCGCTGCTATGCGCGGGAACATCCGCCTTGATTAGCCTCAAAATTCGCTCCCACTCAACCCATAAATTAACACTTGACAGACCACTAGTGCCTCAAGCCATAAACCCTTGACACCCCAAGTTTCGTTCTTTTCCGCCTACTCTTCGTTAAAGAACCGCTCCTTTAGCCCGGGCTAAAGTCGCGAACCTTCGCCTTGATTAGCCGGAAAGTAACTTCAACTTAAGTATCAGAGATTTATGACTTCAGGCACTAGACTGCTGCTGAAAACCCCTCTCTTTGCCGAAGAAGGCAAAGGATATTTTTGTAATTTGCCCATTCCAGGTTTTCACTCAGCCCTTATCCATGCTGCAAATTGAAAAGGCCATCAAATTGATGGACGACTTTCACTTCGAAGTCTTCAGAACTTACGTCAAAAACAGGAGTAAGCGGTCTTACTACCCTTTAGCCCTCATTGACGTCATTAGCCGGGACGCCCGCGTAGCACAGGATTCGGAGGAGCTCTACCGCAAGACTTACGGCGAAACTGCCCCGGATGAAAGAGCGATGAAAAAGCTGTTCCAGCTCGCCCATTATACCTTCCGTCTGACCAGCTTTCTGGCCGTCAACTACCCCGACTATCTGCAGCACAACGTTACTCGTGTACAGCACTTCTTCAATACCGGGCAGCCAGAAGAAGCCGCTAACCTGCTCAGTATGGCTTTGGAGATTGCCGAGAAAATCGAAGACCATGATACCGAGCTGAAGCTCAGGAGCATTTCCATGCAAAAAGAAGTGTTGCAGGAGTCTGCACGACAGGCGCGCCCCCACCACGAGCGCATCGCACAGCTCTTAGGCTGGAAACAAGACCTGAACAGCCTTCTGCTGCACCTCCACAACTACTTCAATGCCAAGGGCAAGCCGGAGCAGGATATGCAGCTGCAGCCCCACCTCGATTTTTTCAGCCAATACTTCGAGCACGAAGTCTTTGCACTGCGGATCATCAGCAGGTTTGGGGCTTGCTATGCACGTTACTACGTAAAATCGCGCAGCTTTTACTCCAAGGGGACACTGCAGGAACTGCAGGCCATAGAGCGGGAGCTCCAAA
>NZ_VOOR01000055.1 GCF_007993045.1 Phaeodactylibacter luteus
CCTGGCATCGGCCTAGCGCTGCGCAGGGGTGGCCGAAGGCCAGACCCGACGCCTGTAGGGCGAGGGGCCGAGCGGATAGCGAGCCCCGGAGCATAGCGGCACCTGCCATCGGGCAGGGGCAGGCCCATCTTGCAAAGCAGGCCGGGCAGGCCAAAAGAACGGCAATCTGGCTTCCCCCCAGGCAGCTTACTTGAGGAGCCGGACAAGCCGTCGGCATAAGCCCTTGGCTATGCACCTCAGCCAAACGGATAGAAAGTTACTAAGAGAAAGCTGAAAATACTAATGCCTGCCGCCAAACCGGCATGGGCAGGGCACCAATACGAAGGGCAGCCCAAGAGCTGCCCTTCTGATAGTTGCTATATCGAATAAGGAAAATTCTAATCGCACCCCAGCTGTTCTCTCGACAGGCCGTCATTATTGGGGAAACAGTTGCCAGAAAGGGTTTCCTCAGGCACAAACCGCTCGAGGTTGGGGTCGTAGAGGCTGTGCTCCAAAAACTCCACCAAGTTGTCAATTTCCGCTTCCGTGAGGTTGAGCGGATGGAAGTAAGGCGATAAGTTCTCTACCGGCACCTGATCATTCTCCGGCACCCCCTCGTTGAAGTACTTCACCACTGCCCGCAGGCTGTGGCGGCTGCTGCCGTGAAAGTAAAAGGGCGAATCTTTCATGTTGTACAATTGAGGCACCTTGAACAAATGCATATCCTCTGGGCGGCCAGTAAAGCCCCCCCGGCCAAAATTCCGGATATCATCGGGGCCCGTATTGAAGCCTCCGGTCTGATACAGATCAAGCACACCGAGGGCATGGAACTCATTGGAGCTCAAGGCTGGGCCTTTGTGGCAACGGTAGCAGCCTGCCTTGGTGTAGAACAGCAGGGCACCAGCTTTTTCAGACTGTGACATGGCCTCGCGGTTGCCCCTCACCCATTCTTGGAAAGGGGCCTGATGGGCCGTCAATGACCGTAGGTAAGCGGACAAGGCAAAACTCGTGGTTAGGCGGGTGTAGCGCTCGTGTATAGGGAAGTCCGGGAAAGCGGCGTCGTACATGCCCAAATACCCGAGGGTATCAAGCCAGCCTTCCGTAATGCGCATGCGGTGTAGGCGGGTGCCTTCGATGTTTTGTGTCTCCAGCCCGTCGAGCCCCAATCCGTTGAGCTCAACGTCCTTCCCAGGCTCCCAGGCATATTCCGTGCCTTCGTTGGCATGATGGGCCCCAAATTTGCCGCTCCAAGTAGTGTTGGTGACATAGGCGGTGTTCAGCATGCTCAATGGGCGGGCGCCCTGCACATCGAGCTCTGTCTCATCATAACCGTACATACGGTTGCGGCTTTCCCCATTGTAGCCAAACCCGACCCCGCCATCTGCTATGCCTTGTGAGCGGCCCGGCATAAACCCTGCAGAGGGTACATGGCAGGTAGCACAGGAGTAGGTCCCTTTGCCAGCTTCGTGCACGGCATCTTCCGCCAGGCCGGTCTCAAAAAACAACATCCTGCCCAATGCAATCTTTTCCGGAGTCAGTGGGTTGCCTACGCCAGAAGGCACTTTTGAGAGCTCTGCCTCGCTATCCGGCAAGCGGAAATAGTCGAGCGAGCCATCAGGGGAAAGCTCCTCCAGGCGCTGCTGCAAACGGGTATCCAACGGATTGGGCAGGGCATCCTGCTTGCAGGACCAGCCGCCTAGCATCAATGCAGCCGTAAGGGTTAAGAGGTAGGTTTTTTTGTTTGTTTTCATATCCGGGAGCCTTAGCCGTTTCTCAGGATAAATAGGTGGAATGAGCCCGCTATCAAATCAAGGTAGCATTTGGCATATCATAAACAGCTATACGTAGGGCAGGTGCCAGGGTTTCACAAAAATTAAAAAAAGCACATATAAACGAACGCAAACCAGATTGCCACTGCCCCTAGGCTTACCCTCGCCTTATCAGGATGAGGGGCCTGCCCCTGCCTGACAGCAGGTGCCGCTATGCTCCGGGGCTCGCTATCCGCTCGGCCCTGTCGGGCTTGCCACCCCTGCGCAGCGCTAGGCCGGTGCCATTAGGAAGCAAAAGCCGGTGCCCTTTGGGCTGATGCCTCCTAAAACAGGACAGGCTTGCCTCCTATTTGGCAAGCCTGTCGTTGGCCTATGCTGGCTTGATGCGCCGTGGGCCGCTGCAAAGCTAGAAGGGCGCTTCCCTTCCTGGCCCATAGCTTTTCCCAGTTACTCAGCTTAAGCGATGCTCCTGAAAAAAGCCGGCGCGTGGTTGAAAGCAGCCCATTTTCCCTGCTACACTGACTCGCGGCGCATCAAGTCTAGTTTTTCCGCCTGCCCCAACCTTATTGGATAGGGTCGATCATAGGCAGGTCCGTGACTTTAGCTTCCTTCGGGCCGATCGTCAGCCAGCCAATGAAGCCGCCAGAAGCTTTAGCAGTGTGCTCCGCGAGGCTGAGCAGCCCCTCGTAGAAATGACGGGCGTGGCGGCGGTCGAGCTTGGCCAACACTTTATTTAAACCTGAAAGGCGAGCGGTCAGCTCGGCTTGACGCGCCTCGGTCGCCCTTGGGAGCTCGTTGATCAAGGCCAGCATACGGTCGTGCAGCCCACCATCGATAGCTTTGTAGAACTCCATCCACTCGGGGTGGAACTGGAAAGAGCGCACATGGGCTACCTTCTCGCCCGCGGCCAGCTCAGCGTCGTCGATAATGCCATCCGCCCCTGCTACCAGCAAGGTGACATAGGGCACCGCATCCCTCAACAACTGCTGATCTTCAGGGGAGAGGTTTTGAATACTGTTTATCATATGACTTGGTATTTGAGATTGAGTTCCCGGCAAAAATAAACAAAGCACTGAAAAATGCACGGCAGCGCCAGAGATATACCCCAAAATGTGATGCTCGTGCTATGGCCGGCGCTTCCCGGGCAGCCAGCTGAGGAAGCGGTTGAGCCAGCCCATCCAGGCGGCAGGCTCAGGCATAGCTTGCCCGGCTTCTCCTTCGGCCACTTGTGCAGCAGCACCTTCGCCCCTGCTGTACAAGTCTACAAACATCTGCCGGACGTTCTGTTCTACCATGCCCCGGAACGGGATGCGCGCCATGAGCCCGTAGAGGGCCGCATTCCCTTTGGCTTTAGCCCCCGGGTTGCTTTTGGCGAAAGCCACGCCTTCCTGCAGATCGCGCAGGTATTCCGCTATAACTGGCAGATTGTGGCGCATAACCGTAGTGTGTATGCAATTGGGCCGCTGCTGCCGGTCGACAAACCACCCTTTGGCTTCGAGCTGATCGCCCACCACAAAAATATCGGGCTTGTTGCTGCGGGTTGTGAAAGCCAGGATATTCATGCATGGCTCGCCCAGTATCTCTAGCTCCGGGATAGCAGCGATACCGGCTTTCATCTCTTCCACCCCATCCATGATCTCTCGGGCGATGCTCAGGTAACGCTCCTGCCCCAAGCTGTTCAGGGCTGCCCAAGCCGCAGCGATCGGCCCTCCCGAACGGGAACCCAACAGGGTGGCAGAAGCATAGATGCCGCCTGCCCAGTCGGTAGTGATAAAGAACTGATGCCGCAGGTATTCCATCTGCCTGAACAACAAGACAGAGCTGCCTTTTGCACCGTAGGCAAATTTATGGGTGTCTGCCGAAATGGAAGTCACCCCGGCTACCCGGAAATCCCAAGGGGGCACCTTTTCAGGGTATAACCGCTCTACCCACGGCAGCATAAACCCACCGATACAGGCATCAACGTGCAGGGGCACCTGATGCTGCTGGGCCAGGGCGCCGGCCTGCTCTACCGGGTCGAGTATGCCGTGCGGGTAAGAAGGGGCCGAAACGGCCATCAACAAGGTCTTGGGGCCTACCTTTTGCTCCATACCGGGCAGATCCGCTGCCCCGCCTGGCCCCACCGGCACCTTGACCAGCTTGAGCCCCAGCAGGTAGGCTGCTTTTTCAAAAGCAGGGTGAATGGTAGCCGGCACGACCACCTCCTCCCTGCCCTTGCGGTGCTTGCGGCCCCATTCGCGATAGGTGTACAAGGACATAAAAATGCTCTCTGTCCCTCCAGAGGTCATTGTGCCCACGGCTTCCGCCCCGCCATTGAGCAAGCCCGCAGTCATGCCTACCACCTCCCGCTCCATACGCTGCAGGCTCTCGAACGCAAAAGGGTTGATATAACTTTCGGACAAGAAGGCGCCGCTGGCCTGCCGCAGCAGCTCGTGGTGGGCCTCATCTACCTGATAGACCATGCTCCAGGTCCGGCCGGCCGCCCATGGCGCATCCCCAGCCTTGAATGATTCCATCTCCCGGAGCAGCTCTGCTGCCGGGCGCCCCTTTTCGGGAATGTGATATTGGCTTTGGCTCATACGGCCAAGATAAGGCCCCCGTGGGAAAGACTGGGCGAGAACAAGGCAAAATCCATGGCATGCCCGCCCTTCAGCCCCAAATGCCCACACATATTAAAAATAAACACATAGTTAACATAGCACACCCTTAGCCCCAAAGATTTTTCCCTACCTTTGTAACTCCAAGGGTAAAAAATCGTATTACCCTCGTAGCCCCCCCCCTAGTTTTATGCTCCCCCCTATCTCGTATTCTCCTGACTGGAAAACTGTACACTGATTGAATAACACATCAATAAAGCCTTAATAATTATGACAATCTTTACCAAATGGCTGGGAGTTCTCAGTCTTTGTATCACATTGGGGAGCATTCCTACTTCCTCTTTCGCTCAGTTTTGGTCCGAAAGCTTTGAGACGGATGGCAATGGGACGCGGTACACTACTTCTGTCCCTGAAGTAAGCGATGGGAGCAATGATTTTTTCACCAGGACAAATGGCTCCAACATCAGCGGGGGATATGATGTATCTGGTGCAGACGGGGACTTCTTCTTCGCTGCACAGGATATAGATGCAGAAACCCCCTCTGCGACTCAGACCCTCTCTTTTTCAAATATCGATATTTCGGGGCGCTCTGATATTGTATTCAGCATTCTCATTGGAGAAGATGACGATGGCAGCAGCCAAGATTGGGATACAGATGACCACCTACGGATTACCTACTCTATTGATGGCGGCCCTTCTCAGAACCTGATTTGGATACAGGTAGATGAGAGTGAAGCGGATGGGACCAATGGCTTCCCCTCTGTGGACACCGATTTTAATGGGCGAGGCGATGGTACGGAGATAACCGATATATTCCAGACTATTATGGGCAGTATTGCAGGCACCGGATCTTCTCTGGATATCGAACTTGAGTTTGCCTTTAATTTTGGAGATGAAGATATAGCCGTGGACTTGTTGCAATTGAGCGAGAATGGCAGTGGCCCCCCACCTCCCACCTGCCCCACCGACGCAGAGGTCTTCATCAATGAGTTCCACTACGACAACAGCTCTTCTGGCGACCCAGGCGAATTCGTAGAGGTAGCCATTGCCAATAGCGCCAACGTAAACCCTTCCGACATCACCCTAACGCTTTACAATGGCAGCAATGGGCAGTCGTACAATACCCTCACACTTGGTGCAGGCAACAACGATGGCACCTTCACCTACTTCTTTTTCGACCTCGCACCGAATGGCCTGCAAAATGGCAGCCCCGACGGCTTTGCCTTGTCCTGTGCGGATGGCACCCTGATCCAATTCCTCAGCTACGAGGGTACATTTACCGCCTCGAATGGGCCAGCTGCCGGGGCAACGTCTGAAGATGTAGGCGTCTCTGAAACCAACAATACCCCGCCGGGCTCTTCTATTCAGCTCATCGACGAGACATGGACGGCGACCATCGCCTTCAACACCAAAGGAGCAACCAACGCTGCCCCGCCCGCCAACTGTGAATTCACGAATGTGAGCATCTCCCAGGAAAGCTGCGACGGAGACGACTTCGAGTTCCGTGTAGACTTTACCGCCCTGAACACCAGTGGCCAATTTGAAGTCGTAAACACTGCTAACGGCCAGGTCCTGGGCAACTTCCTCGGCGGCAGCGCTGATGGCAGCTTCTTTGTCAATGCAACCTTGGCCGGCCCCACTACAGCTGGCATGCTCTCCGTAGCTGTGCGCGATGTACAGGACAACACCTGCAGCAGCAGCCCCGTAATGGTTACCCTGCTAGACTGCCCGATCGTCAACTGCGCCAACCCCGGCGACCTTGTTATTTCTGAAATCATGCAGAACCCAAGTGCCGTCGGAGATTCCAATGGGGAATACTTCGAAGTCTACAACACTACCGGCAGTGCCATCAACCTCATTGGGTATGAAATTAGCGACTTGGACGACGATAGCCACACCATTTCCAGCAGCGTTATTGTCCCTGCCTTCGGCTATGCCGTTTTGGGCATCAATGCCAATACCAGCACCAACGGCGGTGTAACGGTAGATTATGAATACAATGGCTTCACACTGGCCAATGGGGACGATGAAGTCATCCTTTCCTGTGATGGGGCGGTAATCGACCAAGTGAACTACGACGGCGGCCCAAGCTTCCCAGACCCCAATGGCGCTTCCATGAGCCTCAACCCTGATTTCCTGGACGCGGTGTCTAATGATACTGGCGACAACTGGTGCGCATCCACCTCCTCCTTCGGCGATGGCGACTTGGGCACCCCAGGCGGGGACAACGACATCTGCTGCGCTACGCCTACTTTCACCTGCCTCGATGGCAATGTGGTCATGCTCCAGGGAGGCACTTATACCCTGCAGCCAGAAGACGTTGTCATGATCGACAATATGGGCAACAGCCCGCTTTGCCCACAGATCAGCGTGGACAATATCATGCCCGCTACAGTGAACTGTGACGACCTGGGCGAGACAATCGTAACGGTAAGCCTCAATACCCCATTTGGCAATCTGACCTGCTCCCCTGTCATTAACGTCGCAGAGGACGGCACACTGCCTTTCCCCTGGGCCGAGCACAACGTCGGCACAGGCGTCAACGACCTTGATTACAGTTTCTGCGAAAATGAATTCAGTGTGAGCAGCGGTGCTTCCAACAGCCCCATCACAACGCCCAACAACAACTTTGGCTTCATCAGCCAGACCATCTGCGGCAACGGTTCGATTACCGTAAAGGTAGAGGATGTATCTGCCAACGCCTTTGCCGGCATCGCTATCCGTGAGTCTTCTGCGCCTAATGCCAAGCAGGTCGTACTGATGACCAACAACATCAACTACACGTACTGGCTGCGCCGTGCAATAGATGGTGCGCCTTCACAGGCACAGATCTTCGTGCGCCCACGCCAGGCTTGGCTGCGCATCACCCGTACCGGCAATATCTTCCGTGGCTTCGTCAGCTTTGACGGCAACTACTTTGCTCCGGTCTCTGCGGCATCTTTGCCTATGGCACCTTGCGTAGAGGCAGGTATGCTCGCATTCGGTACCAACCCTGCCTTCCCTGCAGCTGCGACCTTCAGCAACGTGACCGTTACAGGGGGCGGCCTGCTTGGCGGAGCGGGAATGTCGGCAGACGAGGCGGGCACAGCCCAAGCCCAAAATGAGCGCACTGGCAGCCGCACGGCTGCTACAGAGCTGCAGACAGAGACCCGCTCTTTCACAGGCGGCGTGGAGCTTTACCCGAACCCTGCCACAGATGTCCTCAACCTCAACTTCGGCCAGGTGCTGGAGCAGGAAGCTACCCTGAGGCTGATCAATGCTGCAGGGCAAATGATAGAGCAACAGGTTATCCTATCGGGTACTGCACAAACGGAGCTCTACGTAGCCCAACTGCAGAGCGGTATTTACCTCATTGAACTGACTACCGCAGACGGCGGCACAGAGGTGGTCCGCTTCATGAAGCAGTAACCTTCTCCTGCCGGCAATGCTGCCACGCATCCCCCTTCTGCCTTGCAGGAGGGGGATTTTTTTTATTTCCAGGTAACCTTCTGCCCCGAATACCGTATAGGAGAAATAACATCAGCAATCTCAAAACCGAACCCGCTAAACCCAAACGATTATGAGAAAATGCACAAAATGGCCCAGCCTTGGCTGGGCAGCCGGAGCTATGCTCCTGGCGCTGCCTTTTACTATGCTTGCGCAAAAAAGTGAGCCCGCCGATTTCTACCCCGCCATCAGCCTGGGGCTGAGCACCGGAGCCCCTGCTTATTTAGGAGCAGATGCCACACTCAGCTTCTTCCGCCCCCTTGCATTCCGGATAGGCTACTACCGGGCAAAATTCAACAGCAGGCAGTTCTCCCAAGACCTTTCCGACTATCAGGATGGGCAGGAGCTTGACCTTGACGCAGGCGCTGACCTCAGCACCATCGGCCTATTAGCAGACCTGCCGATCGTGCGCGGCAGGTGGCTCCGCATCGTTGGCGGTGCCATGATCAACCTAGACAACCATGTGACCGTCTCCGGGCGTTTTGCAGAGGGCATACCTTACAACGACTACACCATTTCTCCAGAGCAGGCAGGAAGCGTTACCACAACCTACACCACCTCCAGGGTATTCCCGTACCTAGCCATCGGCCTGGGGCGAGCCGTGCCACAAAAGCGATTCGGGCTGAGCCTGGAAGCAGGCGGCATGCTGCGCGGCAAACCTGAAATAGCCGTCGCTTCTACCGGCTTGTTGGAGGGCAACGAAGCCAATGGCCCCGTCCTCTCCGAAAACTTCTCTAACGTCCGCTTCCAGCCTAGCGTGAACCTCCGCCTTGCCATGCGCCTTGACCTGCCCGCACCTGACCCTGCCGCTGCTCGGCAGCAAGAAGAGGATGCACAAGAGCTAGCAGAGGAACAAGAGTCTGTACAGCCCTCCCAACAGGAAACTACGCCCAATGCAGCTGTAGACAGCAGCCCAGAGGAAGCGCCTGAAGCAGCCGAAGAGGCACCCCCCGAGCCGGAAACCCAGGAGGCCGAAGCTCAGGAACCGCCTAAGCGCCGGAAAAACCAAAAACGCAATAAGCCGGCCGCTGAGCCCGAAACAGAAGCCGAGGAAACAAAAATCGCCCAACCCGCCTCCCCCGTCAATATGGTCCGACTGCAAGGCACAGCCGTAGATGCTCAATCTGGCAGCACCCTTCAGGCCGTCTACCTAGATCTTTACCTGGTGGCAGCTGATGGCAGCAAACGGCTGGAACGTACGGGCCGCTACCCGGGGGGCACCTTTACCCTAGGCCTCCTGCCCGGCAAAACCTATGAGCTGACCCTCATCGAAGGCGGGTACCAGCCCTTGACCAAGACCATCCTTGTAGAGGCAGCGCCTGAAGCCGCTTTGATCGAACAGACTTTCTCTTTACAACAAAATCCCTAATCCCGATACCATTATGCAACGTTTACTCACTACCATCCTGGCTGCTGCCTTCCTGACCCTTACCGGCTGTACGGAAATGAAGCGGGAAGATCTTTTCAACAAATATACCGATGGAGCACAGCTCATTGTCAACACAGATGTCCTCCGCAATGTCCTGACCATTCAAGCCATCAATGCCAACCCTATCGCTGAAATGCCAATCCCGCAAGGGCTGCAAATCGAAGTGAGCGGTCCGAGCAGGGCGGAGGTCTTCAGCATGGATGGCAAAAGCAGCCTAGCCCCTTTTGATGGGCTGATGGAAATTGGCATAGACAAAACCAGGCCGATCAGCAGCAGCAACCCCGTAGACCTTACCTTTAGCGCTACGGCTCCGGGCTTCCTGCCAGCCACCTACCGCTTCATAGTGACAGACACCTTCTTCTCCATGCCCACCCTGCATCTGATTGCCCTCGATGACCTGCCTGCAGGAGTTGACTTTGTGGAAGGGACCGTGCCTGTTGAGCCAGAACTGGGCGTATTCTCCCCCATCACCTATACCACGCCGCTTTTCAGCGATAAGCCGGAGAGCGCTGCACTCACCTTTCAGGGGGGGACGCTGGTATACGATGAAAACGGCCAGCCCCTCACCGGCGATCTTCAGTTGGAGTACCTCCACTTTGGCAACCGGGAAGCCGCCACCGTGGCCGCCTTCCCCGGAGGCACCTTTGCCGCAGCCGCCCTTGCTGCCGATGGCAGCCCAATGGGGCCGGTCAACTTTGCTCCTGCCGGCTGGTTCAACATCAGCCTGAAGGCCGGGGCGAGGCACGCCAAGAGCTTCTCTGAGCCTGTTGAAGCCACTATGGAGCTCAACCCCAATACCATCAACCCCAATACCGGGGAGCCCATTCGGGCAGGCGACCAAATCCCCATCTGGAGCCGGGACGAAGGCAGCGCGGCCTGGTCCATGGAAGGCCTGGCCACCATCACTTCCTTTGGGGAAGGCCCCTTATCGATCACCTTTGGCATCAGCCACTTGTCAGACTGGGCTGCCGCTTTTTCCTTAGGGGAAAGCTGCAGCACCGGCGCCCCCATAGTTGTCAACTTTGAAACGCCCTACCCTACCCTATTGGACGCCCCCTACAGTATCATACAGTTTGTCGACCAAATCTCAGGCCAAGTTGTGGCCCGCCCACAATGGGCACGAATGGTAGATGGCACAAAAGCCGTGGTCTATGGCCTGCCTGCCAACCGCGTGCTCACCGCTCAGGTTGTCACCTCTTTTAACCCGCTATGCAGCGAGGTGCTTTATACCTCCGCCCCTTTCCTTTCCGTGTGCAACGGCAGTGCCCTAGTGAGCACACGGGCATACACACAGCCCAATACCTTGACCGTAGAGGCTCGTTTTTCCGCCGTATGCCCTTCTGCCGGAGACGAAGTCCTCATCCGGCCAGAAGCCCTGGTCTACTATAAAGAAACCGGCTGCCCCCATCTGACACTGCTCACCTACATCAACCGGGGGCGCTTTCTCACGGACCGCCTCGTGCGCAATCAGACTTACGACTTTACCGTCTACTTCAATGGGGAGCGGTACGAATTCAGCGATATTACGGTAGCCACTACTGAGCTTGACATTGATGACTATACCCTTAGGATAGACCTTGATGGCGACTTTGCCTCCTTCATTTTTGAAAATGTCAAATTAGACCCTGAATTCTGCGGCTTGCTGCTGGGGGAATGAAATTGGGGCAGCCCTCAAGCGCAGCTGGGCACAACCCAAAAGACCGTTTTGAAGCCGGACCCTGCCGTAAGGATGGGGCCTACCCCTGCCCGCGGGCAGGGGTCGCTATGCTCCGGGGCTCGCTATCCGCTCGGCCCTATCGGGCTGGCCACCCCTCCGCAGCGCTAGTCCGATGCCCTCAGAAAACAGGTAGCAGCTCAAACGCTCAAGCGGCCCGTATGGCATACGGGCCGCTTGAGCAATCTAAGCGCTTTTGGGGATGCCAACACAGCACCTAATCATTTCTCAGGCTATTCCGCGGCCGCTGCCTCCAACCCCTCTATAAGGCGGATAAACTCTGCCCGGTGGCCGTTAGGGTCTTCGCCCTGCCCCGCCCGCGCGAGGGCCAGCATGGCCGAAAGGTCGGCAGCCCCTTTGAACTCGGACCCCCTCAGTACCATGCCGGCACCTGCTACAGCAGCTGACCACTTGAAGTCGGGGCTGAGCTCACGGGCAGGGTTCTCCACAACTTTCTCCAAAAGCCCGCTTTTGCGCTCCCCTGGCTTTTTGTAGCGGAACTTTATTGTACACCACTCTTTGGAAGGTTTGCCACGCTGTGGGCTCTGCTCTTGGTATTTCAACCCATCCACATCTCCCAGCCAATCCGTCTGCACGCCAGTAGGGATGATCTCGTAGAGCGCAGTCACGCTGTGCCCTGCCCCGATTTCGCCCGCATCTGCCTGATCATCGTTGAAATCTTCATTTTGCAGCAGCCGGCTCTCGTAGCCGATAAGGCGGTAGCCCTGCACCTGAGCAGGGTTGAACTCCAACTGCAGCTTCACATCGCTGGCAATGGTATACACGGTTGCCCCAAACTCCTCCACCAGCACTTTCTTAGCTTCGCTGATGTCATCAATATAAGCATGCTGCCCATTGCCCCTCTGAGCGAGCTCCTGCATTTTGCTGTCTTTATAATTGCCCATACCAAAGCCAAGCACAGTTAGGAAAACGCCAGTCTCCCGCTCTTCTTCCACAAGGCGGGCCATAGCCGCATCACTGCTCTCCCCTACATTAAAATCGCCATCGGTAGCCAGGATCACCCGGCTGTTGTACCCTTCCCGGTGTTCCTCCCGGGCCAGCTGATAGGCCAGGCGGAGCCCTTCCCCTCCGGCAGTAGACCCTCCGGCCTGCAAACTGCTGAGCGCGCCCAGGATTTTCTGCTTATCACTTCCCGGGGTAGGCTCGAGCACAGCCCCGGCTGCACCAGCATAGACCACGATGCTCACCCGGTCCTTCTCGTTCAATTGATCGACCAGCAGCTTGAGAGAGGACTTTAGCAGAGGGAGTTTATTGGGGGCGTTCATGCTCCCCGAGACATCCAAAAGGAATACCAAATTGGCTGGCGGCAGATCCTCGCGTGGCAGTTGGCGCCCCTGAAGCCCAATATGGAGCAGTTGATGCCCTTCCGCCCAAGGGCAACTGCCCAATTCTGTTGTTATGCTGAACGGAGCCTCGCCCACGGGCTGAGGGTAGCTGTAGGAAAAGTAATTGACCATCTCCTCAATCCGCACGGCATCTTTTGGCGGCAGCTGCCCCAAGCGGGCGAAGCGGCGGAAGTTGCTGTAAGAAGCCGCATCCACGTCTATGCTAAAGGTAGACAAGGGCTCTTGCAGCGGGCTTAGGAAACGGTTCTCACGGATATAGGCATAGGATTCGGTATTCATAGGCGGGCCTGGATCTCCAGCAGGGGCCATCATTTTTGGGGAGGCCATAGCCCTTTGAACGGAATGCTCCGACAACAGCGGAGGAGGCGAGGAGAATGCTTCGTCTGCTTCTTCCTCCACTTCTACAGGCCGTGCCTTGAGCGCCAACTTGAGGGGGCTGCCAGTACACGCCTGCTTGAGGCTCAGCCGCTCATACGCTGGATGAAAGGCCTCAACTTTGCCACAGCTATCTGCCACAGATAAAAGGAAGGAGCCGTCAGCTCCAGTAGCTACTTTATAACGGCCCTGCCTCCCTTTGAACACCACAGTAGCACCGGCTACCGGCTGCCCGGTATCTTGGTCCGCCACTTTACCAGCAAGTTGGAAATCAGCCTCAGGGCTTTGAGGCTGGGAAGGCGCTGCGCTGAGCAGGGATGCCCCCACGACAGCAATAACAATTCGGAATGCTTTCATTGGTTTTTTCAGACAAGATGCATCAGCTGCCCATATTGCATAACCTTGCTGAAAATAATTGAAGCGCGGCCATAAAACCGGAGGCTACATCTATACGGCAGGCGCATAGCCCCTACTGTCCCGGAGGCGGCGCGCCACTACTTTTAGCAGTTCACCTGCCTTGCTGCGAGCGCAATTTAAGGTATCGGTATGCCACAAGCAGGCATCAGATAAGGAAACAACAGAGCATCTGCTCTTTAAATCAAGAAAAGCGGGCGCAAACCCAAATACCGCAGGCGTTTAAGAGGCACTAGCCTGGCATCGGCCTAGCGCTGCGAAGGGGTGGCCGAAGGCCAGACCCGACGCCTGTAGGGCGAGGGGCCGAGCGAGGAGCGAGCCCCGGAGCATAGCGGCACCTGCCCGTTGGGCAGGGGCAGGCCCCACACCCTCACGGCAGGGGCAGGCCCCTATCCTTGCGGAGGGGGCAGGCAAAAAACGACAATCTGGTTGGCAACCAAGTAAAACGGCCTGGCACCGCAGCGCCAAGCCGTTTCGAACGAAAGCAAATATTTAAGTGTAAGGCACGTATCACGTATATGGCTATACTCCCCTCGGTCACGAGAGGGGAGTATAAAAGCACATTTGGAGCTCGTCCCTTTTGTAAATCAACACTTTATCAACCCGGCTTCCTTGCTGAGTTTTCATTTAGCCCGCTAAACTCAAATTTAACGGCTTCGCCAAGGCCCTGCCGGCCATGCTAGCACAGCAGACGGGCATAAACTATTGGTTTTCAGAACAAAAGCAGTCCAAGCCAGCGCTTAGTCGACATTATCATGGAGGTAGCTATTGCCCCTGCCCCTCATGTCGATTTCATCTTCATCGTTGATGCTCCAAGTTGAGCGCGGCTGCTCGTCAGAACTAGGCACATCATCAAGTGAAACCCCTCTACGAAGGTAAGCCGGTTCGTTTTCCAGCTCTATGATGGCCTGAGGGTTGCTCAGTTTCACCCGGTTGTTGCGCAGCCGCTCCCGGCGCTTGCGCTCCTTCTCCAGGTATTTGCGCTGATCGGCCTCCGTAGAAGCGCCATCGTCGGGAGCATCTTGCTTTTGGTACGGCTCATCGTAGGAATAGCGGTTGCGCCCCTGAAAGCGGGCTACCGTTTCGCGGATATCTTCAAACTCTACCGTATTGTCTTCGGGTTCTGATGGCTCAAACCCAATATCCGCCAGGCCCTTTTTTTTTGGCGGGGCCTGCTTGGGCGTATTCTTATCATCGTCGAGATTGACCACTACCCGCTCATTGCCAGCTTTTTCGATTTGCTGCGCCTTGTTGCGCTCAAATCCAGTAGCAATGACCGTTACAGCGATTTTATCCCCAAGGCTCTCATCGTAACAGTTGCCCCAGATCAGGTCTGTGCCATATCCAGCTTCTTCTTGGACAAACTCAGTGATTTCGAAAATTTCGTCCATCGTCACCTCTTTGGTCCCCGAGGTGATGTTCAGCAAGATATGCTGCGCGCCTTTGATGTCATTGTCCTCCAAAAGCGGCGAGTGGAGCGCATCATCTACCGCACGCTTGGCCCGGTCTTCCCCTTCTGCGGAAGCTGTGCCCATGATGGCCACGCCACTCTCTCGCATTACGGTATTGACGTCCTCAAAATCCACGTTCACATACCCTGGCACGGTGATGATTTCAGCGATGCCCTTAGCGGCGGTGGTCAGGATGTTGTCTGCTTGCCCGAAGGCTTCAGAGATAGACAGGTTGCCATGTATCTGCCGGAGCTTATCATTAGAAATGACGATAAGGGTATCCACATGTTTTTTCAGCTCCTCGAGGCCTTCAGAGCCCTGAGAGGTACGCCGCCGCCCTTCAAAAGTAAAAGGCAGGGTCACGATACCTACCGTCAGGATATCCATCTCCCGTGCGGTTTTGGCAATAATTGGAGCTGCGCCAGTGCCCGTTCCGCCGCCCATGCCTGCAGTAATGAACAGCATACGGCAGTTGTTTTCCAGGTAAGCCTTGACCGCCTCGATAGACTCTTCGCAGGCCATTTTCCCAATATTAGGCTTTGAGCCAGCGCCCCTCCCTTCTGTGAGGTTGGGGCCGAGCTGCATTCTCGTCGGCACGGGGCTGAGCTCCATGGCCTGAGAGTCGGTATTGCAGATTGCAAAATCCACACCGACTATGCCCTGCCGGAACATGTGGGTGACTGCGTTGCTGCCGCCGCCGCCAACGCCGATTACTTTTATGATCGGGCTTTCATCTTTTGGCAAGTCAAATACCATAACTGCTAGTTTTTTGTTCTGCCGGTTGTCTGTGTAGCCTTTTTAATATGTCCATGATCACTTTCCGGCATGGGTTAATGGAAGTATCAGCATTTTCAAGAGCTTTCCAAAGCAGGGCGGGCCGGGCAATGCCCTTTTCGCCCCATGCTTGGATCCTGCGCTCAAAGGGGGTGCGGGCACAGCAAACTGCGCCCGCTATTCTCAATTAAAATTCACTATCGGGGTCTGCTTCAAACCACTCTTTGGTGCGGCGGAACAGCTGATCGTACCAGTTGTTGCCACTCGCTACCTCTTTCTCGGTTCCTGCATTTTCCTCTGCCTGCTCCTCTTCTTGCGGCTCCGGCACAATATGCCCAGCCTCGAGGTCTTCCAGGCCCTTGATGAGCAAGCCGACCGCTGTGGAATAGATCGGGCTGCTGAGCTGCTCGTGGTAGCCGTGAGCCAGATGCTCTACCGGTGTGCCCACACGGGTGCTCATGCCGGTATGGTATTCCGCCAGCTTCTCAATGTGGTTCAGCAAAGCTCCGCCACCGGTCAGTACGATACCGCCAATCAGCTTTCGCTCGTAACCAGAACGGCGCACTTCCCAGATGACGTAATCCAAGATTTCTTCCACCCGTGCCTGAATAATGCGGGCCAGGTTCTTTTCAGAAATCTCTTTGTGGTCACGCCCACGCAGGCCAGGGATGGAAATGATACGGTTGTCATATACTTCATCGGCCAGTGCAGAGCCAAAGCGGACCTTCAGCTTTTCTGCTTGTGGCTTCATTACGGTACAGCCTTCTTTGATGTCTTTGGTAATGACATGCCCTCCAAAAGGCACTACGGCCGTATGCCGGATGATGCCTTCGTGGAAGATGGTAATGTCCGTTGTGCCACCGCCAATATCGACCAATGCAACACCTGCTTCTTTTTCTTCTTCGCTGAGGACAGCCGCGGCAGAAGCTATAGGCTCGAGGGTCATATTCGCTACCTTCAGGCCAGTGCGCTCCACACACCGGTGTATGTTGTTCGAGGCAGAAATCTGACCGGTGATGATGTGGAAATTGGCTTCCAGCCGGATGCCAGACATCCCTATGGGGTCTGTGATGCCCTGCTCGTTGTCTACGGTATACTCTTGTGGGATAACGTGCAGGATTTTATCGCCCGGAGGCAGTACCAACTTATACATATCGCCGATAAGGCGCTCAATATCGCGGCGGCTGATTTCGGTATGATCGTTTTCCCGTGTCAGGATACCGCGGTGCTGCAAGCTCTTGATGTGCTGCCCGGCAATGCCCACATGCACGACTTTGAACTCGCGCCCGGCACTGCGCTGTGCCATAGCAATAGCTTCAGAGATCGCATTGACCGTCTTTTCGATATTAGAAACGACCCCACGCAAGACCCCTTCCGAAGCCACTTTGCCAAAGCCCAGGACTTCCAGCTTTCCGTAAGGATCGCGGCGGCCCGCGATTGCGCAAATTTTTGTTGTGCCAATATCTACAGCCACAACAATCTCCGAGTTGTTCACATTGGTCTCTTTCATGGGCATCATACTGTAGTTTTCATTTCAAAATCCGAGTTAAATCAGGTCCGGCGCGCCAAAGCGCGCGCAGGTGCTTAGTTGTCCATTTATTTTCGTGCAACGACTTGCCCTTCGTAAGCTACGCTTATTTCTGAATACTCCTGCCAACCCTCATAGGGCAAAACCTCTTTATAGAAGATTTTGATCCGGCGGAGCTTCTCGTACTCGCGGGAAAACCGTCCAAACTCAATTTTATCACAGCCCACCTTGGGCACAAGGGCTATCTCGCCCCGGTTGTCAAAGTAGATCTGCTCTGTCAGTGGCGCGAGGAACTCATCGCTTATGATGAGCTGTGCCAGCAAGAAAGCCTCCTTGAGCCGGTTGCGCTTGCGCGCTAAAAACTGTGGCTCATACACCGGCAGGCTCCCTGTTGCGACAAGCACCTTAGCCGTAAAGTGCTTAGAAAGGGGCATTTGCACCCCATCGCGGTCTAGGTAGTAGTTGTACCCGTTGTTGTCCATCACCCGCAGTATCGGCTCCCGGGGCTGAATGCTGATTTCTACCCGGTTGCTGGCACTGAGATAAGCTTCTGCCTCAAGGATAAAAGGCTCTTCCTCCAGTACCCTTTCCAGGCGCTCTATGTCGATGCTTGCCAATGGGCGCCCCTCCAGCTGATAACCAAAGCTGCGCGCTATAGCAAGCCGTACGTCTTCCGGTGTCAGCAGGCTGTGCCCGCTCTTCAGGGGCGCAATCTCTATCACCACCTCCCCTGCGAGGCTGCCTTCTTTGCGCTCCACAGCAGAAATATAGACCATGAACACAGCCAGGAATAGCACGGCCCAGCCAACGCGCTTCAGGGTACGCAGGGTTTGGGGGTCCAGATTGTCTAATAGGCCTTTTGCCATGGTTTATCTGTTTTCAAAATAGCGCTTCAAAGGCGCTCTCAACAAATCAATATCCCCTGCCCCCAATGTGAGCAGGACTTCTGGCTGCAGCTGCTTCACCACTTCGGGCACCGCCTCACTGCTGACCAGCCGTTTATCTTGTCCTGGGATCTGCTCCAGCAGCCAGGCACTGTCAATACCGGGCAGTGGTGCTTCCCGTGCCGGGTAGATCTCCATCAGCAGCACTTCGTCCAGCGCTGCAAGCGCTTCCGCGAAACCCGGGGCAAAGTCCCGGGTGCGCGTAAACAAATGGGGCTGGAACACCCCAGTCAGGCGTTTGCCAGGATAAAGCTCCCGCGCTGCGCCTATAGCTGCCTGCAGCTCAGAGGGGTGATGGGCATAATCGTCAATATATACCCCTTTTTCGCTCCGGCTCAAAAATTCAAACCGCCGCCGTATGCCCCTGAACTCGCGCAGGGCAAGCCGGATATCCGCTTCCGCTGCGCCAAGCTGCAAGGCGATGGCAATAGCCACGGTGGCATTCTCTACGTTGTGCCGCCCGGGCAAGCTGAGCTGCAGCCCCTGCATCACCCCTTGAGGGCTGTAGAAGTCGAAGGTAAAAAACCCTTCTTCTACCCGGATATTCTCCGCCCGGTACGCGCCATGCCCAAGCCCAAAGGCAATGGTTTTGCCCACAGGCCCCAGCTCTTCCACCCATCGGTGCTGAACATAGGCGGCACCCCCAGGTTTCACCCGCTTGGCAAAAGCACGGAAGCCTGTCTCGAGCATCGTTTCCCGATCGCCATAAATGTCCAGGTGGTCAGCATCCATCGACAAGATGACGGCAATCTCCGGGCTCAGGTGGAGGAAAGAGCGGTCGTACTCATCTGCTTCTACCACAACCCACTCCGTATGGCCTGCTACAAAGTTGGTCTCAAAATCGAGCGCAATCCCGCCCAGAAACGCTGAGCAATCAATACCGCAAGACCGGAGCAAGAAGGTGGTCAGGGTCGTAGTAGTCGTCTTTCCGTGGGTGCCTGCAATAGCAATCGCTTTCATTCCACGGCTGATGATCCCTAAGACCTCCGCCCGCTTTTTCACGGGAAAGCCGTTGGCTTGGAAATATTGCAGCTCCTGATGAGCAGCCGGTACGGCCGGGGTGTAGACTACTAGGTCTACCCCTTGGGGAATGAACCGGATGTCGTCTTCATAATGTATGTCAATACCTTCTGCTGCCAGCGTTCTGGTCAGCTCGGTCGCTGTTTTGTCGTACCCGTAGACACGAGCGCCCCTTTGGTTGAAATAGCGGGCGAGCGCGCTCATGCCGATGCCGCCCACACCAATGAAATAAACCGTTTGAATGCTGTTCAAGTCCATAAGTTCAGGATTTGGACGGCACCAGGGAAAGCACCTCTTGTGCAATCCGCCGGGCAGCATCCCGTTTGGCCAACGCCTTGATATTTTTGCTCAGCAGCTGCCTTTGGGGCTCATCCCTGAGCAGTTTTTCCACTTCCGTGAAAATCCGTGCAGCAGCTTCCACATCTGGCAACAACAAGGCCGCCCCTTTTGCCACCAATGCATCCGCATTTTTGGTTTGATGGTCCTCCGCCACGTTTGGGGAGGGGATAAACACTGCCGGCTTACCGGCGAACTGAAGCTCCGAAATCGTCAGGGCTCCAGCTCGGGCCACGATGACATCGGCCATGGCATAAGCCAAGTCCATGCGATCGATGAAAGCCTGTGCTTTCACCTGCGGTAGGCGAGCGGTTGCACATTGGCCGAAGCCCTTCACATACAACTGCCCAACTTGCCAAAGCACCTGTATATCAGGCCGGCTTTCCCAATGTACTGCGTTGGCTTCCATGGCCTGATTGATGGACTTAGCGCCAAGGCTCCCGCCAAAAACAAAAACAATAGGCTTGGCAGGGTCGAGCCCAAAATGAGCTGCAGCCTCCTCCCTTGTTGCGTGCATATCCTGTAGATTGCTGCGCACAGGGTTGCCGGTCAACAGCAGTTTTTCTGCCCCAAACCAGCGCTCCATCCCTTCGTAAGCAACGCAAACCTTTTGGGCTTTGCCGCCCAATAGCCGGTTGGTCACCCCAGGGAAGGAGTTCTGCTCTTGCAGCAAAGTAGGTATGCCCATGCTATTGGCCACTTGCAACAGCGGGCCGCTTGCATATCCGCCTACCCCAACGGCTACATCAGGCTTCCATTTTTTCAAAATCCGCCGGGCTTTCCATAAGCTGCTCAGCAGCTTGAATGGGAAGGAAAGGTTCTGCCAAGTCAGCTTTCGCTGGAAGCCGCTGATCCAAAGCCCTTCTATGGCATAGCCCGCTTTCGGGACCTTTTCCATTTCCATCCGCCCTTTAGCACCCACAAACCGGACCTCCACCCCGGGCTCTTCTGCCCGCAGTGCATCTGCAATGGCGATAGCGGGGAAAATGTGCCCGCCGGTGCCACCACCGGATATTATGATTTTGGGCTGGCTCATGGTCCTTTATTCCTCGGCCGAGACCGACTCTATGTATTTGCTCACGCTCAGGATCATCCCGAACGACAAACAGGTGAATAATATTGATGTACCGCCCATGCTCACCATAGGCAGGGTAACGCCGGTTACCGGCACCAAGTGCACGGAGACAGCGATATTGATGAACGCCTGCAAAATCAGGCTGATGCTCAGCCCGATGACCAGCATAGCGCCAAAGGCTTTCGGGCTCTTCGTCACCAGGCGGGTAGCCCGGAAAAACAGGGTCACGTAAAGGGCGATGATCAGCACGCCCCCAAATATGCCGTACTCCTCCACGATAATGGCGTAGATGAAGTCCGAATAAGGGGAAGGCAGATAATTGCGCTGAATGCTGTTGCCTGGGCCCAGCCCAAACCACTCTCCATTCGCCATAGCAATTTTGGCCTGCTGCACCTGATAGCCCCCATCTGGCGAATCCATATACTCCCGCATGCGGTTGACCCAGGTCTCTGAGCGTATCGCATCTGGGAAGAACTCGCCCAGAATAATGAGCATGGCAAAAACCACCACCCCGAGCAGCAGCAGCAGCCCGATATAGGGCAGCGCAACCCGCCCCACAAACATCATGAACACACAAGTCACAAACAGCAAAATCGCTGTGGACAAGTCTGCCGGGGCAATCAGCCCACAGATGATGAGCACGGGTACGATGATCGGCAGGAAGGCAGACTGGAAGTCTTTGATGTACTCCTGCTTAGCCCCTATGGTGCGCGCAACGTATATGATCAGTGCCAGTTTGGCAAAGTCTGAAGTCTGGAACGTTATCCCGACTATAGGCAGTTGTATCCAACGCCTGGCATCGTTGATGTCTGCCCCGAATGCTACAGTATAGACCAACAGCGGGATAGAGATCAGCAACAGCACTGGCGCAGCCCTGGAGTACCTTTTGTAATGCATCAGGTGCGCCAGATAAGTGAGGAACAAGCCCCCTGCCACAATGAGCAGATGCTTGAAGAGGAAGGCTTCGGTATCGCCTGCCATCTCCCGGTAAGCCAGTGTGCCTGTAGAGCTGTATACTGCGAGGATAGAGAAAATAGACAGCACTGCGATAACGCCCCAAATGGCGCGGTCACCCTGCAGCTCTGCATATATCCTCTTCGCAATAGACATCTCTTACTTTGTTTTTGTCAAGCCCAGGACAGCTTCCCTGAAGAGGTCGCCCCGGTGCTCATAATTTTTAAATAAGTCAAAACTGGCACAGGCCGGAGAAAGCAGCACCTGCTCCCCTTCCCGGGCATTCCGGGCTGCCAGCTGTACCGCTTCTTCCGCACTGCCCGCCTCCAATATGAGGGCGGCTATGCCGGCAAAAGCTGTTTTCAGCTTTTCGTTGTCAACGCCCAGGCAGATCAGCACCCGGACTTTTTCCCGCGCCAGCGGTTGCAAAGGCGCATAATCGTTGCCTTTATCTTGCCCCCCGGCAATCCATACGATGCTGCCGGGCATAGCGTCAAGGGCATAATAGGCCGCATCCACGTTGGTGGCCTTGCTGTCATTAATGTAGCCCACCCCGTTTACCGTACCTACAACTTCCATACGGTGGGGCACAGGGACAAAAGACTCCAGCCCCTGCTGCAGGGCAGCTGCGCCAGCACCACACTTCATAGCTGCCGTCAGCGCAAAAAGAGCATTGTAATAATTGTGCTGCCCTTTCAGTTTAGTCCGGCTAAGGTCAAAAAATTGGCCTTCAGCTACTACGCCCCCCTCTTGGATCTGCCCCTCAGTGAGCCCAAGCGGCTGACCGTTCGGTGCATAGCCTTGCAAGTACTCGCGGATGTAGGCGTCTTCAGCTTTGTAGACGAACCAGTCATCCGGCCGCTGACTGCGGTTGATCCGGAATTTGGCGGCCACATAGCGGCCCATCTCATAGCCGTAGCGGTCGAGGTGGTCCGGGCTGATGTTCAGGAGCATGCTCAGATCCGGCCGGAAGGCAGAGATGCCGTCCAACTGAAAGCTGCTCAGCTCCAGTACATACCATTGCCGGTGGCGCTCTGTAAGGCACCGGGCAAAGCTTTTGCCGATATTGCCTCCCATTTCCACATCAAAGCCTGCCGCCTTGAGCAGGTGCCAAGCCAGGCGGGTGGTCGTAGTCTTGCCATTGCTGCCGGTAATGCCAATCACTTTTGATTGATGGTACCGCCCAGCGTATTCAATTTCAGAAATCACCGGCTTCCCTTTAGCCAGCAATTCTTGTATCAGTGGCACGTGGTCTGGTATGCCTGGGCTTTTGATGACTTCATCAGCAGCCAGGACCCGCTCCCAGGTATGCTGCCCAGATTCGTAGGCAATCCCGTGAGCATCCAGCTCGTGTTTGTATTTTTCTGCTATGCCCCCTCTATCGGAGACAAAGACATCATGCCTGTTTTGCTTGGCCAGAAGGGCGGCGCCAACACCGCTTTCCCCGGCCCCCAGAACAACGATACGCATAGCTACCGGATTTTTAGGGTGATGATCGTCAGCACTGCCAGCAGGATGCCAATGATCCAGAAGCGGGCAACAATTTTAACCTCCGGCATCCCTTTTTTCTGATAGTGATGGTGCAAAGGCGACATGAGGAACACCCGCCGCCCTTCACCATATTTCCTTTTTGTGTACTTAAAATAGGTGACCTGTATGATGACCGAAAGGTTTTCGACCAGGAAGATGCCGCACAGCAGCGGTATCAATAGCTCTTTGCGGAGCAGGATGGCCATCGCTGCGATGATGCCGCCGAGGGTAAGGCTCCCCGTATCGCCCATAAATATCTGAGCAGGGTAAGCGTTGTACCAAAGGAACCCCAAGCAAGCCCCCATGAAAGCGGCAGAGAAGATGACCAGCTCGCCTGTGCCCGGCAAGTGCAGGATATTGAGATAATTCGCTGCGATCGCGTTGCCAGATACATAGGCAAAGATGCCCAGTGTTGCCCCGATAATCCCAGAGACGCCCGTTGCCAGGCCATCTACCCCATCGGTGAGGTTGGCCGCGTTGGAAACCGCAGTGACAATGAAGATGACCAAGGGCACGAACAACAGCCAAACCCATTTGGAAGCCTTGGGGCTTTCCAAAGGGAGCAGCCAAGAGTAGTCCAGCTGATTCCCCTTCATGAAAGGCACATTGGTCAAATTGGCTTTATAATCCCCTTTGAGCGTAGCTTGTGGCAGGCCAATGCCTGCGGGCGCTTGTATGGTATCGCCCACCATCTCGGTATATCCCAGCTGCTGCGCATCTTTTACCTCAAGCCGGACGACCACATCTTCATGCAAAATCATGGTCATTGCGATCAGCAGCCCCAGCCCGACCTGCCCCAGCACCTTGAAGGTGCCCCGCAGGCCTTGCTTGTTCTTCCGGAAAACCTTGATGTAATCATCGATAAAGCCGATCGTAGCCATCCAAATGGTACTAACGATGAGCAGCACGATGTATACATTTTGCAAGTCGGCAAGCAGCAGGCAAGGGATCAAGATCGCCATAATGATGATGACACCTCCCATTGTGGGCGTCCCTTCTTTCTGCTTTTGCCCGGCCAGGCCCAGGTCCCGTACCGTCTCCCCCACCTGCAGGTAGCGCAAGTAGTTGATGATACGCCCTCCGAAGACCATAGAAATGATGAGGGAGAGGATGGCAGCCATCCCTGCCCGGAATGTAATGTACTGCAGCAATCCAGCCCCTTTGAAATCTCCGTAAATGGACTCCAGCCACTCTACCAGTTGTATGAGCATAACGTAATAGGGTTATCGCGTTTAGGGCAATGGTATAGCAAAGGCGCTACGCCCTGCAAGCCCACTGGCCCAAAATAAGGAATACCGCTGCGATAGCCGTACTCCACCTTCTATTTATGGCTGCTGCTCAAGGGCTTCCGCCAAAACAGCTTTATCGTCAAATGGCAACCGCTCCTGTCCAATTTCCTGGTACTTCTCGTGCCCTTTGCCGGCTACAAGGATGACATCCCCGGGCTGGGCCAAGGCTACGGCTGTCCGTATGGCTTCCTTCCTATTGACAATGCTCAAAACCATGTGAGCGGCAAGGCCAGGCACACCGGCCTGCATCTCCTTCAGGATCTGCTCGGGGTCTTCCGTGCGCGGGTTATCTGAAGTCAGTACAACCTGTTGGCTAAGGCGGCAGGCTACTTCTGCCATAACTGGCCGTTTGGCCTTATCGCGGTCGCCCCCGCAGCCGACGACCGTGATGACCCGGCTGCCAGGCTCTAAGAAACCGGCTATCGTCTGCAGCACCTTTTCCAGTGCATCTGGAGTGTGCGCATAGTCTACGATACCGATTTTGGAAGCACCGGGGGGCGAAACATAGTCAAAGCGGCCTTCTGCTGCTTTCAACTGACTGGCAGCGGTCAGCGCCTCTACAGGGTCTTGCCCAAGCAGGCAGGCTACGCCATAAACGGCAAGCAGGTTGTAGGCATTGAACTCGCCCATAAGGCGGCTGTACACCTCCTGCCCATCGATCATCAAGTGCAGCCCAGCCATATTGTTGCCCAACAGCCGGGCGCGGAAATCGGCCATTTCGCGCAAGCTGAAAGTATACCGGCCCGCTTTCGTGTTCTGTAGCATGACTCCCCCCCTCTTGTCATCAAGATTGACGAGGGCGAAAGCCGTTGCAGGCAATATGTCAAAGAACATTTTTTTGGCTTCTATATAAGCCTTGAACGTTTTATGATAATCGAGGTGGTCATGGGTGATATTCGTGAATACCCCCCCCGCAAAATGCAGCCCGGCTATGCGCCGCTGATGTGCCGCATGGGAGCTGACCTCCATGAATGCAAAATCGCACCCGGTGTCCACCATCTCCCTAAGCAGGCCATGAATAGACAAAGCATCGGGCGTGGTGTGGGTAGCAGCAAGCTCTGCTGCCCCGATTTTATTGCGCACGGTAGACAACAGGCCAGCTTTGTACCCCAAGGCCGAAAACAAGTCGTACAACAAGGTAACCGTTGTAGTTTTCCCGTTGGTCCCGGTCACGCCCACCAGCTTAAGCTGCCGGGAAGGGTGCCCATGCCAAACGTCGGCCATAAGCCCAAGGGCTTCGGAAGCATTGGCTACCCTGATGTAAGCTATGCCCGGCTGAACCGCCTCCGGAATAGCCTCACAGACTACTGCTGTGCTGCCGGCTTCAACTGCCTGAGCAATGTAGCGGTGCCCGTCTGTCTGAGTGCCTCGCACAGCGACGAATACGCTGCGCGGACCGGCTTTCCTCGAATCAAATTCAATCTTTTCAATTTCCATCTCCTGCGGCCCTTTAGCCTCCAGGATATTCAGTGGTCTTAGGAGTTCTGCTAACGCTGTAGCCATGCTACCTCACTGTTTTAAGCAGGCCCAGCCTGCGTTGTTGGTTTTCTCAAAAACGGCTGAACCTATCGCAGGTACAGCTTTATCTGCTGGCCGCGGATGCTTGTCCCCGGCTTTATCGACTGTCGGGCAACCTTGCCTACGCCTTCTACGGAGACTTTGAGCCCTCGGTTTTCCAGTACAGAAAGTGCATCCCTAAGCCCTAGCCCGACCACGCTTGGCACCACATCTTCAGGCAAGGTGCGTGGCTCGATCATCAGGCTGTCCCCTTTCGGGCGAAGGACACTGACATCCGTCTCCGGCTCTCCGTAAGGGCGGATCTCCAGCTGTTCCATCAAGGAACGGAAATCGGCCGGGTCGCCCAGGCTAAAACCTGGCAGGGAGCCTTCGTCGAGCGCCAGCTCAGCGCCCATGTTGAGCACAGGGTGCAGTTGGGGCTTTGCACGGTAGATATTATCCGCTATCTCGCGGAAAACCGGCCCGGCAACATCTCCACCGTAGAACCCGCCCCGGCGGGGTTTATTGATGACGACGATACAGGAATACTTAGGCGATTCGGCAGGGAAGTAGCCTACAAAAGAAGCTTGGTGCCCGCCAATGCTATTGCCCCTTGGCCCTTTTTTATAGTTGACCTGGGCAGTGCCCGTTTTCCCGGCAAACCGGTATTCAGCAGCCTGCAGCTTGTGGGCAGTGCCCTGTTCGTTTTCTACGACCGCCAAAAGAAGCTCCTGCAGCTGCCTGACCGCCTCCTTGGAAGCGATCCTGCGGTTGAGGACAGTCGGGTAAAACTGCTCTTCCACCTGCCCGTTGCGCTCCACTGCAGAGACCATGTACGGCTTCATCATTTTACCATTGTTGGCCACTGCATTATAGAAAGTAAGCAGCTGCAATGGGGTCAGTTCGAGCTCGTAACCGATCGACATCCAAGGCAGGGTGGTACCGCTCCAATAATCTTCTTCACTGTACGCTTCCTTGATGTAAGGATTGGCCTCCCCTTCAATTTCTATGCCTACCGGCTGATGCAGGTTGAACTGTTTCAGCCGCCGGATAAAACGGGCAGCGCCTTCGTTTCCATTCCTTCTGTTCTTCTCGCCGTAAAACTGCTCTACGGCTTTGGCGATGCCCACATTAGAAGAAATCTCAAATGCTTCCCGCAGGGAAACGCTATCGAGGCGGTAGCTGTAGGGGGATGCATCCTCCATGACCTCTTCGTAGAACTCTGCCCGGCCTTCAAAAACGCGGATGGAGTCGTCGAGGGCAAGATAGCCATCTTCCAGCATAGCGAGCACGGAGGCAGCTTTAAAGGTAGAGCCTGGCTCTGTAGCCGTACCTACTGCATGATTGTAGGTTTCCCACCAGCCTTGCTTGGTACGCCCCAGGTTGGCAATGGCCCGCACAGCGCCTGTTTCTACCTCCATAACCAAGGCAGTACCCCACTCTGCATCGTGTACATTCACAGCCCGGCTCAGCGCCTGCTCGGTGATGTCCTGAATATCCAGGTCGATGGTTGTTTTAATATCGTTCCCGCTTTCCGGCTCGATCACCGTCAGGTCGTCAACAGGCATCCAAAGGTCTTTGGAGGGGTCTACACAGATCATCAGCTGCTGCCCCGGCTGCCCGCCGAGGGCCTCATCATAAGCCCCTTCCAGGCCGACGGGCTTAGCGCCCTCCCGCACATAGCCGATGGTACGCTGGGCCAGTATGCCGAAAGGCCGTTTCCGCTCACTGCGCTTTTCTGCAATAAATCCCCCTCGGTTGCGCCCCATACGGAACAGGGGGAAAGATTCAATGAACTTTTTCTCCGCGTAGGAGACCTTCTGCCTGAGGGGGACATAACGGTTGTTGCCCTCCCGCAGGCTGACCAGGTATTCCCGTGCGCCGCCTACCGTATAGTCCTCCAGGACATAATAGGCCAAGCAGTGCGCGAGGGTATCCAAGTTGGCTTCAAAAACCTCATCCGGTGCAGCTTTCGCATCGAAGTAGAGGTCGAAATAAGGGATAGAAGTTGCCAGGAGGTTGCCATCAGCAGCGAGGATATTGCCCCGGTCCGCTTCCACAGTCCGGTAATCCAGGTAGCGCTTCTCCCCTTCCGCGCGCCAGCGGCTGCCCTCGAAGACGGTTATCTCTACGGTACGGTACACCAAAGCTAGGGAAGCCGGCACCACGATGCCGAACAAAAGGAAGTAAACCCGGTAAAGGACTTCGTTTTTAATGTCCATTGGCTAACTGATGTGATTCCCGTTTGACTTTAATGCGCTTAAGGCCGCCAGACTGTGGGCGGAGACCGTTGTCCCTGACCCGTTTGGCGACTTCCGAGCGCTTGGCGTTGTACATGTTCTCTGATTCCAGAGACATATAGTACCAGCGCATTTCTTTGAGCTCCTTTTGCAACGTCTGTATCTCCCGTACGTTGCGTTCAGCCAGGTGGGCATTAGCGATGTAGACGATCGTGAGAAAGCCTAGAAAGCCCACAAATACGATATTGTCGAGTATGAGCTTGGTGCTCAAGAACCCGGCATCGAAAAATGAGCTGATGTTGTTTCGCTTGGCCATGCCAGCTGTGTTTATCGTTTTTCCCCTATGCGCAGCTTTGCGCTGCGGGCGCGGGAGTTTTCTCTAATTTCCTTTTCGGTGGGCAAAACTGCTTTCCGGGTGATGAGCTTGAAAGGCCGGCTGATGTTGCCGTAAAAATCTTTCTCCTGCTCACCGGATACATTTCCGGTTTTCAAAAAATGCTTTACCGCACGGTCTTCCAGCGAATGATAAGAAAGCACGACAAGCCGGCCGCCCGGTTTGAGCACTTCCGCGCACTGCTGCAAAAAGTCTTCCAAAGCGCCCATCTCATCATTGACTGCAATCCGCAAAGCCTGGAAAACCTGTGCCAGGTACCGGGCGCGGTTTCCGCGGATGAGGGGCTCTGCCACGGCCAGCAGATCGCCTACCGTATCGATCCTCCGCCCGGACGCCTGCTCATCCACCAGCCGGGCTGCAAGTGTGCGGGCATTGCGGACTTCGCCATATCGGCCCAGGATATCCTGTAGCTCTTCAGCGGACAGCCGGCGCAGCAGGCCGGCTGCGGTCTCTTCCTGCTGTTGGTTCATGCGCATATCCAGAGGCGCATCGAAGCGGAAGGAAAAACCGCGCTCAGGCACATCCAGCTGATGAGAGGAAACCCCAAGGTCAGCCAGGATGCCATCTACTTCCTTGTGCCCATGCAGCTTCAGGAACCTTTTCAGGAACCGGAAATTGTGCTGTACGAACGTGAAGCGGCTATCGTCCGGCACATTGGCCTGTGCGTCTTCGTCCTGATCAAACCCTAGCAGCTGCCCTTTCGGGCTTAGGTGATCAAGGATGAGCCTGCTGTGCCCACCGCCCCCAAAGGTGACGTCCACATAAACACCATCTGCATTCACGACCAGGCCATCAACGCAGGGCTGAGCCAAAACAGGCAGGTGGTAGGTCATAACTCCGGGGTTTTGCCGTTGGCGCGGCCCAGGACATCCTCTGCGAGGTCGGAGAAATCCTCCGGTTCTTCCTCTAGCAGGCTCTCGTACTGGTCTGCAGCCCAAATCTCTATCCGGTCATTGTAGGCCGATAGAATAATCTCTTTATCGACACCTGCATATTCGAGCAGGCGTTTGGAAACCAAGATCCGGTCTGCGCTGTCCATGGCGACTTTCTGCGCGCCCCGGTAAAAATAGCGGACGAAATCCCGGTTCTTTTTATTGTACAGGTTCAGCTGGTTGATCTCGTTGGTGATGCGCTCCCAGACAGGCTCCGGGTAGAGCATCAGGCATTTTTCGAACCCCCGGTTGATGACGAAAGTCGGTGCTTCCTCCTGCCCAAGCTGGGCAATAAGCCCGCTCGGCATGCGCATGCGCCCTTTGGCGTCTATTTTGCACTCGTATTCGCCTAGCAGCTGTTGGAAGTTCACTTTTATACCTATTCATTTATTCAAAAGTATTACTTTATTACACATTTTACCACTTTTTACCACCAATTATCCCCAAAAAGTTCCTAACAACCCCACCTAAGTGCCTATTTGCCAATATTATCATCAAAAAAATGCCACACATAAGGTTTAAAGACTCTATATGTCATCAAAAAAATGAACACTTTTTATCGCCTAGCCCAAATTTTCCCACCCCGGCTCCCACTTTGCCACACCAATCTCCTCCAAGCTTGCAAAAAGGGGCAGATCATTACCACATCATCGTACTGGGCAGAGCAAAGACAGGAAAAGCCTTGTTGAAAGGAGCATGGAATAAAAAAGGAGCAGACAGCATTTGGCATTCGCCAAACCGAGTGGCCGGAGGGGATATTGGCGGCTCAGCTCTCGGGCACAAACCAAGATAAGGCAGGCGCTAGCATGGCATTGGCCTAGCGCTGCGAAGGGGGTGTAAGCCCGATAGGGCCGAGCGGACAGCGAGCCCCGAAGCATAGCGGCACCTGCCCTCAGGCAGGGGCAGGCCCCATCACCTTCCCATTGGGCAATGGCAGCACTTAGGCGGAAATAAATTAGAGGGGGGTGCAGGATTGGCGCAAACTAAACACCGGCTTTCCTGCTTGTTGCAGCCGGGGCTGCGGTACGGGCTGCGCTTTGGGCAAAGGCGGTTATTTCAGACGTATGCCACTGTCAGAAAGGGCGATAAGGCCTTGTTTGTACAGCCCGCCGATGGCTTTTTTGAAGGTCTTTTTGCTCATGTGCAACTGCTGACGGATAAGCTCGGGGTCGCTTTTATCATGCAGTGGCAGGAAGCCATCTGCTTTGCGGAGCGCCTCAAGGATTTGCTCAGCATTGGGCTCCACCTTAGCATACCCCTCCGGCTGTAGGGACAGGTCTATTTTCCTATCTTCCCGCACCTTCTTCACATAGCCTTTGAGGCGGTCGCCAGCGTGGATAGGGCGGAAGATATCGCTTTCAAAAATGAGCCCTTCGTGTTTGCCATTGATGATGGCTTTCACGCCAAGGTCGGAGGGGCCGGTAATGAACAGCTCGACCTCTTCGCCCTCTGCAACAGTGACGGCTTCGGTATCCAGATGGCGGCGCAGCCTCGCTGAGGCCACCATCCTGTCGGTTTCTGGGTCTACATATACGTAAACGGGGTAGTATTTGCCAGTTTCCAAGCGCTTGTCCTGCTCTGAAAAGGGCACAAGGAGGTCTTTGTCCAGTCCCATATCAAGCCATGCCCCCAGCCCAGAGACTTCTTTGACCTGCAGCAGGGCAAACTGATCACGCTCCACAAAGGGCCGCTGAGTGGTCGCGATCGGCCAGTCTTCAGAGTCTGTATAAACGAACACTTCTACCTCCTGCCCTTCCTCCAAGCCTTCCGGGACAAACTTGCGGGGGAGCAGGACATCGTCCCCCTCAGCGTTCTCCAGGAACATGCCATGCTGTGTAGCGCGCGCAGCGCGCAGCGTCTGTGTGGTGCCAATTTCAATCATTCAGCGAAGGTAAGGAACAACTCCTTAATATACGGGCACAGGCAGCAGGATTTATGGGCCGGGCAACGTAAGCAGGATACCCTCCTACGCTTCCCCCCACCGGTAGCTGTGCAGCTCAAGCCCAGCTAAGTCGAGCACACGGTCCGTTACGGTAGCGGCCATCTCCTCCAGCGTCTGAGGGCGGCTGTAGAAGGAAGGGCTCGCCGGGCAGATGATGCCGCCGGCTTCTGTGACCGTTTTCATATTGTTGATGTGGACCAGGCTGTAGGGCGTATCCCTTGGCACCAGTATGAGGCGGCGGCGCTCCTTCAGGGCAACATCGGCAGCACGAGTGATCAGGTCTGTGGAAACCCCGGTGGCGACCCGCCCTAGCAGCCCCATGGAGCAGGGGCAGATGACCACCGTGCCGTAACGGGCTGAGCCGGATGCAAAAGGCGCCATGAAGTCCTTTTTGTCGTAAAAAGTGAAAGGATAGTTTTCATAGCTTTTGTCGCCCAGCTCGTATTCCCAGTTGAATTTGGCGTTATCGCTCATCACAATGCCTACGGCCTCCAGCTGATCCTGTAGCTGGGCCAGGCGGTCCAATAGTACCTTGGCGTAAATGCTCCCGCTTGAGCCACCGATGCCGATTGCAATTTTGTGCTTCATAATCATAGGTTAGTTGAGGAGTAAAGGATCGGAGGGTGTGGATTGTTTTGGTAATAAATGGTGTTTTGGTGGGCGGGGCGGGGGCTT
>NZ_VOOR01000056.1 GCF_007993045.1 Phaeodactylibacter luteus
ATCGGACAGGGGCAGGCCCCCCTCCTTGCGGCAGGGGCAGGCCAAAAAATGACAATCTGGTTTACGGCGGCCTACGCCATGAGCCACGTCCTGAGCGCGGCCAGGCTAGGGAAAGCAGCCAAGGGGGGGTAGCCCAGCTGTTCCAGTTGCCCCGCGCTATCGTTCCGGTTGAGCCAGGCCGTTTGCAGTCCAGCTGCAGCAGCCCCTGCGACATCCCAAGTATTGGAGGAGACAAAAAGCATTTCTTTGGCAGGGAGGCCCAGCCTAGCTTCGGCTAAAGCGTACACTGCAGGGACAGGCTTATAATGTTGTATCTCATCGGCGCTGATCAGAGCGGAGAAGTGTTCGTCAATCCCATTCCAGGCCGTTGCACGTTCCAGCAGAGAAGGATTGGCGTTGGATAGTACAGCCAAGGTATGTGACTGTGCAAGCGTGGAAAGCGCCTCAGGGACATCAGGGAACACCTTGAGCCGGTAGTAGGCGCCCATCAGTTGCCTTTGTTGGGGTTCTTCCAGGCTGGCCCCGCACTGATGCAATGCAAAGGCCAGCGCTTCTTCCGTAAGGGCATAAAAATCCCGGTACTGCCCCATAAGTGTGCGCAGCCAAGTATATTCGAGCTGTTTCCGCCTCCATATTGCAGCAACCTCCTGAGCCTGTTGCGGCAATAGCTCCTGTAGTGTTTGATTGATGCTGTTGACATCGAAAAGGGTGCCGTAGGCATCGAATACTAAGGCTTTGATCGCTGGCTTTGTAGCGTTGCTCATTTGTCAAAGTTGAAATAGCGGAGCAGTGCGCTGATGGTGTGGGGGTGCTCGAATGCCCCTGCGTGGAGCATTTTTTCAGCTTCCTCCTGAGGTATCCATCGCAGGTGTACATCTTCCCCCGCATCAAGTGTAGGCGGCTGCACAATGTGTACCGGCTCTGCAAGCCAATGGTAGATATAGCTGTCTTGGAAAACAGGGTTGGAGGCGATTCTGCCCAGGAAATGCCAGTTTGCTGCTTCCCCTCCGGTCTCCTCCAGCAGCTCACGTTGTGCTGCCTGCAGATGCTGTTCTCCATCGTCGACCATGCCGCCCGGCAGTTCTAAGGTGTGCCGCCCAATCCCGAATCGGTACTGCTCCACAAAGAGGATCGCTTGGTCCTGTGCCCTACAGGCTACCACATTAGCAGCGTCAGCGGATTCGAGGACGATCATAGCTTCCTCCTGCTGGTTTCGGGGGTTGCGCATCCAATCGTAGCGTACCCGGAACAGTTTCAGCTGAGGCCCATACTCGCTGCGCAGGCGGGCCCATCCGGGCTGTTCGTCATTGGCCGTCATCATCGATGATGGCGTCGTCTATGATTTCGTCCCCATCGCCGTCAAGGTCTTCAAACCCCTTCACTTTCCCCTCGTTTTTTTTAGGCTTATAGTCTGGATCTTTACGCAGCCCGTGCGGCCCATCATCCGAATAGTCGCCGTCCGCGTAGCGGGAAGCTTTATCGAAGAAGCTTTCAAAGCCGCCGAGCGGGCCTTTTTCACGGTCGCGCTGCACATTTTCGGTATTGGACCGCTGCCCTCTTGCTTTCACTTTGGCCTCGAGCTCCTCTTGCATGCGGCGGGCCTCGGCGGTCATATCATCGAAAGAAGCTGCGTTGGCTTCTTGGTTGGCTTTCTCTAGCAAGTCGTCAAACTTCCCCATCAGTTTTTCTCCTGCAGCCTGGGCTTTGCCTAGGAATGCTGAGCCTTTTTCCTCTAGCCGTTTGTTGATTTCATCGCTGGCTTCGAGCACGCGTTTGCCGACCTTTTCGGAAATCTCCTGAGCTTTTTGCCCAGCTTGGCCGGCAGCTTTGGACACTTCATCGCCCCATTCGTCAAAACGGGAGGGCTCTTTGGGCGTTTGCTCCCTGTAGGTACCGCTGAAAATATCTTTGTAGCTGGCCGGCTCTTCTGGTTTTGAGGGCTGTTGTGGCGAGGGGTTATGTTGCTCGGCCCCAAAAGCCTCGTCTGCCAACTGTTCAGCTAGGCTTTTGGGTTTTTTGCCTTCTTCCGCGGGGCGGTTCTTGTCCTCCATAATAATTGTCAGGTCATTTAGATTTTGTAATTGCAGGCAGTGGTTAAGGTACAGAAAATTACAATGGGATGCCAGGCCAGGTTTATGCGATTTCGCCCCTTTCGGCCATATCCTCTATTTTAAGGAAACGCTCTATCTGCTGCTCGACGTAGAGCCCTTCATCTGCATTTCTGAGGTTTTTCAGGAGCTGTTCCCGCTGGCCGGAGGCAAGCCTGATTTTTAGCGCAAAGCGGTAAAAGGGGTTGCCGTTAGTGTGCCCGGCTACGTATTCTTCCACATAGAGTTGGCGGATAGCGGTAGCTGAGATCTGCTGCGTGCGCATAAAGGGTACAGGTATGGGGCCGTGCTCTATAAGGATATACTGAGGGGTGATCTGTAGGGTGGTTTTATTGAGCAGGCATGCAATGTGCCAGTAGATGAGGCTGCCGCCGACAAGAAGGTGAAGGCTAAGGAACAACAGCATTTCGAGGTCTCCACTTGCCATAATCATAAGGATGAAAGGGATGAGGAAGAGGTTCCACGCAACGGTGAAAAAGGCCAGGAAACCATGTATGCGGTTGCGCCAGGTCAGGCGTAGGTTGAGCTCGTTCATCAGTTGGTATCCCTCTATGCCGGGGGGCATGCTGATTTCGGCCCGCTCTTTGGGGATTTGCTGAAGGGCGGTACCTGGGGCGCTGTACTGCTGCTCAAAGTTGAAAACGTTGCCGCAAGCTTGGCACTTAGCGATCAGGAGGTGGATGTTGATGTCTGCAGGGGCAATGCCTTGTTCGCATTTTGGGCAGCGTAGCGTCTGGTTCATCGGCTGTTCGAGGCTTTTGGGCGGGGGGGGAGTGGTGAAAATTGCAGGGGGTGGCCCGCCTGCGGGGCTTCAAAATACCAATTAAAAGAAATAGGAGGAGTTTTTTTAAAAAAAATGCTCAGACAGAGGCAACGCTTTATGATGTTGGGGTATCTAACTTTCAGTAAGCCTAATCTGCCTGGGTGGCCTGGGCAGCTTTTTGACAAACAGATGATTCGCCGGAACTCCGGAGGTTTAAACAATCTCTACTTATATGAGAAGGCTTTTTGTAACATACATAGGGATACTATCGCTCCTTACAGGGTGTGTGGAAGAGGTGGACCAATTCCAGCCCTTGGAGCTTGTTTCCGGTGATATCAGCCGTCTGTTCGAAGCCATACAATCCAATCCAATCCAAATTTCTTGGGATGTTGCTCAAGAACAGGACATCACGCTGCCCGGGAGCGGCCACGTTATCGTGCCGCCTCAGGCTTTCGTCAGCCCGGATGGTTCAGAGGTAGCGGGTTGGGTAGAAGCGAAAATCTTGCCGCTGCCCGCTAAAAAAGACCTGTTGCCTGAGAGCGCTTCAACCTCTTCTTTGGGCCGCCTCTTCTCTGCCTATGGCGGGGTGAAAATCGAAGTGGAACAGGGTGGGGTGCCATTAAGGCTGGCAGAGGGCAAACGCATAAAAGTGCGGATGTCGACGGCTCGCTACAATTCTCAAATGCGCCTGTTCACTGCTCAGCAGCCATCTGATTGGGCAGGGTACAACCCCGGGGAAGTTGTAGTCCGTTCGGTAGAACTGGAAGACCCCGAGGATGGCACACTGCTGCCTGGTTTTGAAATGGAAAGCCCGGAACTGGGCTACTTGCAGTGCGGTGCTTACCTCCCGCAGGATGAAGGGCTGGCAGAGGTCTGCCTCAATCTTCCTTATGGCTTTGAAGCAGCCAATACAGTGGCTTTTCTGGTCTTTCGGGATCATGAAAGCTTGGTCCGGCTTCCGTTTACGGGCGAAGAGCTTCGCCCGGACTGCTGCCTGCAAGGGCTGCCAATAGGGGAAGTCGGCAAAATCATTGTGGTGGCAGAAGGGGAAGAAGGGGTTTACTTCTTCCGCGAGCGCACCATTACTATTGTGGAGAATCTGACCATAAATATTACCCCAGAGCGGGTATCCCTATCCGATATCATGCTTGCCCTTGAAGGGCTCTAAGCATGATATTCGGATAGCTTTGATTTGTACACCACGTTTTCCTTCAAATATGTTAATACCACCGGTGAAGTATTCGCCGGTGGTTTTTTTCGTGCCTTTACTGCTGCGGGGCGCAAACTAAATTGCCGTTTATGGGGCCTGCCCCTGCCGCAAGGATGGCCCAACGGGCAGGTGCCGCTATGCTACGGGGCTCGCTATCCGCTCGGCCCCTCGCCTTACAGGCGTCGGGTCTAGCCTTCGGCCACCCCTGCGCAGCGCTAGGCCGGTTCTAGCCTAAGCCGAAAAGGCCTAAACCCTTGCGATATTTGGACTTGTGCCCGCCCTGGTCCTTGTCAGATCAGCGGTATTGGCACTCTGCAAACCTATTATCCCGGTGTCCTGCCAGGCACTCGATGCCGGCCATTGCTGTACTGCTGCGGTCAAGCGCGCATGCACAGGGTCCTTGCGGCAGTTGCAGATGCTGCCCTCCCTCCCCCGATAGCGCAGCATCTGCGGGGTTCAAACAGCAGGGCCAGAGCACAGATAGGGGGGCAAAACAGCAGGCAGCCTAGTGGTCTGTCAAGTGTTAATTTATGGGTTGAGTGGGAGCGGATTTTGAGGCTAATCAAGGCGGATGTTCCCGCGCATAGCAGCGCTACGTAAGGGGTTGTCCAACGAAGAGTAGCCTCAAAAGTCGCCGCAGGCAACCCCTAGTTTTAGCCTTGACAGACCACTAGGGTTTTGTGGCATATTTTTGCACCATCTTCCCTACCGTAAGCCCCTGAACAATGATGGAGAAAACCACAACGATGTAGGTGACCGTGAGGATCGGTGTCCGGCTCATATAATCAGCAAGAGATAGGGCAAGGGCAATAGAAATCCCGCCCCTGAGGCCGCCCCAAGTCATGATGAGGTTGGTCTTTGGCGCAAACGCCAGCCGCTTTTTGAATAAAGCGATAGGCCCGGCAAGGGCTGTCGCCCGGGCTAGTAGCACCATGGGGATAGCCAGGGCCCCTGCCAAGAGGTAAACAGTTGAAAAGTCCAGGATAATGATCTCCAAGCCGATCAGGACAAAAAGTACGGCATTGAACAGCACATCCATCAGTTCCCAAAATTTATCTACGTACCGCTCGGTCTGTTCCGACATAGAAGAGGTCCGGAAGCGCTCGTGCCCGACCATTAAGCCTGCTACGACCATGGCTAAAGGCCCAGAGAAGTGCAGGCTGCTGGCCAGGAGGTACCCTCCCATGACAAGGGCGAGGGTCACGAGCACTTCTACTTCGTAATCGTCTATGGTCTTCATCATGTAGTACGCGAGGTAGCCAAGCCCTAAGCCTAGCAATATACCTCCGCCAACTTCTTCAGCAAAAAGAAAAGCAACTTGGCCTGCATCAAACTGGCCGGCCCCAGCCTGTGCCAGCTGATAGATGGTAATGAAAACGACAACGCCTATCCCATCATTGAAAAGGCTTTCGCCCACTATCTTGGTCTCTAGGCTCTTTGGCACGCCTGCTTTTTTTAAGATGCCAAGTACTGCTATGGGGTCGGTGGGAGAGATCAGGGCGCCAAAAAGGAGGCAATGCAGGAAGGGGATGCTAAGCCCCAGGGCATTGAATAGCCCATAAGCCAAGCCTGCCACCAGGAAAGTAGAGGTGACGACGCCTAGGGTTGCGAACAACAGAATAGGCCAGCGCATATCTTTCAATTGCCGGAAATCGACATGCAGCGCGCCGGCAAAAAGGAGAAAGCTCAGCATGCCTTGCATCAGTGCTTCGTGGAAGTCAATCTGTTCTACGAGGCTCTTCTCCATTTCGAATAAGGCCGGAAAGTATTGCCCGACCCCCATCGTGAGCAGAGAGAAAGCTAATGAAATCACCATCAGGCCAATCGTAACCGGGAGCTTGAGGAAGCGCACGTTCAAATAGCCAAAAAAGGCGGCAACAACAATAAGTATGGTAATAATGGTGAGCAAGTCCATAGTCAACAGGGTTCTTTTGGGTTTGAGCTTAAAGATAGAATTTCCCGGCCCTTGCCGGAACAACCCTGCCAAATAAAAATGCCCGGCAATATTCGCCGGGCACCGGTTGTGTTCGTGGGATTATGAGGGAGTGGGCACGCCGCGCCCGGTACGTGTGTTTTCTCAAAGTATGTCAGCGCCGGGGCAACATACCCTTTTGTGCAATTGCTTTAACTATGATATGTAGACGCAGACTGAGCGCAAAGTCACTTTTTCTGGCAACAATTTTTGCTCATCGGCATTCTTTGTTTTTCATAAGGAGCGTAGGCTGAAATATCGCAGGCGTTCAGCCCTGATCTGCTATAGCCTGGCATTGGCCTAGCGCTGCGAAGGGGGGTAAGCCCGGTAGGGCCGAGCGGACAGCGAGCCCCGGAGCATAGCGGCACCTGCCGGTTGGGCCCATCCTCGAGGCAGGGGCAGGCCCCATAAACGGCAATTTAGTTTGCGCTCCTTTGTACAGCGTCAATTATGCAGCATTATATCCTGACCATTGTCGAAAAAGATGGGGCTGTGCTCCAGCTGTCTGCCCCACATGGCAGCAACCTGCGGGAGTTGCTGTTGGAGAATGGGCTGAGCCCGTACGCTAAATTTACACAGAGCTTGAATTGTGGCGGCCGGGGCCTTTGTGCCACTTGCGGGGTGTGGATCGAAGAAGGTGAGCCTACGCCTGTGCACTGGCACGACCGGGCTGCCAGGAAGTTTGGCTACCCGAGGCTCAGCTGTCAGGTCCGGATAGAAAATGATATGACGATAAGGTGGGTGGAGAAGTGGGTTTGGGGCAGCCGGCGAAAACAATAGCTGCGCTACACACCGCAGCCGGGCGCGCGCCAGTCTGTGACGTCTCTCTTCAGCTGGTTTAGATAATCCGTTATAGCACTTTCCCCAATCGCGGCAGGCTTGCTGCCCTCTGTCAGCATTGGCTCCTGCAAATTGGGGTTCTCGGCCAGACGGTGAGCTACAACGAGCTCCTTTAGCAGCTGCGCCCAGTCTGCTGCTCTTGGGCAGGGCACAGGGTGTTCAATAAGAATCATGCTGGTTTCGGTTTCAGTTGGCATGGGCGGTGCAGGGCTGCCTGCACCGGGCCATGCTAGTGTTTGCTATAAGCTTTTTTCTTCTACCCGGCCATCTACATGACGGGCGAACCGGCCTTTGTTTTTATCGTGCACCTGATCTGGGCGGGGCCAGGGCCAGCCGCCAAATTCGGTGGCTTGGTATTCCTGCATGATCTGAATAATCCCCTCACGGTCGTTGGCTACGAAAGGCCCATGCTGTACGACGGGCTCGTTCATCGGGCGGCCTTGTAGGAAAAGGAAATATGCGGGTTCGCCCCCTGTATTGTGCAGCAGGGCTTCTCGTTCGCTGTACAGATCAATGATTTTAGATGCGGGGAACTGTTGCCCATCTATGCTTGCTTGTTGCCCTTGATAAAAATAGAGGGAGCGGTTCAGCCCGGCAACAGTAGGCGGCAATGCCCATTTTGCGCCGGCTTCCATGCGTATAGTCCAAATGGCAACTTCATTTTCTTCTTCTGCGGCCCAAGAATCGGGAGCCGGTGCAGGGGCTTTGCTATCGCCAATCTGGCCCGCAATTATTTTGGCTACAGTGGCTTTCCCTGCATCGTCAGTATGCTTGTATTCTGGTATGGTTTCTGCCCATAGCATTTTAAAGTGGGGCGCTACCTTTTTGCTGCGTGCTGGGAGGTTGAGCCAGATCTGGAACAGCTCTAGCGGGTTTTCCCCTTCCGCATTGAGCAAAGGGAACATTTCAGAATGCTGTACCCCTTTGCCTGCGGTCATCCACTGCACATCCCCATTGCCGAACCGGCCGGCTGCGCCCAGCGAATCGGCATGGTCGATCAGGCCTTTCATACCAATGGTCACTGTCTCAAAGCCGCTGTGGGGGTGATGGGGGAAGCCTGGGACGGTCTGCCCGTGGTACATCCGCCATTCTCTGGAAGGGTCGAAGTCTTGCCCAATGGCGCGCCCCCCGAGCGAAGCATCGGGCCCCAATTCGTTGTTGCCTTTGGGGTAGCGGTCGTTGTGGTAAGCACAAAAAATGAACGGGTCTTGAGTGGCCCAGGGGAAACCTAATGCCCGGACCATTTTTATAGCAGTTGGCTGGCTCATGATTTTTTATTTTCAGTGTTCTAACACTAAATAAGCTAAGTGGGGTTATTGTTCGCGCAAGCTTGGGAAAATTGAGCCTGGGCAGGCCCCCTATTTGGTGAAGGGGCCTTGCGTTTCTTTAGTTCAGGAAGCGCCAGTCGATGCCTATGCGCACGACCGCACGGGGGTGCGGGTAGCGGGCTACCTGGTAAAAGAACTGATCGCGCAGGGTAGCTGTACCGTTTTCCCAACGCACAAATGCACGGAAGCGGGTAACCTGCATAGAGAAGAAAGCGTCTAAGGCAGGGTAGAAGGGGACTTCTTCCCCTTGGAGCTGAAACTGCCCGGTGACAGGGTTGTAATAGTTGGCCTGGAAAGCCGTTTGATAGCGCAGGTCGGTGCCCAGGCGCACGTTTAGCACCTGAAACCATTTGCCTGCATAGTAGAAACTGTGCTTACCATAAGCGGCCGGCAGCCGGAGCACCTCCTCCGAAGATTGCTGCAGCGCGATGAGGTTGTCCAAGTGGAGGTTCCAGAACAGGTTGAAGTTTTTCTCCACCATCAGCTGTACAACGCTGATGGGCACTCCGGTTTGGGCTGGCAGGCCGTCGGTTCCAAAGTAAATGTAGTTATTCAGTAAGTGGTAGCGCCCTTCGGCGCTCGCCTGAATGGCAGGCAGGCGGTAGCGTGCGGTAAGGGTAGTGGACAGGGTTTTGTCAAAATCGTTCTGATATACCGGGCGGGTAGCCAGAAAAAGGCGATGCTGCATAAGGTTGGGGCTGTTCAATTGGTTGATGCCCGAAACCTCCAGCTGGCCGAGTTTGCCGAAATCGAAAGACAGCTCGCCGCTCACTTTATAGTCACCGGCATTAGCGAGCAAGCCCAGCTGCCCCCGCAGGTCGATCAGTAGTTTTGCAGAAGGGTTGAACCGGTAGCGGGCAGTGGCGAAGAGGTTGTTCAGCACAGAGTCTGCTGAAGTTTGGCGTAAAGTATGGAGGGTATGGACGAGCCCGGCCTCTATGAGGTCCCGTTGTGCTTCGGCTGCCCCATCTTTTCGCAGGCGGAAAGTCGCTAGCCGGAAGCTGTTGCGGAGCTGCCGGTGCTGCAAGTAGAACCTCACACCGCGAGGGTCGGCCAAGAAAACAGGGAAGTTGACGTAGAAACTGTCTTGCAGGGGGTTGTAATCATCGGCAAACTTGTAGAGGCTGCTCTTGTAGCTGATGGAGTGGGAGGCGGTAAAAGCCCTGCTGCGATTGCCGAGGGAATCTGCCCCTCCGCCGAAGCGGTAGTACTGCGTATAGGCTAGCTCCCTGTGGGCGTGCCGGGTACGGGCGTCGCCCAGGAAGACCTCAGCTGCACTTGGGCTGCTAAACTCGCCCCCCAATACCGGCTCGTTTTTGACCCCCCCATTGTCTTCCTGCTCTATGGTGTTGAGCGCCAGGCTAAAGAAACCTTCATACCGGCCATTGGAGCTTTGGTACCACAGCCCGTTGGTAAAGGCGGTGTTGCGGTTATTCTGATTGGGGTATTGGCTGTTCGCGCCAAACTGTGTGATGCGGGCGTAGTCTAGGGAGAAGTTGAGCCCGTTGGCAAAATTCCGGCTGAAGACGGCCTTGGTGTAGCTATCGGCCTGCTCAGAGCCAACTGTGAAATCAAAGGTAGAAAACGGCTTTTCCAGCCGGTAGAACCTTAGGCTGCCGGCCGGTATCTGGTAGAGGTCAAATTGGTGTAGCCCGATATCAAACCCTTGCCGTTCGGGCGATTCCCAGACAATAGGCTCGTGGGCGGAGCCTAGTATGCCCAAGTGCCGGTAATCCAGCCGGCGGCTGCGGACTGGGTCGTATTGCCGGAAATAGTTGCCCAGCGTGGTATCAGAGAAAGGGGCCTCCTGATTGGGGTTGTCTGCATAGAAATAAAAGACCTGAAAGGTGTCGAGCAGTACATCTAGCTGGCTCAGGCTTTCATTGGGGTTGGGAGTGGCGTTGTCCCTGTTGGCGCCGGGGAACTGCCCGTAGGCGGCCGGTGCGGCCAGGAACAGGCTCAATACGATCCACAAAAATAAATACCGCATCATACCGGTGATCATCTATTTGCTTTGCCCAGGGCTACACCGCTGGCCAGGCTGCAAAGATAGGCTGCCGGGCACCGGGTTTTCAAATCCTGAACCTAAATATACCTTCTGCCAACGTATTACCGCTCCTTACTGTGAGCGGGCCTGCCCATGCTTAACGTTTCCTTGACGGTTATGCTGCGCAGTTGCCCCTTCAGAAAAGCCCCTGTAAAGTACGGTACCTTACAGGGGCTTTCCCAAGAGGGCTTGGCAAGCGAGGCCGTTTATTTCAGTATGACTTTGGCGGAATGAGACCATTGCTCCCCCTGCACGCGGAGCACATAGAGCCCCTGTGGATGGGCCTGCAGCGGGAAGGCCAGGGTTTGTGCTCCCGCTGCCAGATCTTGAGGCCCAAACTGCTGTACCAGCTGCCCGTGCAGCCCGTACAGTGCAAATTGAGCGCCGGCCTGGGGGCGGCTCATATTGAGCTCAACCTGCAACTGGCCAGAGGCGGGCTGAGGATAGACCAATAAGTGCCCAGCTTCCGGGGCCTCTTCTTGTACAGAGACTGGGAGCAAACAATCGAGGTTGACCGGCTGCAATTCCTGTGTGGCTGCACAATTGTCCCCTACGCTCTCGAAGACGAAGAGCCCTTCCTGCATATCTACTACCAGAATATTGCCGGACGGGAGGAAGGGGTAAATGCCCCATGCACCTTTGTAGCTTGTGCCATTGGGCTCATCGGAGGTATCGTAGTACAATGCTTTTTGAGGGTTGGCAGGATCGGAGATGTCATAGACGACCATCCCATCGTAGTAGTAAGAGACGTAGAGGTAGTCACAGGCGACAATCTGATTGTGGGTGATGCTGTTCGGGTTGGAGACCTCCGCATCAAAAGTATTGGCGAGTTCTGGCTCGCAGGGGTTTGACACATCGAACACTTTGATGTCAAAGGCATGGTTCTCATCCGCCATGAAATAGTGGCTGCCATCGTCGGTCAGCCAGCCGGAGTGGTTATAGCCCCGAAAGGGGTAATCCGTGATGGTGCTGATGGTTTCCGGGTTGGCAGGGTCAGAGAAGTCGACCATAGCAAAACCAGCTCCCCCACAATTGAGGAACGCTATATCATCGCGCACATAGCCGTCGTGCACATGGCCGGCAATCAGGCCGCCAAAGTTGTTGTACTCTCCGAGATAGTTGAGGTCTAGTGGGTCGGAGATGTCGTAAACCCGCATAGCGGAATAATTCTGTGGCCCGCCGTTCACTGCAAAGCCATACAGCTTAGCGGTAGCCGTATCTATAAAGATATTGTGGGCAGTCTGAATACGGGTAGGGGCATCATAAGCCACTATGACCGTGTCCGGGAGCTGAGTGATGTCCATGATCTGAAGCGTGCTTGGCCCTTCGTCACAAACCGCATATAGGTATCCTTGGTAGTCATGGTAATCGCGGTGGATGATCCCCCCGCCCTGAGCAGCCCCGGCTACAAAGTGTGCTTCGAAGGGCGACTCCGGGTCTGTCACATCAATAAAGTGGGTGCCTGCAGTGCTGCCTATGACAGCATATTCATAGCCATTAACGGCAAGCCCCCATACCTCATTATAGGTATTGTCATAGGCATTGGAGCCTACTAATGTGGGGTCGCTCCAAGTACTGAGCAGGTTAGCTTCTTGTTGGGCAAAGAGTGTGCAGGAAAGGAGGAGCAGAAGGACAGGCAGTAAAATTGGTTTCATATTTAATATTTAGGATAGCTAATATACAGAATGGAATGCGCACGTTTCGCCAAAGGGGCGACGAATGCTCAAAAACCAACAATCCCCCAGCATACAAAGTAAGTACTGCTGAGGGATTGAAGGGGGCTTGAGCAAAAAGGGCCGTGCGGAACGCCTGTTAGAGGTCCATCAGCATGCTGACGGGGTCTTCGATGTACTCTTTGACCTTCACCAAGAAGCTTACAGAAGAGCTGCCATCAATGACACGGTGGTCATAAGACAGCGCGAGGTACATCATAGGGCGGATTTTGATTTCCCCATCTATGGCCATTGGCCGGTTCTTGATGCCGTGCATGCCCAGGATGGCCGATTGCGGCTCATTGAGGATAGGCGTTGATAGGAGAGACCCAAAGACGCCACCATTGGTAATGGTAAAGGTGCCGCCCTGCATTTCTTCCAGGGTAAGTTTGCCATCGCGGGCTTTGCCGGCCAGCTCTTTGATTTTGTACTCTACCTCTGCAAAATTCAGGGATTCCACGTTGTGGACGGGAGGGACAACCAGGCCGGTAGGGGTGGAGATCGCAATGGAGATATCTGCGTAGTCATGATAAACCAGGCTGTCCCCATCTAGCTTGGCATTGACATCAGGCATTTCCATCAGGGCTTTGGCGCAGGCTTTGGCGAACAGAGACATGAAACCGAGCTTGATGCCGTACTTTTCTACAAAGCGGTCCTGATAAGTTTTGCGCAGCTTCATCACCTCCGTGAGGTCTACCTCGTTGAAGGTGGTCAGCATTGCAGTTTCGTTCTTGGCACTGACCAGCCGTTTGGCGATGGTACGGCGCATCCGGCTCATTTTCTTGCTGGATGTTTCCCGGCTGAACTGTGCAGAAGGGGCAGGCGCGGCGGCAGGGGCCTTTGGGGCCTCTGACTTAGGCGCAGGAGCCTCTTCCGGCTTGGCCGAAGCTGCTTTTTGGGCATCTTCCTTTGTGATGCGGCCGTCGCGGCCTGTACCTGCTACATTGGCAGGGTTTATGCCATTCTCTTTAAGGATTTTAGCTGCTGCAGGAGAAGGGTGGCCTGCAGCATAGCTGTCCGACTGTTCTGCTTGGGCAGGTACGGGTGCTTCTTCTTTAGGTGCTGCAGGGGCTTCTTTTTCAGGGGCAGGTGCAGCAGCTTTGTCCCCTCCACTGCTGCCTTTAGAAGCGCTGGTATCAATCTTAGCAACGAGGGCCCCTATTTCCAGGTCGTCCCCTTCAGCTGCTACGTAAGTGATTTTCCCGGAAGCTTCAGCAGGGAACTCCAGCGTCGCTTTATCAGATTCAAATTCACAGATCGGCTGGTCGAGCTCGACGTAGCCTCCGTCTTCCACCAGCCATTGAGAGAGGGTAACTTCTGTTACAGACTCGCCAATGGTTGGGACTTTCATTTCTACTACGCTCATAGATTTTGCAGTGGGTATATTAGCCCGGGCAGGGCCAGGCTGTTGAGTGATCAAAGTGGTTTCTGCCCTTTTTGGGCTTGTGTACACAATAATCCGTTAAATGAAGGATTTAAACAAGCCAGATAACGGTTTTCTGGTATTGACTTCTTCTGAGCTTGTACAAAAGCCTTTAAGGCTGATAAGCAAAGCGGTAGATTTTGCCCTGTCCGCCTTTGCCCTCGTTGGACAGGAATAGCGTGCCCGATTTGTCAAAGCAAAGCCCCTCGGGCTGTGGGTGTATGGTTTTGCTCAGTTTTTCTATATGGAGTATACGCCCCGAAGCGTGCAATACCAATAACATCTTTCCAACCGATGAAGTGACATAAAGGTTGCCGGTGCGCGGATGTACGGCAATGGCTGATGGGCTGAAATCAAAATCCACTTCTGGGTCAAAGAACTCGACTAGCTTCTCTAATTTCCGTATTGCTGGGTCTGCTTCCAAATATTGGCGGATAGAATCAGCAGCCACAAAGTAGACTGGCGCCTCGCTGAGAGAAGCGGTTTCTAGGTTAAAAGCGTAAATGGCTTTCTTGCCCGGGTATTTCTTATCGCCATACCCTGCCTCTGCCTTGCAGGCCAGCAGCAGGCGGTTGCCAGCCGGGTCATAGCCTAACCCTTCCACGTCGTTATCGCTATTCAGGAAAAAATTGTATTTCTCCACTTCAGGCGCTCCGCCATCGGCTTTGAGCGCCACCTTATAGATGGTGCCACTGCTTTTTACGACATAAAGCGTATCCCCAACGGCTTCTATGCCTTCGTAGTCGCCATCTTTCCAGAACGCTTCCTTGCGGAGGACTTGGCCCGTGGCACGGTCTAAAAAGAATATCAGCCCTTTTTCATCTTGTACAGCGGCGATTTCCTGCTCCTCAGCATAAAGGGAAAGGCCGGAGATTTCATTGAGCTCGGCAGGAAGGGAAATAGCCTGTTCAGGGCTGCTGAGCTGATAGGGGAATTGGTAGCCCTCACTGAAGGTAAGGCTTCCGGTGCCGGCTTCCCCCTGTTCTGGGGCAGGTACACAACTTTGGATGGCTAGCATAAGGAATAAGAGCGCAGAATACGACATGTCTTTCATCATTTTTTGTACAGAGCATTTGTTCCGCCTGGCAGTGATAACAGGCGGTGTGATGTTGATAACGAAGGGTTGGCCAATGTTTATTATCTGGAATGCTATTTGAAAAGGGGGTGGTGGCCTGCTTTCGGTTGCATTGGCGCTGCATCATTGATATCAGCCCCCGGCTGGCCCAAAACGCGGCAGCCCGGCTGAGCGTAAGGCCCGGCCGGGCTGTCTTTGCCTTGAGTAGGAAGCCTCAAGGGCGCAAAGCAGATGGTCGTTTTTTTTTGCCTGCCCCTGTGCAATGTGAGGGGGCCTGCCCCTGCCCGCTGGCAGGTGCCGCTATGCTACGGGGCTCGCTATCCGCTCGGCCCTATCGGGCCTAGAGCTAGTTAGGATTTTACTTTTGGAGCGAACGCAGCCAAATTTTGCCCTGATCGAGGCGTGATATATTCAAGAATGGGACAAAGGGCCCCATTCTTGAATCCAATAGCCTTAGCTACGTGACCGAAGAACAACGAAGAGCAGGACAAAATTCGGCAAGAGCAGCCCGAAGTGTAAAATCCTAACTAGCTCTTACACCCCTTCGCAGCGCTAGGCCAATGCCAGGCTATAATTCCGAAAAGCACAAACGCCTGCGGCAATTGGGTTTGCACCCAGCCTCAACCGTTATTATTCCAGCTCTCCCATGGAGCCGAAGTCAAACAATAGGGAGAAGCGCAGGGTATTGTCTAGCGGGTTGCGCTGATTGGTAGTAGGGACGAGGTAGGAGAAATTGAGCCCGAAGATGTTGTACTTCAGCCCAAGCCCTACCGTGAGGTACTTCCGGCCACCTTTCTGAGCGTGCTCATTGAAGTAGCCGGCCCGGACAGCAAACTGATTGTCATACCAGTATTCCACGCCAAAAGAGTACATCAGCTCGCGCAGCTCTTCCTGAAAGCCATCCGGCGCATCCCCAAAAGACGCAAAGATGCCGCTAATGGAAGATTGCTCCCGGTAGTCTGCGATATTGTTCTCATTGAGGTCCTCACAAGTCTCGGCCTGGCAAGGCGTAGGCACCATCAGTTTGTTGATATCTGTAGTCAGCGTCAGTTTATTGTACTCATCAAATTCCATGGTATAGGCAGCTCCCAAACCGATATTGGCAGGCAGGAAATCGCGTACAAGGGAGTTGGTGTACGTAATGCGGGAGCCGATATTGGTCAGAGCCAGCCCCACGACAAGTTCTGCATCTCCACGGTTATTATCGATTTCCGTTTTGTACGTCATGGCCACATCTGCTGCGCCAGCAACACCCGGCTCGATGGTCTCACCACCTTCCACTTGCTGCCCGGCAGCCAAATTGGAATAGATGAACTTACCGGTCAGGGAGGCAGAGAAGTTGTCCGTCAGCTTACGGGCATAAGCCAGCGACACTTCAAATTCATTGGGCTGGCCAATAGCCAGGGGCTCCCCGTTCTGATCTGTGAACTGAATGCTGCCTAGCGAGAAGTACCTTAGCCCAAACCCGAGGGTTTGCAGGTCATCCAATTTGTAAAACCCGGTCAGATAGGCCAGGTAAACGTCGTTCAGGCCAAGGTTTTGCAGCCAAGGCGTGTAGGTGGCCGACATGGCAAAAGTCTCTTCTGCGAAGACCAGCTTAGAAGCGTTGAAATGTATGGCATTGGGGTCGGCAGAGATGGCAATGCCGGCATCGCCCATTGCACCAGAACGCGCATCGGCCACAATCCGGAGGAAGGGCACGGCAGATACTACCGTGTTGACACAGGGGGTGCCGTCGAGGTTGATCAGCGGGCTGTTAGGGTCCGAAGGGTCCTGACGAGTACACTGTGCTTCCGCCTGCTGAGCCACTGTGGTTAGGGCAATGGCTGTGAATAGAAAATTGAGTAGGAATGATTTTTTCATGAGACGCTCACAATTTTTCCAAAATGATTTTGCAAATATACGGTTTATAGGGAGTTAGCGCCCCATAAAATTTGAGGGCGGTACGCCGGGGCGCCAAGTAGGGGGCGTCGTGCCCGGTGCCTTCTTCAAAACGGGTTTCTACAACCCTGCCATACAAGCGTTAAAAAAATTAACACTTCCTGGCGGATTTTTACAAACGGGCTCAGCAGCCCCCGCTCGGCCTACTGTGCTCTTCCTATTGGGCTTTATTTTAAAATGACTAGCTTTTCGAAATCGCTCTCTCCAGAACGGCCTGTACTGCCAATCCCTGCCCCCCTGACTTTTACCTTATAAAGGTATACACCCCGGGCCAGCTGATCGCCAAAATCGTCCCGCCCGTCCCATTCTATACAGTCGCCCTGACGGATTGCCCCGTCAGTGAAAACAGTCTGCTCCAGGGTTTTGACCAAACGCCCAGAGACGGTATAAATCTGTATCAGCACATCGAGGTCCTGATTGTAGAGGTTGTGGTCAAACTGAAAACAGGTCCGGTCGGTAAAGGGGTTCGGGTAATTAAGTACGTGCTGTAGGGCGATCCCGGCCGATCCCGCTACCACAAATTCAGTAAAGCCGGTCGCGGAGTTGTTGGCCACATCCCATGCTTTGACTTCAATACGGTGCCGCCCTTCTGGCAGTTGGCTGAGCGGGTAGCGTACGGTGCCCCGGGTGTAGTCGTCCAGTTCGGACTCATAAAAATCGTTCAGTAGATAGGTGTTCTGAGTGTTGCCGTTTAGTACGCCTTCCAGATCATGCCCAATACTGTTGCCGACAACATTTATGCCATTGTCGTCGCTGAGGCGGACGAGCAGGGTAGGGTTAGTGCTGACCACGCTGCCGAACACAAAGGAGGCGGTGTTCATAAACACTTCTACCTGTGGCCCCTGATCATCCGTTATGCCGTTGGGGTCAGAGCCCCCGATGACAATCCCCTCATAGCTGCCGGCGGCATCCGTTTTTCGGGCTTGGTCGGCAGCATAATAACTGATTTTGCCGGCCCCAAAGGTGTAGTTGATGTCCCGGGGCACCACAAAAGAAAACTCGAAAACCCCATTCGTCACAGAGGCCCGGCCCTTGAAAATTACATTCTGCTGTATGCGGTAATTGTAGGGCACATTGGCCCCTTGGGCGAGGGTGGTCACAGTTTGTGCTTTATCGAAAAGGGTAGGGTAGACAATACCGTTGAAGTTGTTGTCTACTGAGCCGTCTGCCGCGAGCACAGCCCCTTGTATGGTCACCTTCTGTAGTGCGCGGAGGGTATCTATAGGAAGGGTATCTGCTGGAGAAATGGCTATGCCATTGACAGCAGTCGTGATGACCTCTTGCCGGGGCAGGGCTACCGGCATTGAGGGGTCTCCTATGAGAGAGAATTTGCGGGAGTTATTGACGTCAAAGCTTGAGCTGACATCATTTTTGCCTAAGCGGAAAGCTTCGCCAACAGCCCGGGGCCTGCCAGTGGTGCTGTCGCGCTGCAGCAGGTAAGTAAGGGCATTGCGCGTCATGCGCTCGTTGGAGTTGGCATAGACTGCGCGCACGGTGGTCATCAGCGCGCTTGCCCCTCCATTCGGGTTGAGGATGACCTCTTCGCCGGCCGTAACCAGCTCGGGGTCGTCGTAGCCGGTAAAAGAGCAGGTAGCAGTAACGAACACAGGCAGCTGCATAGCATTGTCCCAGCTGAGGATATCTGAAATATTGAGTACCCGCTCCTGTGCCCAACCCCTTGGCCCGCCGTGCCCAAGATAGGTGACGGCGAGGGCACCCCGGAAAATCGAACGGTTCAGCTGCTCTGTAGCGAGCGGGAAGCGTTCCCCTCCAGGCGTGGATTCCTGAGGGAAAGCATCGAGGTAGATTTTATCGAGGTTGACAAAAGGTACTAGCTCCTGCATGTCTTCGGCAATATCGTCGGCTTGCCGGAAGTGGGCAATGTCCCCAGGTCCGTCGTCGTCGTCCCCTACAAAAGTCAACCGGTTGCGCCAGTCTCCATAAGTTTGCGGGTTGAGGTCGTAGCGGATAATCTTATCGACCATATTGCGGGCTTCTTGTACCGTCTTGACCGGCAGGCGCCCCACGTTGATGTAAAGATCGCCAGACAAAGGGTCGCTCTCGTTCCCGCTGTAGAGTAGGGCGAGAAAGTCGTCGGTCGGATAAGCCTCTACTGGGTTGAAGTTCTCTTTTTGGTAAACTGGGACAAAATTGCCGCCGAACCCATAAATATCGCGGTAGTCGAATGAGGCATCGCCCATAAGCAAGAGATACCGGAAACGGTTGGAGCGGTCGTACAGCATCCGGCTAAAATCCCGGATAGCAGTAGGCTCGGCCCTGCCCCCGCTAAATTCATTATAGATCTGTTCGGGCGTAACGATTTGTATCGTCATCCCGCTGAGCTCCGAGCGGTGCTGAGCCAGCCTCAGCGCTTCCTGCTCAAAATCGGGTGGGGAAACGATGACCATGTCTACTTCCGCAATGCCATGCAGGTTTTGGTTGGGGACGGGCCCTATGGCCTCGGGCTGAAGTAGGGGCTGTGCAGGGTCGAAAGCAACAAACTCTCGGATCAGCCCGTCCGTATTGGCGCCAAAGGACAGGGTGCCGCCACTGAAATTGAAAGCCTGCGCTACAGGGCTGACCGGGTTGGTGACATCCCACACCATCAGGCCCTCATTGGCTTGTGCAACCTGATAGCGCACCGCAGCAAATGCTCTGGATTCGGGGCTTCGAAATGCCATCTGCCCTCCTGTCATGGCCAGTTGGCGGGTAACGTTGAACTGTACCCAGTCCAGCCAGCCTTCGCTTTCGTCCCCAGCCCCTTGCGGGAAAGGGTAACGCACCGTGACCGGCAGCTGTGCTTGTTCTGCCAGGAAGCTGTCCCGCAGCAGCGCTTCCCGGGCGTAAGCATTGATGTTGTCGCTATTGGTGTTGATGGTCGTGATGGCAGCTACGCGGCTGCTTTCCAGCTCCGTACCGCCAATATTAGCGAAAAAAGAAGAAGAAACCCTAGCCCTGAGAGCCATCCGGGCCTGAACATACACCGGGCTGCCCGGGACGATGTTAGGGAAGTTGAAAATATCGTTATAGGTATATTCCCTAGCGTTTCGGAACTGATCGCCATACCAGTGTTTGCCAGACCCCTGGGCTTTGGTCCATTCTTTAAAGAGGTTGATCAGGTCCGGCTCGTAGCGGCTGTAGTCGCGAAAAGTGGTCATATCAGCCGCTGTACTGCTGACCGAAAGCCGGCTGCTGATCCGAGCCCCATTGCCGGGCAGTATCTGTAGGAAACAGTAGTTGCGGCTGTCGTATATATTGCGCTGCATCTCAAACTGCCTACGGGCTTCGTTGTACCGCCATTGGTCGGGCCCTTGTGCATAGAAAAGCAGGTAGTCGTTGCCGTTTATGGTGCCATCGCCCCCGTCAACTATTTGTATGGGCAGCTCGGCCAGGTCGTCTTGCCGTGGTGCTTCGGAATAATAAGGCAGCTTTCCGCCGGGCGCGCCAAGTACCCGGATGCTCCCGGGATCTACCCCTGCCAGGTCTATGCCGAGTTCATTAGTTAGGAAAGCAGCAGTGATTTTGTAAACGCCGGTGGTGGGGATGGCCAGCTTGTACAGCTCCCCGTTGGCCAGTTTAGACAAGTCGGTATTGTTGGGGCCCCGTTGGGCCTGAGGGGCCGGCTGAGGCCGGAGGGCTATTTTGAGCGTGAAGGAAGTCAGCCGCTCATATTGCCCATTGCGCCGGACAATGGGGACAAAGGCGATTTTGCCGAAATAGCCTTCCCGGTGTCGGGTGACATTGGCTTCGAACTCAGGAGAGGCGCCAAGCTGCTCGGCGGCTTCCGGTGCTTTGCCCCACTCGAAGGGCTCATAATTGGCTTCGGCAATGCTCACGCTCAGCTGGCCACTGCCATCTACCCGGAAGCGCTCTGTGAAAACAGGCAGCCCGGGCGGGTTAGAGCTGGCTATTGCCCCTTCAAAGCTCCAGTATTCCACCACCTGGCCTTCAAGGGTAATGCCTTGCGGGCTTTCTTCCCAATTCAGGCTGGTTTTGATTTGAGGCGGGTTTGCTGCTTTGGCGGCAGCCCAGATTCCGGCAAAAAGGAGAAGGGTGTTGAAAAGCTTCATGGCAATGATTTTATGCTTGGCTCATGTTGCAGCCCTGGCTACAGGGTAAACAAGGAAGGCAGGGCCTGGTTTTGTCAAACAAAAGGCATTAGTTGTTTGCCTTGTGAACAGGTTACCTTATTTTTTGGTAAGTTGGTGAACGGTTTCCAGCCCAGAACCGAAGATACGCATTCCTGCTGGAGTCTTTTGGAAAACGGATGCAGTCCTGCTCTATTGCCTGTTAAGAAAGGCCGAGGCTTTGATAGAGGGGCGTAACCTTCGAAAATACGGGCGGAGCAATGCCCAAAAGCCTGCTGGGCCAAATATGTTGAGAACTATGCAAAAGTCACTAATCTTACTCCCACTCCTATTTCTACTGTTAACGGGGGGGCTCCGGGCACAAGACCCCGTCTTCAGCCAGTTTTTTGCTGCCCCTATGCAGATCAACCCTGCTTTTGCCGGTACCACTTCTGCGCCACGGGTGACGGCCAACTACCGCAGTCAATGGGCGGAGTACGAGGGGGGCTATCAGACCTACGGCGTCTCCTACGAGCAAGGCTTGCCCGGCCTCAATAGCGGCTTTGGGGTAATGGTCATGGGCGATGATGCCGGCAATGGGATCTATAGCACCAACCGTTTTCATGGGGTGTACGGTTACCAAGTGCGCATCAACCGGACGGCTGCCCTGCGCATCGGTATAGAAGCTGGGCTTATCCAATCTAGCCTCGATTGGGACAAGCTCGTATTCCTCGATCAGCTGGACCCCATCAACGGCCCTGGCGGTGGGGGCGGCGCCCCAATGCCCACCGAAGAGCAGCGCCCTGACAACCTTAATAACACCGTCCTAGATATTGGGGCAGGCGTGCTCATCAACAACGAAAGAGCGTATGCAGGCTTGTCGCTCAAGCACCTCAACAGCCCAGATGAAAGCCTGCTTGATATCAACGAAAACCTCGGTGCTGGCCTGCCCTTGCGGATTACTTTGCATGGCGGCTTTGAAATCCCCCTCATTGCAGGCAATAATCAAAATAAAGGAGCGTTTGTATCACCGAATGTGCTCCTTGTAAAGCAAGGGGAGTTTGCACAAATCGATGGAGGTGCGTATTTTGGGGTCGGAAGTTTTTTTGGTGGTGCCTGGTACCGCCATACTTTCAACAATTCAGATGCAGCAATTGCTATGTTTGGCATGCGCTATGGCGTCTTCCGCTTTGGCTACAGCTTCGATATCACGCTCAATGGGCTGACCCTTGGGCGTACCGGGGGCACACATGAATTGTCGCTCACCGTCAATTTTGAAGATAGCCAAGCTTTACAAAAAAAGCGGTTTAACAGCCGCTACAACAACTGCTTTAAGATGTTCAACTAAAAGCAGCTGTACTGAAGGAAAACAGTGGCTCGCCACTACTTTTAAACAAAAAATTACACTGGCTTTAGCTTTTGGGCTTGCCCCAAAGGTGTTAAGGCTGGCTTCGGGGTTTTAGGAAGCCGCTGGTTTTTAGTAATTTCCCGCCCCGAAAACGGAAGGCTTGCCCACCGGCGCAACGTTGTGTACGGTAATAAGCCGACGTGCTGTCTTATTTTGGATTTAGCGATGCAATACTTTTGTTGGTCGATTCTCACAAACAAATTCCTACTAATGAAAAATCTGCTGAAGTTTGGCGCATTCCTGTTTGGTGCTGCGTTTGTACTCAGTTCTTGCGGGGGCGGAGAGCGTTCTGCAACGACCGGGTGGAAATACAATGACACCAAATGGGGTGGATTTGAAAAATTGGACTACGAAGGCCAGGCCACCGGCCCCAATCTCGTCCTTATCGAAGGTGGTACCTTTACTATGGGGGTTACACAACAAGATGTAACCTATGAATGGAACAACATCCCCCGCCGGGTAACGGTTTCTTCTTTTTATATGGATGAAACGGAGGTATCCAATATCGATTACCGCGAGTACCTTTACTGGCTCAACCGCGTTTTCGGCGAGTCTTACCCTGAAGTGTATCGCAATGCACTGCCTGATACCTTGGTATGGCGGGAAGAGCTCGCTTTCAATGAGCCTTTCGTAGAAACTTATTTCCGCCATCCTTCTTACGATAATTACCCTGTGGTGGGCGTAAGCTGGACACAAGCTACAGAATATTGCAAGTGGCGTACGGACCGTGCCAATGAGATGATCCTTATCGAGCGCGGGATCCTCAACATCAATCCTGAGCAGAAAGACGAAGACAACTTCAATACCGATGCTTACCTCGTAGGGCAGTATCAGGGCGATGTCCGCAAAAACCTCAAAGACCTTCGGACAGGAGGTGAGCGGCAGGTCCGCTTTGAAGATGGCATCGTGCTTCCGGATTACCGCCTGCCTACAGAAGCAGAGTGGGAATATGCTGCTTTGGCCCTGCAGGGCAATCAGACCTCAGAAAAAGATGAGCGCATCTCCGACCGCCGTTTCTACCCATGGGACGGCAACACCATGCGCTACCAGAAGCGGGACAAAAGCCAAGGCATGATGCTGGCTAACTTTAAGCGCGGCGCTGGCGACTACATGGGCATGGCGGGCAACCTCAATGACGATGCCCACATCACGGCTCCTGTGCGTGAGTTCCTGCCCAACGACTTTGGCCTCTACAATATGGCGGGCAATGTGAACGAATGGGTGCTTGACCTCTACCGCCCACTGACTAGTGTTGCTTTGGAAGACTCTGAAAACCATGACCTGAACTCCTACCGTGGTGGCGAGTTCACTCAGCTGGAGCTGGACGAGGATGGCCGCCCTGTTGAAAAGGATAGCCTTGGCCGCCTCCGTTACCGTTACGTTACAGATGAGGAGGCAGCAACGCGCGACAACTACAAGACCGGCAAGGTATACAACTACCTCGATGGCGACAAACAGTCCAATGCGTTTTACGATACCGGTGTTCATACGCTTGTCAGCGACAAAACCCGTGTCTACAAAGGAGGTTCTTGGGCTGACCGTGCATACTGGCTTACTCCAGGTACCCGCCGCTACTTGGATCAAGACAAGGCGTCCCGTACTATTGGCTTCCGTTGTGCCATGACCCGCACAGGTTCGCCAAGCGGCAACGATGATGTGGGCGGCAATCAGTTCAGCACTAAGCGCAAGCGCAAAAGCAGCAGAAGATATTAAAATGTAATACAAGCTTTGCTTGTATATCCTGATACTACTGTACATTTGAGAGCCTCTGTCCCGGGCATTAGCCGGGGCAGAGGCTCTGTGCTTGAATCAGGGAGGCCACAGGCTTACAAAGAACTCTACGCTTACTCATTATGGTCACGTTAGCAGAATTATATCAGGCTTTCCAAGAATGCGGAGGGCTTACAACCGATTCCCGCCGGGTAAAGCCCGGGCAGCTGTTTTGGGCTTTGAAAGGGGAGCATTTCGATGGCAATGCCTTTGCCCATGCTGCGCTTAAAGCGGGCGCTCGATATGCTGTGGCATCAGCTTCCGCTGGCCTGCCACCACACCCACAGCTGCTTGAGGTAGAAGACACGCTGCAGGCCTTACAAGATTTGGGCCGCCACCACCGCCGTCAGTTTACAGGGCCAGTGGTCGGTATTACCGGGAGCAATGGCAAGACGACAACCAAGGAGCTGGTCGCTGCGGTGATGCAGGCAGCTTACCGGGTACACTTTACGCAGGGGAACCTCAATAACCATATCGGGGTGCCACTGACCCTGCTCGCTATGCCCGCTGATACAGAAATTGCCATCATAGAGATGGGCGCCAATCATCAGGGGGAAATAGATGCGCTCAGCCGTATAGCCGAGCCGACGCATGGGCTGATCACCAATATCGGTAAAGCCCACTTGGAAGGTTTTGGGGGCATTGAAGGGGTGAAAAAGGGCAAGTCTGAGCTGTACCGCTTTCTGGCAGAGACTGGAGGGACGGTGTTCATCAATCAGGATGAGCCTTTTTTGTCTGGCCTGGCGGAGCCTTGCAAGCGCAAAGTGTTTTATGGCAGTGCTGCCGAGCTCGAGCCGGAGAGCCCCAGCTTGCAGGTTGTCCTAGAGGAGGAACACCCTTTCCTCCGGGTTGCCTTCAAAGATCTGAAGACTGGAGCGCCCGAGGTAGCGCAAAGCCAGCTCATTGGGCGCTACAATTTAGGGAACATCGCTACGGCGGTGGCGCTTGGGCAATACTTTAAGGTGCCGGCACAGAAAATCAGCCGCGCGATAGCGGGCTACCGGCCGGCCAATATGCGGACGCAGCTGCTGTCTTACAAAGGCCTGACCTGCCTATTGGATGCCTACAATGCGAACCCCACTAGTATGCTGCATGCCATACGGGCTTTCCAGCAGGTAGATGCGGGCCAGCGGATTGCTGTTCTTGGTGAAATGCTAGAGCTTGGCGCTGATGAAGCGGCAGAGCACGATGCCGTGGCACAGGCGGCTGTAGCTGCCGGCTTTACAGAGGTATGGCTAGTGGGAAAAGCATTCCGGGCTGCAGCACAGCAGTATGGGCTGCAGCATTTTGAGGATGTACATGCACTGAAAGCCTGGTTCCGGCCTGAGCGCCATACCGGCAGCCATATCCTTGTTAAAGGCTCCCGTGGCAACCGCTTGGAGCTTTTGCTAGATATGGGCAAGGCATAAAGGCGGCCCTACAATGCTCAGGCAAAGCGGTCGAGCGCATTGAGCAGGCGCTCGGGCAGCTCATCCTGGCAGGCTTTCAGATAATCGTTGTAGGAGCAGGGGACTAGCCTGTGCCGCTGCAGCCGGTGGTGTGTCTTTACCGGGACCTGCATCCACCAGCGGTTGCTTTTCTCACTCCTCCAAAAAGTGAGCTGGTATTCGTGCCCCTTGAAGTCTACGATATACTCAGACATCCCGTCCATAGATGTTGGGAAGTCTCCTTTGCGATGGTAAAACCCATCTACAAAGTACCAGATCAGCTGCGCGCACAGCTGAGCAGTCTGCCTCCCCCGGTCTTGCTCATTTAGGAAGCCATATAAGCCAAAAGACTTCAGTTTATCGCTCATGCCTGCATACCGTGCAATCTGGCAAGCCTCCTCACTGCTGAACCCATTGGGGGAAGGGGCCTGCTGCCCAGGGGCTTCGCACTGTTTCAGGGCAGAAAGGTTGAAGCAGAGCAGATCGCTGTCGCGGATGAGGGGCTCCAATTCTGTAATATTGGCTTTTGCCCTGCCCAAGCGCACATAGTCGAATCGCTTTTGATCGAGGTAGCGGAATACTTCTGGCGCGACGAAGTGTGCCTGAGTGCCCAGCAGGCTCAAGTGGAAAAGGCTGGATTTGGGGCTATCTAACAGGCTCTGCAGGTAGTGTTGCGCCTCCTGCAGCCGGGCTGGGTGGTAAGGTACCTGTTCGTCTACAACAAGAAGGTTGATCAAGTACTGCAGTTCTTGGTAGGCTGCGTATTGAGCTGTGGCCTGTGTTGGCATATGGCCTAGGATGATGGGCGTCACTTCGCTCTCCAGCAGCTCCCGGATAATCGGGGCGAGGAAGGCCGGGTCAGGGTTCCGGGCGTTGCCCAGATCGGTAAACTCCAGCCCCTGGAAGGGGAAACTGAGCGCATAGAGCGCTTTGCGGATGGGGTCTGCTTCTGCAGCATGGCAGCCTAGCAGCGCAATGCTCCCTGCCCGGAGCTGGGCCTGCTTTGGGCGGTATTGCTGTATGTGCTGCCCAAAGGCATATGGGGCAGGAGGCGTGGTATTGTCTGGGGCATAGGGTTGCAGCCAATTGTGCAGCATAGTGGTTGGAGATGGTTAAAAGGTAATGGGCTAAAGATAAGAGGGAAATCGGAAAAATCAGGGTTGCCAGGGACGCCGTCAGGCGTATCTTTGCCGCATGTCTGAAGAACTGCCTCTGTACACTGCACAATTCTGGCTGTTATGCCTGAGCCATGCCCTGTTTGCCGGGAGCTTCAATATGATCATCCCGGAGCTCCCCGCTTATTTGGAAAGCATGGGGGGCGGGGATTACAAAGGGCTGATCATCGCCTTGTTCACGCTCATGGCAGGCCTGTCCCGCCCTTTCAGCGGAAAGCTGACGGACACCGTGGGGCGGGTGCCGGTCATGATCTTTGGGACCTTGGTATGTGTGGTCTGCAGCTTGCTTTACCCTTTGCTCACCACGGTGAGCGGCTTTCTGTTGCTGCGGTTTTTCCATGGGTTTTCAACAGGTTTCAAGCCCACGGCCTCTTCAGCTTATGTAGCAGATATCGCACCCGTGCACCGTAGGGGGGAAGCCATGGGCATTCTGGGGGTTAGCATGAACCTGGGGTCTTCCATTTTTCCGCCAGTAGGCAGTTGGCTGGCCATGGCTTACTCTATAGATCTCATGTTTTATGTATCCTCTGGCCTGGCCCTGCTGTCTATTCTCATACTGAGCGGGCTGCGCGAAACCCTGCGCGACAGCGTGCCTTTCCGCCCCAATCTGCTTAGCGTGGGCAAGAAGGATTTTTTTGAGCCCACAGCAATTGCGCCTGCTGTAGTCATCGGCCTTTCTTATACCAGTTTTGGCGTTCTGTTGACTGTGGTGCCCGATCAAGCCGTACACCTGGGCATGGCCAATAAGGGGTTGTTTTTTACGAGCTTTACCGCGATGGGGCTGTTGTCCCGCCTGCTTGCCGGGAGGGCTTCCGACCGTTTTGGGCGGGTCCCTGTCTTGAGGGTTTCCCTTGTCCTCACCGCACTCTCGCTTTTCAGTATGGGCAGTGCAAATTCACCGGCTATGCTTTTGGCCACTGCCGGCTTCCTGGGGTTTTGCACGGGGGTGCTTGGCCCAACCGCTATGGCTTGGGTAGTAGACCGTAGCCCAGACAGCCACCGGGGGCGCGCCATGGCCACCGCTTTTATCGCATTGGAGATAGGCATAGGCGGCGGGGCGCTCTATTCTGCTTGGCTGTACGATAGCGACCCAGAACAGTTCGGGCTGGTTTTCGCCTGCTCAGCAGCCCTTTGCCTGGCTGGGCTGCTCTATGTATTCCTACAGCCCCGCTGGGAAAGCCGCCGCCAAGATGATTAGTGTGCGAACTAATTTGTACTTTCGCGCACAGCGTAAACGGGCGCCAACCAGATTGCCGTTTTTTTCAGGGGCCTGCCCCTGCCATCGGGCAGGTGCCGCTATGCTACGGGGCTCGCTATCCGCTCGGCCCTATCGGGCTTAAACCCCTTCGCAGCGCTAGGCCAATGCCAGCCTGTACAGAGCCCGAAAGCATAAAGGCTCGCAGTATTTTGGTTTACGCCCGAATACACCGCTTGACTAACCAGAAAAAACCAAGTTCGTATGACTACTTTGCTGCAGGACTACAAAGACAAGCAACCTGAAATCGTCTTTGAATGGCACGATGCCGAAACCGGCGCGGAAGGCTGGATTGTTATCAACTCGTTGCGCAACGGCGCTGCGGGGGGCGGCACCCGCATGCGGGCGGGCCTTACAAAGGAGGAGGTCGTTTCGCTGGCTAAAGTGATGGAGGTTAAGTTTTCGGTCTGCGGCCCTGATATTGGGGGGGCGAAGTCTGGCATTAATTTTGACCCATCTGACCCCCGCCGGGATGAAGTCCTGCGGCGCTGGTACGCGGCTGCACTCCCTATCCTCAAAACCTACTACGGTACAGGCGGAGACCTGAATGTAGACGAGCTGAAGGATGTTATCCCGATCACAGAGAAGCTCGGGCTTTGGCACCCTCAGGAAGGTATTGTCAATGGCCATCTCAACTCCACTCGGGGGGACAAGGTGAAAATCATTGGGCAGCTGAGGTATGGTTGTGCAAAAATTGTTGAGGACCCCCGCTTCGTCCCGGACGGCCACAAATATGCTGTGGCCGACTTGATCACGGGGTACGGTGTAGCAGAATCGGTCCGGCATTTTTATGACCTCTACCGGGGCACAGGGCTGAAAGGCAAAACAGCCATTATACAGGGCTGGGGCAATGTGGCTTCCGCTGCGGCCAGCTATCTTGCGCTGGAAGGCGTGAAGATATTGGGCATCATTGACCGGGAAGGTGGCATCATTAGCGAAGAGGGGCTGGGCAATGAGGAGGTCAAGGAGTTGTTCGTACGCAAGGCAGGCAATAAGCTGGCCGCAGCAGAGATGCTGCCTTTTGATGAGGTGAACGAGCGGATATGGAGCCTTGGCGCAGATGTTTTCATCCCTGGCGCTGCGTCCAAAATCGTTACGCGGCAGCAAGTGGAGCAAATGATTGCCTCCGGGACGGAGGTCATTTCTTGTGGCGCAAATGTCCCTTTTGAGGACGATGGGGTTTTCTTTGGCCCTACAGCAGCTTGGGCCGACGAGCAAATCAGCCTGATACCTGATTTTATCGCCAATTGTGGCATGGCAAGGGTGTTCGCTTATTTTATGCAGGCTGAAGCAGAAATGACGGACGAAGCCGTCTTCAATGATGTATCAGAGACCATCCGGGGCGCGCTGCAGCAGGTCCGTGCATTTAGCCCCGGGCCCAACCGTATCGCAACAGCAGCCCTGAACAGTGCGCTCGAGCGCCTTATGGGCACGCAGGAGCAGGCGGTCTAAGCATTTGCAGCAGCTCTCCCCCGATACCCAAAGTGGGCACAGCTGCAGGGAAGTGGCAAAAACTTTTTACTTTAGAGCGGGCTAAGCCGTCATTGGGCGCTATTTGTATGCCAAATGCCTGTCAACTGTATGTCTGGCTTGTATGTACCGCTCCAAGCCTTTTCCTCGCAGTGTTTGTAAACAGCTGGGGGCGGCACTAGCATACTGATGCAAGGATAGCGGCAAACACGAATAGCCCGTTTATTTGTGCCAAACTGCCTGGCCTGGTTTGGACTATGCACAAAATAGCAGTAGATTTGTAAGGCTAAAGCTTATTTAGCCTGGCACACTTGCGCAAAACAACTTCTTATGACTGCCATTAGGCTTTCGTCTAAGACCGATTTAAGTAACCAACTTCTATTACTACCCTCAACGAATAGACATTTGCCCCCCAATGTGGCGGCAACTCGGGAGGTATGGCACTCTGCCCTTCAGTCACCTTCTTGTTTCCCAAAACACATTACTAATTATTAATCCCTGTAACTATGACGAAAAGAAGTACCCTTCTAATGGCATTTTCATTGCTGCTGTCGCTTTCCCTCTTTGCCCAAGAGGCAGAGGAAGGAGGCAACTACGGCACGCCAAAGAATATGCTTGAAGTCGGCCTTAGCGGCGGACACGTGTTCATCTCCGGAGATGTTTCGCCCACCCTTCCTGCTGGCTTTGGCGGAGGTATCCACATCAGAAAAGCAATCGACTATATTTTTTCTGTCCGCCTAGACGGGTTCTATAGCCTGTCAGAGGGAGAGGAGCAGATCGGGAATGAGTTCCGTAGGTACGAGTCGGCTTTCATGGCAGGTACTGCTTTCGGGGTCATCTCAGCTAATAGCCTGCGGTTCAACAGCTCGGTCCGTAAAGCCAACTTATATGGTATGGTTGGTGCAGGTGCAAGCTACTTCGCAGCCAACAGCCTGGTCAAAAACGAGCCTATCCGCCCAAGCGATGAGCTCAATGAAGGCGAGTACAATGTGTCTCCTCATATCGCAGCTGGCGTAGGTATCGCATTCCGCCTGAGCCCGCGTGTCAATATTGGCCTAGAACATCAGGCTTTCATTACTTTTGGCAATCAGGCAGACCGCCTCGATGGGCTTGACCTCGGGACCAATAACTTCCGGGATGTGCTGAACTATACTAGCCTGAAGCTGAACTTCAATATTGGCAGCAAGTCTAAATTGTCAGAGCCGCTTTATTGGATCAACCCGCTGGATAATATTATCACTGACCTTACTGCTATGAAGGAGGACAATAAGCTTGCCCTTCAGGATAGCGATGGCGATGGCGTAATCGATGCTATTGACCAAGACCCCAATACACCGCCTGATGTGCCTGTAGATACTAAAGGCCGTGTCCTCGATAGCGACCGGGACGGTGTGCCCGACTATAAAGACCGCGAGCCTTATTTCCCGCCACGTCCAGGTGAGCGTGTAGACGAGGAAGGTGTAGTGGTCAACCCTATTTCTCCTTCTGGCGATGGCGTATCGGAAGACCGGGTGCGCGAGATTATCGCCGAAGAGCTGCAGAATTACAGTTTGCGTCAAGGCGAAGAAGGTGGCGCTATCGGTGGCGGTAGTGGCGGTGGCATGGCAGAATGGTTCCTGCCTATGATCCACTTTGGTACTGACAGCGATCGGGTGAAGTATTCTGATTATGGCACGCTGTCCTCCATTGCCCGCATGATGAAAGGCAACCCCAATCTGCGCTTGGTCGTGACAGGTTTCGCAGATTCTTCTGCGCCAGAGTCTTATAACGACGAGCTGTCTTACCGCCGTGCGGATGCCGTCATCAAGCACCTCGTCGACAATCATGGCATTGGCCGTGGCCGCCTGATCCTGCAATGGAAAGGGGAAACGGAGCTGCTTGTGCAAGGTGGCGGCAGCTATATGAACCGTAGGGTGGAGTTCCGCGTAGCGCAAGGCGATGATGTGGAGATGGACCCGCCTGCGGGCATCTCTAAGGAAAATGATGGCTTCTAAACCATCTTGCCCGCCGCTCAAAAGCCCCGCTCTGAACTGTTCAGGGCGGGGCTTTTGCGTATATGGTGCAAAAAAAAGAGAGCCAAAAACTTTGGCTCTCCCCTTTTTAACTACCGATTATTAAGTATGAAAAGAGCTGTGAGGGCAGGATTCGAACCTGCACGGGGCGGTTTTGCCAGAAGGCTAC
>NZ_VOOR01000057.1 GCF_007993045.1 Phaeodactylibacter luteus
TTTAGCCCGAGCTAAAGGAGCGGTTCTTTAACGAAGAGTAGGCGGAAAAGAACGAAACTTGGGGTGGCAAGGATTTATGACTTGAGGCACTAGAGCCCGAAAAGCATCAACGCCTGTGGCATTTGGGTTCACGCCCATATCGGCGGGCGGCAAGCAGGCTATCGGATCGGCAGGCGTAAGCTTTTCCCATCGCGGCCATAAGGCTGCAATGCCTGAACAAGAGCTCTGCCGGGCAGGTTAAATATTTTATATTTGCCGTCCGGCCAAACCAACAGGCTGCCGGTCAAAAGAACCTTCTGATTATGAAAAAGCACTGGTGGAAAATAGCAGGTGTAGCCATTTTGATTTATGTTTTTCTAGCAGGGCTGCTGGCCCCGGTTTCCCCTGGCATCGTAAAAGTGAGCCCGGGCAGCCTCTCCACAGGCGATACGGCCGTTTTGCAAGTGACCGGCTACAATTCCAACTATGCTTCTGGGGAAGCGCCCCGGGCTTGGCTGAAATTGGACAACGAACGGGCTATCGCTGCTCAGGATATCACAGTAGAGGACGACAGGCACCTTAGGGCGGCTTTCCAGATCCCTGCTTTTTTGCCTGTCGGGCGCAAAGTACAAGATTTTACCCTCGTGATTGACTCCAAGGCAGATGGGACAGCTGTACTGCCTAGCGCTGTATTTGTGACCCAAGACAGCATCGATGCGGCAAGGGGGCAGCAGCAGTGGCAAAACGCTGCCATCTCGCATTTGCATGAGGAGTGGCGCTTTGATTATCCCTTCCGCAACATCCTGGCCGAGACCATCCGCAACACCTATTTCCATGTGCCGCTTTGGTTCGCGATGGTTTTTATTTTTATGGGCTCGGTCCTGTTCAGTGTCCGGTACCTCAGGGGGGGCAGCTTAGAGGCAGACTGCCGGGCGCAATCGTTCACCAGGGTTGGGATATTGTTCGGGATTTTGGGGCTGGCCACCGGCGCCATTTGGGCGAAAAATACTTGGGGGGCTTATTGGAGCGGGGATGTGAAACAGAATATGACTGCGATTGCCCTGTTGATATACTTGGCATATTTTATCCTTCGCGGTGTATTTGAAGACCCGGACAAGAAAGCACGGGTATCTGCGGTTTACAACATCTTTGCTTTTGCAGCGCTCATCCCTTTGATTTATGTGATTCCCCGCCTGACCGACAGCCTTCACCCCGGCGCGGGGGGCAACCCAGCATTTGGAGGGGAAGATTTGGACAACACCATGCGCATGGTGTTTTATCCGGCTATCATCGGATGGACGTTGCTAGGCTTTTGGATGGCCAATCTTTCTTACCGCATGGAAAAAATCCGGCTCAAATGGCTGGAGGTGCTCTAAGCCTGCTTCAACGATGTGGTTGAAGGGGGCTTATGATTCTTCCTGTACGGATTTTATTTCCCGCTTCGCTTCTCTTCTCAGCACCCGCTGCACTGCGTAGAACTCTCGGTGGGAGGGGATGTAGCCTCCCCTTTTCCAATGTTCGATCATGCGGTTGGCCTCTTCGGGGGTCAGTTTTTTCAGAGGGGCTTCCTCTAGGATTTCCATATTGTAATTGGTCGTGTTCTGTGTATCCAAGGCCGGGTGGGGAGCCCGGCGTTTACGGGCTTTGCGCTGCTGCGCTTTGGTAAAACCATAAATCAGTGCAGTTGCTGCTCCGGCCAGGAGGGCAATGAATAACTCCATATTCGCGATTGTTCGTAAAAAAACTATTGGCGTTTGGCCACTTTGCCCGGCAGGGTAGGAGAGGGCAAGGCTGATGTTGTATGAGCAGCCCGAAGGGTAAAGTACAAACGAACTCTAAATAATGAGCGCCAAACACAACTTAAGAACGTTCTGCTAAGGGCAAAAGTTTGATTATGCAGCTGTAAATGAGGGTATTATGTTCTGGTGTAGCGCATGAGAGCAAAAGCATGAGCGTGCCGCTCGTCTTTGGGGTGGCGCCCAATACAAGAGGCGGACCAATTTTGGTGGCTGATGCGGGGGAAGTATGCATCAGCCTCAGGGACTTCGGTGTCTACTACAGTGAGCAGCAGCTCGTCCGCATAAGGCAGGGCTAGTTCATATATCTTTTCGCCGCCCAAGACGATTGCCCGGCCGTACCGAGACTGTTTGGCCTGCTCAAAGGCCTGTTCGACACTATGGGCTACCGCCCCGCCGAAAGCCGGCACATAGCCATTTTGGCGGGTGACTACGGTATGTGGGCGGCCGGTGAAAATCATTTCCCCTTGGGGCGATTCGTAAGATTTCCGCCCGGAAATCAGGAATGCGCCGTCCAGCTGATCGAGCAGGAAAGCTTCATCATCGGGCAATTCCCAGGGTACATCGCCCCCTCTCCCAATAGCAGCCCCACGGGAGATTGCAGCTATCATCTGTACTTTCATACGCTAAGCAACAAGAAGGCCCCTGCCTGGGGTTTTAGAGCGTGTTGGGTTTTTGGTCTTCTAGTCGAAAATTAGTGCCTCGAGCCATAAATCCTTGACACCCCAAGTTTCGTTCTTTTCCGCCTACTCTTCGTTAAAGAACCGCTCCTTTAGCTCGGGCTAAAGCCGCGAACCTTCGCCTTGATTAGCCCGAAAACCGGGGCTTAGCCAAAGTTTCGGGGCGAAGTATAGGCGAAAAAGTGTCCCGCTAGCTTAGCGGGACAGACCAATTACTAAAGTCCCAACACGCTCTTAACCAGTAGAGGCCTTCTTTGCTTTGCCAAGACGGGCTTGGCAGCCCTTCCTTAATCCTAATCGAAGCTGTAAGCCCCGGTCAGTACATTAAAGGTAACGGTGTAAGTGCCAGCAGCAACCGGGATGTTGGCGCCATCCTGTATGCCTGTGCCAGCGGGGAAGTCGAGGGCGCCCCAATTGACGCCCCAGTCATCGTTAAGACGGAACTTCGCCTCGCCGTCAATCAGTTCTACTGTAAGCGTTTGCACAGATGGATCGTTGGCGTCAGGTGCCATATCGGTGTCTGCGTCCCAACCGCCCGGTGTGGCGGAGCCGATCAGGCCCACTGAAGCTTCCTCAAAGGAATATTCGCCAGTGAGGGCATTGAAGGTAATGTTGTACAGGCCGAAAGTGACCGGGATGTTGTCCCCATCCTGTGTGCCTGTACCGCTTGGGAAGTCAAGCGACCCCCAGTTGATCGCCCAGTCGTTATTGGCCCGGAATTTGACTTCCCCATCGAGCAGGCCGACCAAAATAGAGTAGGTGCCATCGCCGTTGTCCCTCATATCGGTGTCGGTATCCCAGCCGCCCGGTGTGGCAGAGCCAATGATGCCAACAGATTCGATATTGAAAGGCTCGCGCAGGAATTCCAGCTCATAGGCCAGTGAGGCATCATTGAAGGTGACTTTGTAAACCCCGGCATCTCCGTTGAACATGACGTTGCCGCCAAATTCTTCTGCTACGCCATCGCCGTTGTCGTCCCCAAAGTTCTTGCCCATAAAGTTGGGCATTTCAGCAAACTTGAACTCATCGCCGGGCTGCAGCTCTACTTCTGCCAGGACCCATGTGTTGTCCTCGGTCAGGCTGAAGCTGAACTCGCTGCCAGAGAAGTTGTTGAAGCTGCCCAACAGGTAGAGCCCGGAAACGTTGCTGGCCAAGTCTACGGCAGGGCGCACGGTGTATTCCAGTGTCTCATCGTTGAAGGTGATATTGACTTCCCCAGAGAAGCCGCAGGCGGTATCGCCATTGCCATTAGGCCCCATATTGCTTTCCATGAAGCCGTTGCAGTCTGCATCGCCCCAGTCCTCATCGCACCAGTCAAAGCAGTTTTTGAACTTCCAAGCTTCGCCTTGCAGGTCCACACCGCGGATTTCCCAAGTGTGGTCTGCAACAAGCTCCATGACGTCGGCACCCCAGCCGTTGAACGCGCCAGCGATGAACATCTCATTGTGGTTGGCAGCGAACGGCAGAAGGGATATCTCAAATGTAGTGCTGCGGTTGGTTGATTGCCCCTTAGCATCGGTCACAGCCACCTCCAGGGTGTAAAAGCCCGCCCCGAGCAGCTCCGCGTTGAAGTCTGCGCCAGGGATGACCAGGCTGTCCTGTGTGCCCGACAAGGCCTTGGTAGCACCGCCGAGGACATTGCCGAACTCGTCTCTGATCTCAATGCTCGCTTCGGAAAGTGGCGAGGCCTGCCCATCCGCGAAGATGGCTTTCACATCAAAGTTGCCTACTACGATCTTGCTGTTGTCTGCCGGGAAAATTGAGACAATGCCCGGGGGGAAGTCTGTCAGCGCTGCTACATCTATCTCGTCCTTGGTACAGGCGAAGACAGCAAGTGCGGCAGCAGCCAGCAGTGTTATCCGATAAATCAATGATTTCATATCAAAGAAAATTTTTCATGTTAAAATCTGGTGTGCAAAGGGGCAGATTAATAGCCATCGTTTTGCACCAAGTTAGGATTAGAGAGCAGGTCTTCGACCGGGATAGGGTAAACGTTGCGGAAGGTAGGTGTTTCCTGCCCTTCAGCCACATTGCCTTTCCACGCCCAGATCCCTTTTTCGGTAAACTGCCCGAAGCGGATCAGGTCGGTACGGCGGTGGCCCTCCCAGTACAGTTCCCGTGCCCGCTCGTCGAGGATAAAGTCGAGGGTGAGCTCATCGGCGGTGATCTGGCCTGCGGCACTGTCATAGGCCCGCTCGCGCAGAAGATTGATCAGCGTTACGGCAGTAGCGATATCACCGTTGGTTGCCCCCCGGAGCACAGCTTCTGCGTAGATCAGGTGCACCTCAGCAAAACGGAACATCGGGTAGTCGGTATCCACAAAAGTCGGGTCTTGTCCAGCCGTCCCATCGGAAGTCACATTTTGGTATTTGGGCACGGCATAGCCGTTGGTGAACTCATTGATGGCCCCTACTGCTTTGGTCTGCCCATCTGTAAAGAAGATAGCCCGTTCGTCTATGTTGCCGGTCTCGTCCGGGAAGAGGTCTACAAGAGAAGGTGTGGTGCGCAGGCCGCCCCACGCGCCTACCACGCCGTAGTTTGCGTCGGTCATGTTGCCGCCGAGGGCTGCGTGCACCAAGTAAGTCGTGCCGCCAAAGGTCTGAGTCGCTTCCCCATCAAAGTTGACAGAGAAAATGAACTCTGAAGAGCGGTCGTTGTCTGCCAGGAAGTTGTGGTGGTAAGTATCCATAAGTGCATAGGCACCGCTATTGATGATGTTATTGCAAGCATCAACCACTTCATTGTAGGCAGGGGTAGCGCCATATACCGGTGCATTGAGCCCGATTTTAGCCTGCAGCATCCAAACCGCTGCCCGGTCGGCCCGGCCGTATGCAGCAGTGCCTGGCTCTGCCATTAAAGGCTCGATTTCCTTGAGCTCGGCTTGGATGTACTCTAGCACCTCCAGGCGTCCGGCCTGCCGGGGTGCGGTAGCGCCTACTGCTTGGTCTTCGGTAAAGAATGGCACGTTGCCGAAGAGGTCGATTGCATGCCAGTAGCTCAGCGCTCGCAAAAAGCGGGCTTCTGCTCGGAAAGTAGGCATTTGCGCAACCACTTCTTCGCTCACGCCCCGGGCGTCGAGCTTTTCATCCGTAGCCTCCCGGAGGAATTCGTTGACCATAGACACCTGGAAGAATACCCGGTAGTACATGGCCCTCACGAATTGGTTGTTGCTGCTCCAGCTTTGGGTGACCAGGTCGGGCAGCCCGTCATCGTTCCAGGCAATAACCGCTTCGTCAGTGGGCAGCTCCTGCAGCTGCCAGTATTGCCTGAGGTAGCTCGAGAAGCCTTCGTCGAGCGATTTGATGTCGGCGTTGCCAGCAGGGCCAGCTTGGCCAGTTACTGCCAAGCCAGCGTAAATACGGGTCAGGAAACGCTCGTAGGAATCGTCGGTGCTGAAAAAGACATCCGGCGTCAGGTTGTTGCGCGGCTGCACATCAAGGTCGGTACAAGCCCCAAGCGCGAGCAGTAAGCCTGCAAATGTTATAGTGAGGATCTTTTGCATGATCGTTCTTTTTTAGTTCAAACAATTATAGGCCAAGGCTTGCGCCAAAAATGAAGCCCATAGGCCTTGGGTAAGGGGCATTGTCTATGCCTCCGATGCCCACTTCTGGGTCAAGCCCACTGTACCGGGTGAAAACCAGAAGGTTTTGGCCAGTTACGTACAGCCGAAGGCTGGAAACGCCGCGCTTAGGCAGGAAAGTGTAGCCTAAGGTGATGTTGTCCAAACGCATGAATGAGGCATCCTCCACGTAGTAGTCCGAAAAGTACTGCGGGTTGCGGAAGCCTGTTACCAAAGCTGACTCATGCACGTTGTTCATAAAGCCAGGCAAGCCGGTAATGCGGTTGTAGAAGCCCCGGTTGGAAGCGTTGTTGTTGTAAACATAGTTGCCTACAGCCCCACGGAGGGTCATCGCAAGGTCAAAACCTTTGAATTGCAAGTTTGACGTCAGTCCGTAGATGATGTCAGGTGCAGGCGACTGGTACAAACGGCGGTCGGCCTCGTTGATCACCCCGTCTTCGTTCTGATCTACGTACATCGGCTGGTCTGCTACGTCGTTGACCGGGTTGCCGTTCTCATCAAGGATGTGTTCGTAGACATAGAACGCATCAATTTCGCCCCCGACGCGTAGGATTTGGATGTTGTTGCCCACGCCGCCAGAAATGCCGCCACGGAGGATGCCACCGCTGCCAGCGATATTGCTGATCTCCAATACTTCTGTACGGTTGTAAGCGATGTTGCCGCTCAAGCTCCAGCTTAGTTCAGGAGTATTGACAACTGTACCGGTCAGGGAGAGTTCTACTCCGCTGTTCTGCAGCTCGCCCACATTGGTCAGCACGCGGTCAGAGAGGTTGGTGCCTGCGGCCACGTTTACGTCGAAGAGCAGGTCATTGGTGTTTTGGACGTAGTACTCCAGCGAGCCAGAGATGCGGCCGTTGCCAAAACCAAATTCAAGGCCAGCGTTGAAGGAAGTCGTTTCTTCCCATTTCAGGCCAGCGTCATAGGCATCCGGGCGGGCAGTATTGATGAAGATCGGCGTGCCATCTGCGTTGTACCCAATCTGGTAGCGTGCGCGCTGATCGCTGATCGCATATTGTGAGAGGTAGCGGTAATCGCCAATCTCTTGGTTGCCGGTCACGCCATAGCTGACGCGGAACTTGAGGTCAGAGAAAAGGTCGTTGAGGCCTTCTGCCCAGTTTTCTTCGAGCACCCTCCAAGCGAGTGCAGCAGAGGGGAACAAGCCCCAACGGTTTTCAGGGCCAAAGCGCGTGGAACCGTCCCGGCGCAGGGTAGCCGTGAGCACATAGCGGTCGTCAAAGCTGTAGATAGCCCGCCCCCAAAAAGAGATCAGGCGGTTCTCAAAGCTGGTGTTGAAAGGGAACACATCCTCGGCAATATCAGGGCGGTTGGCCCCAAACTGGTCTGTCGGGAGGTTTTGCCCTTCAAAGATCGGGTACTCTTCGTTGAAGTCCTGGTAAGAATAACCAACGGTCAAGTCCAGGCGGTTGCGCTCATTGAGGCTGCGCTGATACTTCAGGTAGGCATCCATGAGGTAGTTGGTGCGGGTAAAGTTCTCCACGCGCACCCGGCCATTGTAGTTGGCGACCTGCGTATTGACAAAAGTCGTAGGCTCAAAGGTAGTACGCTCGCCCTGATTGATGTCAAAGCCTACATTGCCTTTCAGGCTAAGCCCTTCAAGCAGGTTGTCGAGCTTCAGCTCCATATCCATGTTGCCGATGTTGCGGAAAGACTGCCCGAGGTCCTGCCGCTGCTCAATAGCAGAGACGGGGTTGCGCGGGGCAAGAGGGTTGCCATACTCAAAATAGCCGCCAAATGCAGTATTGGCGGGGTCGAGCACAGGCTGTGTAGGGTCGAGCTCCCATGCAGCGCCTATGCCCGGGTCAAATACATCTTGTGTACGCGCGCCCCGCAGGTTGGTGTTGATCAGGAGGTTGCCATCTAGCAGCTTATGGTTGTAGTTGAGCGCATAGCTGATGCGCTCCGTCTCTGAGCTCCGGATGATGCCCTCCAGCTCCTGGAAGCCTGCGCTGATGCGGTAGCCATAGTCCTGGCCCCCACCGGAGACGCTGAGGTTGTGGCTTTGCCCCTGTGCCGTGCGCAGGGTCTCATCAAACCAGTTGGTATTGGCGTTGCCGAGCTGCGAAAGGCGGCTGGGCGCGTGGAAAGTCACCAGATCACGGAATGCGCCTGCATCGAGCATGGCAGGCTCGCCCCGGAGCTCATTGACGGTGTAGTAGCCGTCATAATTGACGCGCGGGCGGCTGCCGGCCTCTCCTTTTTTGGTGGTGATGATGATGACCCCGTTGGCGCCCCGCGAGCCGTAGATTGCTGTTGCGGAAGCATCTTTCAGCACGGTGAACGACTCAATGTCGCTGGGGTTGATGAAGTTCAGTGGGTTCCGGCCGCCTGCCGTGCCCTCGTTGTCCAGTGGCATGCCATCCACTACGAAGAGGGGCTCGTTGCTGGCATTCAGCGAAGTAGCGCCCCGGATACGGATAGCGGAGCCACCTCCCGGAGAGCCGTCGCCCGGTGCAATCTGTACCCCGGCCACTTTGCCGGTGATGAGCTGCTCCGGGGAAACGATCGCGCCCCGGTTGAAGTCTTTGGTGGTCACTTTGGCGACTACGCCCGTAGCGTCTTCCTTTCGGACGCTGCCATAACCGATGACCACCACCTCGTCCAAGACTTCTACGTCTTCGCCCAAGGTGAAATCAAGGGTGATGGTCTCCCCATCTGCTACCGTGATGGTTTTGGTCAGGTCGGCATATCCTGTGTAAGAAGCGCGGATCTGCTGCTCGCCCGAAGGGACATTTTCTAAAAGGTAGTTGCCATCAAAATCGGTGGCGGTACCCCGGCTGCTGCCTACAAGCAGGACCGTAGCACCAATTAGGGGCTCGCCATTTTCATCAGTGGCTACCCCCTGCACTTTGCCCTGCGCCCAGCTGGCTTGTGCTACGCACAGCACGCCTGCCAGAGCAACAGCCCATCGTAAAAGGTTTTTCATAAAGCTACATTTTGATTAAGGTTCATACAACAAAGGCCGGAAAAGAGGCCCTTGAATCAGACTAGGTTAAATCCAAAAAAAATCTGCTGCCGGCGCCATGCTCCGGCAGGGTAAGTGTAGTTGTTACACATTAAGGGCTCGATTTTGCGCAGCAATAACCCGCTGTTTGTTAGTATGTTGCAGGTAGGTTGCGTTTTCTGTAAGCAAACTTAATGTAAATTATAAACCAACTCAAAAGCAAATATATTTTTTGAAATCCATTCGCCCTACTTAATTTTGGATTATATTGAGAAAATAGCGGAGCATTTCGCCAGTTTTCCAATGGATATTTCCCGCTCATTGCAAAAGAACCCATTAAACATGAACTCACTGTTGATGAAAATCACTGCCTTTGTTATGGCAGTCATGACCTTTGTCAAATTTCTGCCCGCTCAAGAATCTCCCCGTTTTCCCGAAGGGGTAGAGGAGGCCGCTTACCGCTATCGTACCGCAGAAGGGCTGCCGCAAGTGGCCGAGCCGCGCGTAGCGCCTCCGCATTGGTGGGCCGGGCTCGATTGGCCTGAGCTTCAGCTGCTGGTCTACGATGGGCAGATTGGCACCTGCGAAGTAACCCTCGACTACCCTGGGCTGCAGCTGGAAAGCGTAGACCGGGTGCAGAATGCCAATTACCTTTTCCTCAATCTGAGGGTGAGCCCATCCCTGCAGCCGGGCACTGCACAAATCCGTCTTTCTTGCGGCTCCGTCGAACGTTCCATACCTTACACCATTAAAGCAGCAGAGGGCATTGGGCAGCCTGCCGGCATAGGGCCAGAAGACTTTATCTACCTCATCATGCCCGACCGCTTTGCCAATGGGGATACCGGCAATGACGTAGTGCCGGGCACCCAACAAACTGGCATCGACCGGGCCAATGTGTTCTTCCGGCATGGTGGGGACCTCATCGGGATCATGGAGCACTTGGACTATTTGGAGGGGCTGGGCGTCACGGCTATCTGGCTCAATCCTGTGCTGGCTTGCGATCAGCCCTACGAATCCTACCATGGCTATGCTACTACAGACCATTATCAGATTGACCCCCGGCTGGGCACCAATCAGCAGTATCAGCAGTTGGTGGACCTGTGCCACGAGCGGGGCATCAAGGTCATCATGGATATTGTGCACAACCATGTAGGCGATCAGCATTGGATGATCAAAGACCTGCCCGAGGAAGATTGGATACATCAGGGCGCGCAGTTTGAAAAAACAACATACCGCGCCCCTACCATCATGGACCCCTATGCCGCGCCAGAAGACCGTTCTCAAATGTTGGACGGCTGGTTTGACCGCCACATGCCGGACCTCAATCAGCAGAACCCCAGGGTAGCCCGCTACCTCTTGCAGAACAACATTTGGTGGGTGGCTGAAACGGGGCAGGACGGCTACCGCATAGACACTTACCCTTACCCGGACCCTGGCTTTATGTCTTGGTGGGCAGCGGCCATGCAGCAGGTGTTCCCCGGCATTGGTTTGTTTGGCGAAACTTGGGTGCACGGCCCGGCCGTACAGGCGCAGTTCACACAGGGCAACAACCTCCAAGAGGGGTACAATGCCCACCTGCCGGGGGTGACCGATTTCCAAATGCACTACGCTATGCTGGAAGCCTTGCAGCAAGGGCAGGGCTGGACGAGCGGGGTGGCCCGCCTGTATTATACCCTGGCCCAGGATTTCTTGTACGAAGACCCCTACCGGAATGTGCTTTTTCTGGATAATCACGACCTGACCCGCATATTTATCGCCCTGGGTGGGGAGCTGGAAAAGTACAAATCTGCTATGGCCCTGCTGATGACGCTTAGGGGGATACCTATGATTTATTACGGCACAGAAATATTAATGACGGGCGAGCCCGGAGGGGCTTTTGGTGAAGGCGGCCGCATTGATTTCCCCGGCGGCTGGCCAGGCGATAAAGTGGACAAATTCAAAAAGAAGGGCCGCACGGCCGAGGAGCAGGAGGCATTCAGCTACGTCCGGTCGTTAGCTCAGTACCGTAAAGAGAACCCGGTCCTTCACCGTGGCAAGCTGATGCAGTATGTTCCAGAGGATGGGGTGTACGTTTACTTCCGTTATGATGTCCGCAAGACGGTAATGGTCGTGTACAATGCTAACGAAGCGCCCAAAGCGGTCAGCACATCGCGGTTTGCCCGGCCGATGCAGGGCTATGCCTCAGCCAGGGATATTGCTACGGGGGATGTGTTCAGCCTGCTTTCTCCATTACAGCTGCCGGCACACGGCGCCTTGGTGCTTGAGCTCCTGCCTTAAGGGCATGCAAATATGCCCTAAGCCGGGCTGACGGTCAGGCGGGCCATCATTTTGTTCAGGGCGATAAAGCAGCGGCCAGTTAGCACTGCATCTTCAAGGGCATTGTGCTCGTCCGTTTCCCGTTCCAGCCCAAAAAAAGCGGCAATAGCGGTAAGGCTCTGCCGCTGTGGCATGGGCTCTCCAGCCGCTTGGAAAATAGGGAAGAGTGCGTGTGTCAGCGACTGCATATCATACATGCGGTAGCTGAAAGGCCACTTCCGGTTGATAATGCCATACGCAGCTTTCAGGAACGCAAAATCATTGACGATGCCAAGGCCTGCGATCATGGTATGCCGCAACAAGCGGGAGTTGTCGAAGGGGTCGGGTTTTTTATGGCGGAGCCCCAGTATCCAAGCCTCAAATTCAGGAAGCACATCATCCAGCACAGGCGCGTCCTTGAGCTGCTGCAGCGAAATGCCATGCACCGCTTCAGAGGGTTTGGAGAAGGCTTCTTCGTTTTCCGGGTAGATATAAGTCTGGTAGCGGCCCAGCTCTGCCCAGTCCTCCGAATAGGCTACGGCGCCAATTTCGATGACATCGTGGTAGCTAGGGTCGTCTCCCGACATCTCCAGGTCTATGACCAAGTATTCCATAAGGTGGTTTTATTTGGGCAGAAGGTACGTTATCTTTTGCAAAAAAAGACCCGCTGTAATAAGTTGTTCCTATTCGGGAAATTCTAATTTTGCAAGCGCCCCCCGGGAGCGGCATGTTTGCCCGGCAGGGCGCAGGCTTGGGCGGTATCGCCCAGACCGCTATTTTATAAACCACAAGCTACAGCAACATGGGACGTGCGTTTGAATACCGCAAGGAACGAAAAATGAAACGCTGGGCCAATATGGCCAAAACTTTCACCCGCATTGGGCGGGAAATTGCCATTGCCGTAAAGGAAGGGGGCGCTGACCCGGAGTACAACCCCAGGCTCCGCCTTGCCATACAGAATGCCAAAACGGCCAACATGCCCAAGGCTAACGTGGAAAACGCCATTAAGAAGGCGGTCTCCAAAGATGCCGAGAATTACGAAGAACTGGTCTATGAAGGCTATGCCCCACACGGGGTGGCGGTCATTGTAGAAACTGCGACCAACAACCCTACCCGCACCGTAGCCAGCGTGCGCCACATCTTTTCCAAATACGGCGGCAACCTGAGCACTTCCGGTTCGGTGGATTATATGTTCAGCCGCAAGGCCAACTTCAAGGTGGATGCCGAGGGGCAGGATATGGAAGAACTGGAGCTCACACTCATCGACTTCGGGCTCGAAGAGCTCCGCAGGGAGGAGGACCAGATTGTGCTGACTTGCGCATTCGAAGATTATGGCAACTTGCAAAAGGGGCTGGAAGCGCTCAACCTGGAGGTCAAAGAATCGGAGCTGCTCCGCATACCAGGCCACTACAAGGAACTGTCTGATGAAGAAGTAGAGGACGTCATCAAGCTTATCGAAAAGATGGAGGAAGATGATGATGTGACCAACGTCTTTCATAACATGAACGAAGAATAATCTTTCACCTCCCGGTACCGCCGGGGCATAGCTACTACCACATGGACTTTTTCCGCATCAACCGTACTGCCGTGGTGACCCGGCCCAAACCTGCCCTCATCGCTTGGGCCAACGAAATCTTCCCGGAAGATCCGGTCAGTTTTGAGGACATGGATCAGCACGATGAACAGGACATTTTCCTCTTGCCTGACCTTGACGGAGTGGAAGAGGTCGAGGCTTACCTTAAGCAGAACGTAAGCGATCTGCTCGGCGCGCTCCTGGAAGATTGGTGCATGGACGAGAGCGATTGGCCTAGCCCTCTGGATTGGGAGTTGTTCGTCCGCTTCTTCGAGTACCATATCGAAACGGTAGTCGTTGATACGGTAGAAGAGGATTAACTTGCTTTCTATAGGCGCAAACCAGATTGTCGTTTTTTGCCTGCCCAGCCTGCTTCTCGAGACGGGGCCTGCCCCTGCCAGCGGGCAGGTGCCGCTATGCTCCGGGGCTCGCTGTCCGCTCGGCCCCTCGCCCTACAGGCGTCGGGTCTGGCCTTCGGCCACCCCTGCGCAGCGCTAGGCCAATGCCAGGCTAAATAAAGCCCGGATAGCTCGTGGCGCCTGCGATATTTTGGTTCGCAGCCCTTCCCCTTCCGGGAAAGACTGCCTGTAAACCCTGGCCATTAGTCAATAAAACCAATTCCTGCAGCTGGCAACGGCTATCGCAGGTGCTGCTACTATGAATATATTTAGGCTTTTTCTTTTTTCTTTCTTTTTGCTGGGCAGTATGCATGCCCAAGAAACAGCAGAGCCCTTTCCCGGCCTGTTGGTGAAAAAGTCAGCAGGTCCAATCGTACTAGATGGCCAATTGGAAGAAGCGGCTTGGGAACGTGCTGAAGTAGCCAGCGAGTTTGTACAAAACTTCCCTTTTGACACTTCGGCTGCGGAGCTCCCTACAGAAGTGCGGGTCACCTTTACCGATGAAGCGCTTTACATTGCCGCTAAAATTTATCAGCCTAAGGAAGACTATATCGTTACTTCGCTGAGAAGGGATTTCGAATTTGGGCCAAGCGATGTGTTCGCCGTTAATATAGACCCCTTCCGGGATAAAATTAATGGCTTCCACTTTGCCGTCTCTCCCCTCAATGTTCAACGGGAAGGGCTGATCGATAACGGCAACAATATTTCTACAGACTGGGACAATAAGTGGTACTCAGCCGTGGGCAACCACCCTGAATATTGGGTGGTGGAAATGGCCATCCCTTTCAAAACCTTACGCTATAAAAGGCAGGATGCAGACAATAGGTGGCGGATGAACTTCACGCGCATTTCCGTCCGCCAAAACGAGCAGTCCAGCTGGGGCGCAGTGCCCCGTCAGTTCGGGGTGAACAACCTCGCTTTTGCCAGAGAGGTGCTTTGGGCGTCCCCACCGCCACGGCCAGGGCTCAATGTCTCGCTTATCCCTTACGCCATCGGTGGCATAAATGAAGACGCAGAGTTCAACTTGCCTTCCGAAACCACTTGGAATGCTGGCGGGGACGCCAAAGTGGCCCTTACGCCCTCCCTCAATTTAGATTTGACTTTCAATCCAGATTTCAGCCAAGTGGAGGTAGACCGGCAACTGACCAACCTAAGCCGTTTTGAGCTTTTCTTCCCTGAGCGCCGGCAATTCTTTTTAGAAAATGAGGATTTGTTCGGTAAGTTCGGCTTCCCCAGCTCCCGGCCTTTTTTCAGCCGGCGGATAGGCATCGCCAGGGGGACGCTGCGGAAAATTGACAACGATGGCCAGGAGATAGAGGTAGACCGCACGCTCAATGTACCTATTCAGGCTGGCGCTCGCATCAGCGGGAAGCTGGACAACAATTGGCGTGTGGGCTTGCTCAATATGCAGACCGGCCCAGTCCAGGCTGCTGACATTGCTCCGGCCAATTACGCCGTGGGGGTACTGCAGCGCAAAGTGTTCGACCGGTCTTATGTAGGCGGGATTTTTACCAATAAAATCAATTTCCGGCCCGATGGGAATGGAGGGTACGAGGTAGACCCCGCCGCGGCCAACCGTGCAGCAGGCATTGAATACAACCTGTTCTCAAAAGACAACAAGTGGGAGGCGGAGGCTTTTTACCATCGGTCTTTTGGGCAAAATGAGCAGGCTGACGCCCAGGCGGCGGCCCTGTTCATTGGCCATTACCTGCGCAGGTGGCGGATTTTTGCGCCCACGCATTATGTTGGCGCCAACCACAACCCTGAGATTGGCTTTGTGCCTCGTACTGGCTTCCTGTCAACTTCTCCTGGCATTACCCACCTGATCTTCCCCCAAAAAGAATGGTGGGCCAGGCGGGTCATCGCTTTCGGGCTAGAAGCCCGCACGGAGTTCCTCTTCAGCAAGCCCGATGATTTTCAACTGGCAGACCGCAACCTCTCCGGAGGGGCTTTCGTGCAGCTGCCCGGGCAGAGCCAGGTCAGCCTCAATTATTCCAATTCCTACACATTCCTGTTCAACCCTTTTGACCCCACGAATACAGGCGGAGAAGAGCTCCCCGCAAATAAAGGTTATCATTATCAGACTTGGTCGCTGTCCTTTGATTCTGATGTCAGAAAGGATTTCTACTATAGCGCAGGGGTAGAGCACGGCACTTTTTTCAACGCGGATTTTACCCGCGTAGAAATAGATGCCAATTTCCGTTGGCAGCCGGTAGGCGTGATTGCCCTGTCCGCAGCTTATACGGATATTGCGCTGCCTTCCCCCTACAGCTCTGCCAAGATATGGCTGGTAGGGCCAAGGGCGGAGCTCTCTTTCTCCCGTTCTGTCTTTTTCAGCGCCTTTTTGCAGTACAACACTCAGGCGGACAATGTAAACATCAACACCCGGCTGCAGTGGCGCTTCCGCCCGGTATCCGATTTGTTTTTGGTCTACACGGACAATTACTTTTCAGATCAGTTTTGGCAACAGCCTAAAGGCAAAAACCGCGCTATCGTACTGAAAGCTACCTATTGGCTCAATCTTTAGCCGCTGCCATCTCTTCCTGCGAGGGGCGCTTGTGCTTCCACCTTCTGTGGCTCCACAGCCAGTACTCAGGGGCTCGCCGGATGTCGTTTTCCAGCAGTTTGGTGTGGGCTTCAGTGAGTGCGCCCTGGGGCATGTCCTGTGGTGCATCGGTGATCAGCTCAAAACTGATCTCATACCGCCCCCGGCCTACTTTTTCAATATGACCGTAGAATACCGGCAGCTGGTACTTCCTGGCATAGGCTTCGGTGCCGAATAGCACCCCCGTGTCTTGGTTTAAGAACTTTACCCAATGGGCCCGTTTGGGGTTGGAGGGCGACTGATCGGTGGCGAACAAGGTCAGGTTGGTGCCCTTGTCGGTGGAGAAATACTCCCGGGTATCCCGTATGGAAACCATGCGCATGCCGAACTGGCTCCGGGATGCGGTTATCTTTTGGTTGAAAAAGGCGCTCTTCAACGGCTTGTAAAGCCCGATGCAGTTGTGCTCAATCTGGGCGGCAAAAGCAGTGGCCACCATTTCCCAGTTGTTGTAATGCCCCGCTGCTACAATAACCGATTGGCCCTTTTTATAGTAGGGGGCGAAAATTTCGGGGTTGATGGCCCGGCAGCGGCCCATGATCTCTGCCCTTGAAATGCTGAATGATTTAATGGCCTCTACCACAAGATCGGTGAGGTGGAGGTAGTACCCCCGTACAATTTTTTCCTGCTCTGCCGCAGACTTTTCAGGGAAAGACCGGCTGATGTTATCCCTGATGACCTTGCTCCTGAATTTGACTGGGCGGTACAGCACCCATGACAATATATTGGACAGCTGGTGCAGCCATGGCAGCGGCAGCCATGACAACGGCTTGATGATGAGATAGTACAGTACGGCTTCCATAAGCAGGTGGTCAGTTTTGAAATGACAGCGGTGCAGCTTAGCCCAATACAAGCCCGGCGCTGCATGCCACGGCGCGAATATAGGTTTTTTACGGGGCACCAAAATACCCGGAGCGGTATGGCGTTATGCCTATTGCCTGATTTGGCACAACTCCTGCATTGCCGTACCTTTGCCGCCAAGGCCCTTGCCAACTGTCTGGCGGTGTGCCCAAAGTTGAAGAGCCATAAAAGCAATATACATTACCATGAGCAAACTCTACAGCGGCCTGGCCTTGGCCCTGATCCTTACCTCTCTTAATTTGGCCGGCCAATCAGACCTTGAAGTCATCCGCAGCACCGTCCTCCCGTGGGGCAGCCCAGTCCGGAATATTTTTGTAGATGCCGACAATACCAAATGGGCGACCAATGGCGAAGGCTCCCGCAAAGTCGTTTCTCCCACCTTTGGACAGCCGGTGGGGCTGGGCATCAACGAACAGGGATTGTTTCAGTTCAGAGGGGGCAACGCAGACGTCCGCTGGAGCAAGGAGGAGCTTACGGCTGCCATTGGCAATATCCTGGATGCCGACAACTTCATCACTGCGGCCTTCTATGATGAGGTGGGCCAGGATATTTGGCTGGGCACTAGCCTGACCGGAGCCTATCGCCTGAAGCGTAACAACGGGGCGCTTGCTTTCCAAGACCAATGGTCTATGGACAATACCAAACTGCGCTCCAATTACATACACGACATCGCCCGTGATGCCAAAGGCCGGATATGGCTGGCTACCGATGATGGCGCCCTGGCCGGGCAGCCCGGTAAATGGGACGAAATAGAGCGGGGCCTCATCATCGAGTCTATTGCCATTGGCAACGGCCAGGTCTGGCTGATGGGGGACGGCTTGGTCGGTAAAGTAAACCGCCGAGATACCTGGGAGCTCCTGGATATCCCCTCCGGCAGGGTGGAAGGGGATATGACAGATATTGCCCTTGACGGGGAGGGGCGCTTGTGGATTGCCTCGCGCGTGATCAGCTGCTACAGCCCAGAGGATGATTCCTGGCAGGTCTTTGGTGGGGCAGAAGAGTACACCTCAGAGTTTGCCAACCAACTCGTGGTAGACTTGGACGGCGCAGTCTGGATTGGGACTGAGGACAAAGGCCTGTACGTCATTCAGAAAGGCTCTTCATTGGTGGCTAGTGTGGAAATGGAAAGCCCTGTAACCTGCAATGGCAACGGTGCCGATGGCGCTTTGCGGGTGCAGGTCTCGGGAGGTACACCGCCATACACCTATGAGTGGTCTGGCAGTGCAGCAGGGGAAAACCCAAAAGGCCTTTCTCCTGGCACTTATAAACTGACGATTACAGATAGCAAGGGCAAGTCAAGGGAGGCGGATATCAGTGTGCCTGACCGCCGTATCTCCCTTACTGCGGAAATGGTTGCCCCCGTGAGCGAGGGTGCAACGGAGGATGGGCGTGCAGTGGTCCGCGCTAAGGGGGGGATGCCTCCCTATTCCTTCGCTTGGGATAATGGCGAAAACCAGCCCCAAGCCATGGCGCTTGCCCCTGGCGAGCATACCGTGACCGTGACTGACCGCTTAGGCTGTGCTAAGGTGGGCAAAGTGGTCATTCAGGCTAAAACGGCAGCCCTTGCGGCAAAAATTGAACTTGTGAATGAGCTTAAATGTGCGGGCAGCCAAAGCGCAGCCCTGAAAGCTGTCCCACAAGGTGGCAAGCCCCCTTATGCTTTCAACTGGAGCTTGGCCGGGAATGAAGCGGCTCAATTGACGGGCTTAGGGGCAGGCACTTATCAGGTTACTATTACAGATGCAGAAGGGCAGACGGAAACCGTGGGCTACAAGGTGACCGCTCCGGAGCCATTAGCCTTGAGTGCCCGCGCATTGTCGACCGCTGCACCGGGCACTACAGATGGCCAGGCTGAAGCCTCTGCTTCCGGAGGCACCCCGCCTTATAGTTACCAATGGGAAACAGGGGGCAAACAGCCCACTTTAGAGGGGCTTGCGCCAGGGGCTTATGCATTGACGGTTACAGATGCCAATAATTGTAAAGCGCAGGCATCTGTGGTCATTGGGGAAGCTTTGCTGCCGCTGATTGTGAATATCTCCGAAACTCAGCCGGTATCTTGTAAGGATGCCCGTGACGCTGTATTGGAAGCTGCTGTGGATGGGGGCAAACCACCTTATAGCTATAGATGGTCTCACGATGCGTTAAATGACAATAGGGCAGAGGGCGTTGGGGCTGGCACCTATGAGTTGACTGTTGCAGACGCTGCCGACCAAACGGCCACTGTTTCCTTAGAGGTCACCGAGCCTGAAAAACTAAAGGTCACAGCGACGGTCTTATCTCCCGCTTCTGTAAATGCAGCGGATGGGGTGGCTGAGGCTATGATTTCTGGGGGCACTGGAGATTGTCAAGTGCGCTGGACCACCGGAGAGGCTGCTCTGCGGGCTACTCAGCTTCCTGCAGGTATGGCCACGGTTCAAGTTACTGATGAAAGAGGGTGTACGTCTAGTGCTACACTTGAAATTACAGAAGACATCCTTCCGCTGTCGGCTGCGGTGTCGGTGGCTGAGCCGATCGCATGTGCAGCGGGCACGGGCGCGCTGCGTGCGGAGGTGAAAGGTGGCAAGCCGCCATTCGCGTATGCATGGAGCGACGGCAGCACGGGCGAGGCAGCAGCCGGGCTGTCTGCCGGTGCATTTTCGGTCAGCGTGACAGACGCAGCAGGCACGGAGGCAGTGGCTACATTCGAGCTTTCAGCCCCGTCAGCACTGATTGCCACAGCTGAGGCATCCCGCCCGGCGAGCACGAACAGCAGCGATGGGGAGGCTGAGGCTTCTGCTTCCGGCGGCACGCCCCCTTATGCTTACGCATGGGGCAGCGGCGTATCGGGCCCATCAGCGTCTGGCCTGGCCCCCGGTCGTTACGAAGTGACGGTCTCGGACGCGAACGGCTGTGAGGCGGTGGCTGCGGTGGAGGTCAGTGAGAACATCCTGCCGCTGTCGGCTGCGGTGTCGGTGGCTGAGCCGATTGCATGTGCAGCGGGCACGGGCGCGCTGCGTGCGGAGGTGAAAGGCGGCAAGCCGCCATTCGCGTATGCGTGGAGCGACGGCAGCACGGGCGAGGCAGCAGCCGGGCTGTCTGCCGGTGCATTTTCGGTCAGCGTGACAGACGCAGCAGGCACGGAGGCAGTGGCCACATTCGAGCTGTCAGCCCCGTCAGCACTGATTGCCACAGCTGAGGCATCCCGCCCGGCGAGCACGAACAGCAGCGATGGCGAGGCACAGGCTTCTGCTTCCGGCGGCACGCCCCCTTATGCTTACGCATGGAGCAGCGGCGTATCGGGCGCATCAGCGTCTGGCCTGGCCCCCGGTCGTTACGAAGTGACGGTCTCGGACGCGAACGGCTGTGAGGCGGTGGCTGCGGTGGAGGTCAGTGAGAACATCCTTCCGCTGTCGGCTACGGTGTCGGTGGCTGAGCCGATCGCATGTGCAGCGGGCACGGGCGCGCTGCGTGCGGAGGTGAAAGGCGGCAAGCCGCCATTCGCGTATGCGTGGAGCGACGGCAGCACGGGCGAGGCAGCAGCTGGGCTGTCTGCCGGTGCATTTTCGGTCAGCGTGACAGACGCAGCAGGCACGGAGGCAGTGGCCACATTCGAGCTGTCAGCCCCGTCAGCACTGATTGCCACAGCTGAGGCATCCCGCCCGGCGAGCACGAACAGCAGCGATGGCGAGGCTGAGGCTTCTGCTTCCGGCGGCACGCCCCCTTATGCTTACGCATGGAGCAGCGGCGTATCGGGCGCATCAGCGTCCGGCCTGGCCCCTGGTCGTTACGAAGTGACGGTCTCGGACGCGAACGGCTGTGAGGCGGTGGCTGCGGTGGAGGTCAGTGAGAACATCCTTCCGCTGTCGGCTGCGGTGTCGGTGGCTGAGCCGATCGCATGTGCAGCGGGCACGGGCGCGCTGCGTGCGGAGGTGAAAGGCGGTAAGCCGCCATTCGCGTATGCGTGGAGCGACGGCAGCACGGGCGAGGCAGCAGCCGGGCTTCAGCCGGGCTCCTACACGGTATCCGTTGCTGATGTGGCAGGGAATGAAGCAATTGTTTCATTTGAACTTACCGCTCCCACTCCGTTAAGTGCTGAAATGGAAAGAGTAGAACCTGCTTTTAGCGACACCAGCGAAGATGGCAAAGCAGCAGTTGCAGCTTCCGGAGGTACGCCCCCATATACCTATGCCTGGAGCTCCGGAGCAACTACTGCTGAAGCCACAGACCTTGGCTTGGGCAAGTATACCGTAACGGTGGCAGATGCCAATAGCTGTAAGGTTGAGGTGGCATTCGAAATATCAGAGCGGGTGATCAAGGAGCTTTCGGGTGCGGTCAGGAGCGGGCAAACCATCCAAATGCAGAAGCTGCAGTTTGAGGCAGATAGCACCCGCTTGACAGATGAGGTGAAGCCTTTGCTGAACGAAATCCACCTCTTCCTAAAAGACAATCCATCTATTGTAGTGGAAATAGGTGGCCACACCAACAACCTGCCACCAGATGAGTATTGTGATCAATTGTCTACTGCCCGTGCAAGGGCAGTGGCCGAGTTTTTGGTTGGGAAAGGGATTGAGGCAGAGCGTGTTTTCTACAAAGGTTATGGCAAGCGGAAGCCATTGTTTTCCAACCGGACGGAAGACGGCAGGAGAAGGAATCAGCGGGTGGAGATTAAAATCTTAAGGCTGTAGGCCAGAGTCAGGAGGATGAGGGCAACAGGATGTTGCCCTCATCTCCAACTCAGCTAAGGGAACGGCTTGCAGGAGGGAGCACAAGCACGGGCCCCTCAAAGGAAGGTGTCTTTCCCGGAAAACCTGGGTTAGGAGTTTTTGGCGTAAAAGGTCTTTTTGTAGCCGGGCATTTCCGGTTCGCGCCCGCGCCAGCTATCGGGGATGTGTTTGACATCGGGCTCCATTTTTTGAATAGCTCTGAGTATATCTACCCTGCTGATCTGCCCCACAAGGCGTCCTGCATCTACCACAGGTAGGCGTTTATACCCACTGCGGACAAACTCGTAGGCGGCATCGAGCACACTTTTGGAAGCCGCTATGGTCTTGATCTGAGTAGACATATAATCCTTTACAGATAATTTCGAAGAAGCAGGCTCTTGATTGTAAGGGCCCTCTACTAATATCCGCAGGCAGTCTGCCTCTGAAAGCATGCCGATCAGTTGGCCGTCTTGGTCAAGGACTGGAGCGCCAGAAATTTTTTTATCTAGCAGCACGTCTATAGCTTCCCTAATGTCCGTGTCTTTTCGGAATGTGATAAGGCTTGTGGCCATGTAATCTGTAATTGGCGGGTAGGGTTTCATCATAGAAGCGCTTTTTTTGGTACGCCTCAATGTAAATCATTTATTTTGTATAAGTCAATATTAGGCGGATTAAAATTTTGCGTAAAGCTAAAAAGTCGGGTGTAAAAAATGCTGAATGCAGGGTTTTTGATTTTTTTAGGCAGCGCTATCGCCTATTGGCGGCATTGGCTTTCGGGGGCAGGTGCCGTAGCGGGAGGAACGGTAGCTGCCCTAGTATTCCTTGGGTGCGGGTGGGCCGGGATCAGCTGTTTGGGGCTATTTTTTGGATTAGGCGTAGGTGCCACGCGCTTTCAGTTCCAGCGCAAGGAGCGGAGCGGGCTGGCAGAAAAGGGGAAGGGCCGCAGAGGGGTGGGCAATGTGATCGGCAATGGTGGCATTGCAGCATTTGTTAGCTTTGTTTTGGTGTGGCATAACAGCTTATCTGGTTTGCCGATTGTGGCGGGCAGTTTGGCAGCGGCTACATCCGATACGCTGTCCTCTGAGCTGGGGAATATTTACGGGAAACGGTTTTGGGATTTGCGTACTTTCCGGGAAGGGCAGAAAGGCATGGACGGTGTCATTAGCTTGGAAGGCTCGTTGGCTGGATTGGCTGGTGCTGCAGCGATGGGTGCCCTTTTACTAGCCTGGGGGGGCGAGCCTAGAGCTGCTCTCATAGTAGTCATTGCTGGGCTAGCCGGCAATGTAACGGATTCTTTTTTAGGGGCTTTTCCAGAGCGAGCGGGCTGGCTGTCCAATCACGCAGTAAACTTTATCAGTACGGCCTGTGCCGCTCTGCTTGTCTTCTTGCTGTTGTGAAGCGGCTTTTCTGTCAAAGCAGAGGGCAGGGGGGCTGCTCAGTTTGTTTCAGGTGATGGGCCTGCCCCTGCCCGCTGGGCAGGTGCCGCTATGCTACGGGGCTCGCTATCCGCTCGGCCCCTCGCCCTACAGGCGTCGGGTCTGGCCTTCGGCCACCCCTTCGCAGCGCTAGTCCCTTGCCAAGCTAGTGCCTTAAGCCCGGAAAGCATAAACACCTGCGGTTTTTTGGTTCACGCCCAACAGCCCAAACAAGATGAACTGCATAGAAAAGCCTGACAATCCAAAATTTGTGAGGCAGATGCACAACTGAATTTTTGAATTGCCAGGCTATGCGCGGCTTTCGCAAGAGGCGCTTCGGCCAAAGTGTTGCTGAGGCTAGCTTGCCGTGCTGACCTTGAAAGAGACCTCCGTATTTTCCCACTTCAGGGTGACCGCGTCAGCCCCTACAGCAAACTCTAGGGCTTCTACCGCTTCATCGAGTGGTTGGGGCGTTACTTCTGCCCGCAGCGCATCTAGCGACTCATCGTAGTCATACGCGCCCCACTGTTCCGTATTCTTGTTGAGGATGATGGTCCATTTTTCTGCTCCTGGTATGGTGAACAAGGCGTAAGTGCCTGCGGCCACTTCTTGCCCTTCTACCATCACATCGGTTGAGAAAGAGACCGTTGTAGCCTCGTTCGCGCCTGTCCGCCAGATCTCATTGTATTGGATCAGTTCACCGAAAATAGCCCGGCCGCGCATAGAAGGGCTGCCGTAATTGACCGTCACGGTTGCGGTACCAATGGTGCCTTCCGCTGTTTTGGGCGGGCTCTTCCGCTGCGTTTTATCTTCTTCCGGTTCTTCATCGGTAGCAGCTTCATCATCTGCTGTGGCAGTCTCTTCCGTAGCAGCATCTGAAGCAGTTTCATTGCTGCTATTGCCTGAGCAGGATGCCAATCCAAGAAGGAGGAGTAGGGCCAAGAAAGACAAGTTTCGTTTCATCATGTCAAATTAAGTTGGTTGAAAGTTAAAAAAAGGGACAAATACAAAAGACCGGTAAAGGGCCAACTGTTCTGTATTTAGCAATATAATGGGATTTTTTTTCAAATGCGCCCCACGATAGGGTACTGATACCCAATGCGGTTGGTTGTGGCAGGCTGGCAGGCAGAACTTTTATCTAAAAAATATTGAATGATTAGTTGTCGTTTTTTCCGACTATCCTTAGTTTTGCACTCTCCTAATTTAGGGGCTTGTGTACGGGATGTAGCTCAGCCCGGTTAGAGTGCACGTCTGGGGGGCGTGAGGCCGGAGGTTCGAATCCTCTCATCCCGACTCTTCTTTTAGCCCGCTGTATGCTTGCCATACAGCGGGCTTCTTCGATTATCGGGCCACGGCCAGCTTGGCCCACTTACTGCAGCCGCCTGTTTCTGCCCGCAAGTAGTAAATGCCTTCGGGCCATTGCCCCACATGGAGCAGAATGTTGCTGCTCCCTATCGGAAGCTGCTGGTACAGTTCCTGCTGTAGCTGCCCGTCTGCACGCAGGCAGCTTATGCGCACTGGCCCGGGCGATGGCATATTGATTTCAAGGACAGCGGTATGGGTTGCAGGGTTAGGATAGGTTTTTAGCCCAAAGTCTTTTTGATCGGCCGCCATCAGCTCTTCCATGCCTACTTCTACCTGCAGTGGGGCTAGGTCTTCCCCATAGGCTACAGCGTTTATCCCGCTTGGGGAAATATGGGCAGGTGAGGTACGGCCCACAGCAAGCACAGCAGTGCCTGGTTTCAGGCGCACCTTTCCTATTGCATGCCAGGCCAGGTTCAGCAAGTGCGCACTGTCGTCCCAGTAGGCTTCCCCAGGGCTGAGGATATCGGATGCCCAACTGGGCAGGCCACCGGGGAAATGCAGGCTGAACTGAAAGGCGGCCAGGTCGCTGCTGCCCCGGTAGATGAGCTCTAGCCCGGCAGAAGGCGATGCCCTCCATTCAAATAGGGCTTCTTCATTTGAGCCGCGGTGGCTGAGCGCTGAATGGAAGCCAGTTTCAGCATCCCCACTGACATCGCCCACTTTGATGGCAATAAAGTTGGCATTGCCCAGCCCTGCCGTGGGCAGGTTATTGATATTGATAAACTCTGGGAACTCTTCAAACCAGGGGTCTTCGGGCAGAGGGAAGACATAATTAGCGGGCACGAACCGCCAGCTCGTATTGTTTGGGAAATCGAGGTCTATGGACAAGATGAGCTTGCGCAGCTGTATCATATCCAAAGTCGTAATGTTGCCGCTCTTGTTGGCGTCCGCCGCAATACGCTTGTAAGGGCCATCTAACAGCTGTACCCCAAGGATGTGCCGTGAGATCAGCAAGAGGTCAAGGGTTGAGATGCCATTGAGGGGGGCTTCATCTAAGGCAGGGGAAAGGGTATAATCATTGCCTGCCGTGAGCCCGGTGAAGAAGAAGCTGCCATCGGCGGCGGTGAGCTGTGTGTTGCCAGAGCTATTGCCAGAAAGGTTGATGGCGGCCCCTTGCAGCCCGGCATCCGATTCGGTGCGGACAAAGCCTTCTATATTGATGCTGTTGCCGTTGCATGCGTCAAAGGGGTCTACAATCCGGACTATCCCAGCACAGGAGCTGAAATTCCCTGCCGCATCGTAAACGTGGGCTTCCACAATATTATCGCCTATTTGGCTGCAGCCAAATACCAAAGCCTGCTGATTGGGGTTGGGCATATCGCCCATAAGGTTGATCGAGGTGGACAGGGGCAAAGAGCAGTCTGAAGGCAGCCCGGACTCCAAGTACTCAGTCGCGGTTATGGTAAGGCTTGTCTGCCCTCCTCCAGGGCTTTCCAGCAGCGCCCGTTCAAGGGTAGCGGGGCATTGGGGCACGGCTACCATACAATCGTTTACCGTAAGGGCGAAGGTGTCCCGGAGTGAGGTGCCACAGCTGCTAACGGCTTCTACAATCAAGCTGTGAGTGCCTAGGGGAAGCTCAAGGGGCAGCCCAAAGTTGGGGTAGGCGGCGTTGAGGGCACCGCTCAGGTCTTCCTCTTCGTTTTGGCCGATGGCAAGGAATACGCTCACTTCATAATCCGTAGAGAGGCATGGCCCACCGCTCAGGGTGAAAGATACAATCGAGCTGCTGCTGCAGTCGGGAGTGCCTGAAGCACATAGCTCAGCAGGAGTGTTCAGCTGTATAGACAGGGGAGGGGAGTCGTCAATCAGGGTGATGACTTGAGTGCAGGAGTTCGAGCTTGCCCTTCCTCCAGCATCAACCGCCGTAAAGTTGCGGACAATGGTCCCTGTACCGCAGTCAAGGTCGATGGAAGGGGCATTTTCCACAATAGTGGCGCCAAGGCAATTGTCTTGGGCGACAGCAGTGCCGAATAGCTGGCCCAACTGAAGAGTGCTGGCGGGGTCAAAATCTTCTCCGAACATGGTGCAGGATGCGGTCTGCGCTGCAGGCGGCTGACAGATTGGGGAGAGGTTGTCCACTACCGTGACCAGAACTTCCCCACTGTAGCCCGAGCCTAAATCCCGGACTTCTACCACGATGGACTGGCCAATGTCGCAACAGGTGAACGGCAGGCTGGCCGACCAAGGCGTGAACGAGCCCCCGGGCAGGGCTTCACAGGTGGCCTGGTCATAATCCAAAAACCTGCGGGCTTCTAGGCTGAAAGGCGGGCAGTTCCCATTATCTGCCAATAAAAGGTCGGAAGCAAACAAGGTGACAGCACCGATGGCATTGACGGCAATGGTGTCCGTGGCGCGCACGCTCGGCAGCTCTGAAGTGTTGAGCAGCCCTTCTGCTACGGCCTGGGTATTGAACAAAGGGCTTGGCCCTGGGAAATTGAGCTCGTAAGCGGCAAAAAAATAAGAAGTGCACGCGTCAAACCCGGTAGCTTCAAACGTGGTGTCCGGGCCAATGTAGATCACATAATTGCCATCGCCGATTTCGCTACCGGCCCCAAAAAACGGATTGGCAAAGTAAGCCGTACTGTCTTGAGGCACTGCGCTGACCGGCTGCCCGGCCCGGGCAATGACCATCCGCGCCTGCCCGTTCCCAGGGGCAATAGACCCGCTGGCCACCCCTGGGCTTGACTCCGCAACCGTTAGCTCTTGTGGCCCGAGAGGAGGTGGGCCAAGGGTGGTATGCACGAGCACTGCAGCTTCCGTTGAAAAGGCCGCAGAAGATTTGACCCCACGGTATTCAAAAACATGGAAGCGGTAGGTGGCCCCTGGTGCCAGGTTGTTGATGATCACGCTGTTGCCAGTGGAGAAAAAAACGACTTTGGCATTTCCGATCTGCTGGGCAAATGGGCTTTCATAATTGGGGCTGGCCGCGTATGTTGTGCCCGCTATCAGGTTGGAGTCGAAAGGCTCGTCTAAGGTCACCAAAACAAGCTGCCCGTCGCCATTGCCATTTTCCCAGCTCAGGCGCACCGTCTGAGGCCCGGTGTTCTGTGCCTGAAGGTTGAAAGGCAGGGTGTCAGGGGGGCTTACGGTAGACTGAACCCCCTGTAGAGGCGGGGCGAGGTAGAAGGTCGCTGTATCTGAAGCATTGTACTCAAAAACACCGAGGTGGTAATCAGCTCCTGGCTCAAGCTGGGTAAGGGAAAAAGAGCTGCCTGTGCCGTCGTACACTACAAACTCACCGGCAGAAAGCTCATCGCCTTGCCCAAACTGCCCATTGGGGGTGTAGAATGTGCTGTCTACCGGCATGGCGGATACCGGCTCTCCCTTGCGGGCTATCACCAGGCGGCGGTTGCCGTTGCCGTTTTCCCAAGCGGCCTCCATCCGTGTAGCGCCTACGCTGCTGAATTGAAGCTCAGTGGCTTGGGCGGTAGGCGGGGCGGGCAGGGTAGAAGCGCTAAACCTTAAAGCCTCCAATGCGTACACGGGCTGGTTGGCGCCATTGTATTCGTAGATGGCGAAGTGGTACTCCAGCCCGGGCTGCAAGCCTTCCAAAAGGAAGGAGTCTTGTGGCCCACTGAATACAACCGCCTGGTTTTCTTGTAGCTGCTCTGGGTTGCCCAGGAAGAAATTATTGCCCTCATAGGCAAAAAGGTCTTCTGGGGAAACCGTCACAGGGGCTTCTGGCCGGCAAATGACGATCCTGCCATCTCCGTCCCCATTAGACCATTGGATGTTCATGCTGTTGCCCGTCTCCTCGGAAATGATAGGGGCTGAGGCGGTTATCGCCGGTGGGGCAGCAGTTTGGAACATGCCCTCCGCCACGATTTCTCTTTGGTAAATGGTGCTGCCTTCTGCGCTGCCATAATACTCGAATACCTTGACATGATACGTGGTGGATGGCGATAGCTGCCTGGCCTGTACCTCATCCCCAGTACCTTGGTAGACCACAAAAGTGCCGGGCGCTACTGCGGGGGAAGCCCCAAAGAAATTGGAAGCTGTGTAAAGCGCGCCATCTTCAGGAAGGAAATCGACAGGGGAATTGGCCCTCATCACTACTATCCGCCGGGAAAGGGCCAGGTCTTGCCCGATATCCCAAGACAAAGAGAGCCGGTTGCCTTCAACAGGCGGGGCGGCTTGCAGGTTGCTGACGGCAGATGGCGGAGGGTCTGAAGCAGTCTCTCCTGCTGTGGTCGTGCCTGGCAGCAGGTAGACGGGGTCGTTGAAGCCATTATAGTCATAGAGGTTGAAGAAGTAGGTCTGCCCAGGGGAAAGCCCGGTGACGGTGACCGTCTGATCAGGGCCCGCATATATGGCTTTGGTGGCGCTGCCCGGCTGAAGAGAGGGGGCAGTGCTAAAGTTGGGGATCAGAAAGGGGAAGTTTTGATAGTTCGTTGGCATGGCGTCCGCCGGATTGTTCTCCGTAATGGTCAGGAGCCGGTTCTGCCCATTGCCATTCTCCCAAGTAAGCACCATGGATTCGTGCAGGGCGGTTTCGATGGCCAGGCCGGTGGAGGGCACGCTTGGCGCTCCGAGCGTGGCCTGGCTGTTGTTCAGGCTTGGGTTGACCAAGTAATAGGTGTTGCCCTGTCCTGTGCCGTTGAATTCGAACACCCTGAAATGGTAGGTAGTATTGTCGTTGAGCCCCCGAACGGTAGTCGAGCTGCCCGCCCCTTTGTACACCACGAAAGCCCCATCCGGCATTTCATCCCCTTGTCCGAAGTTGGTATTGGCGGTATAGGTTTCCCCGTCCTGAGGGAAGGAGAGCACCGCGCTCCCTTCTTTGGCGAGCACTAGCCGGGTGGCCCCGTCGCCGGGCTCCCAATCAGCAAAGAGCTGCCCTCCGTCATTGGCTGTTACAGCCAGGTTGCTGCCGGGGCTGCCCGGCGTGGTAATGGTAGTGCCCTGCGCTGTAGCCGGGGAAAGCTGATAAACGGGCGCAATGCTGCCATTGTACTCGAAAAGGCTGAAATGGTAAGTGATGCCAGGCTGCAGCCCGGTCACAGTGGTGCTGTCGCCCTGGCCGGAATAGACTACAAAATTGCCGTCGCCAACTGCTGCCCCTGTGCCAAAGACAGGGTTGCCAAGATAGGCTTGCAAGCTTTCAGGGGCTGCATCAACTGGCAGGCCAGCCTTAGCCAGCAACAGCCTGCCTGCCCCATCCCCGTTGTCCCATTTGAGCTTTGCACTGTTGCCGGTCAGGTCTTCAATGGCCAGGTTGGAAGGCGCAGCTGCCGGCGCAGCCGCGGTCTGTTGAATGCCGGTAAGCGGAGACATCAGGTAGGCGGTGCCGGGGCCTACGCCATTGTACTCAAAGACTGCAAAATGGTAAGTTGAATTGGGCTGCAGCCCAGTCACGGTGACGCCCTGCCCGGTCCCGTCGTATACGATATATGCGCCAGAGCCCGGCTGTATTTCCTGTCCAAGTGCAAAAGTGGTGTTGGCTTGATAATCAACCCCATTGAGCGGCATGGCAGCAACAGCTGAGCCTGCCCGGGCCGCTACGATACGCCGGCTGCCATTGCCGGGCATGAAGGATAAGCTGATCCGGTTGCCTTCGGGTAGGGTGAAAGCGAGCCCACTAGCAGATTGGGTGGGCGCCTGTGCAGAAGACACAATAGGGAGGCAGATGCAGAGCATCAGCCAAAATGTTTTGGGATTCATAATTGTTCTGTCGTTTTCTCTAGCTGGAGCTGGAGCTCCCTCGGGGGGCTGTTGCTCCAGGGGTAAAGTTTTCAGGGCTTTAGGCTGGCAGGCGGAACACTGGTTTGTCTGGAAAAGTGTATCAAATATAGGCAATCTTTGGTTGGCACAGGCTTTCGTTCTCCTCTTTGATGATCAAAAAAATGGATTGTTGCGGTGCCGATCAGCCCGCAGGGTTGGCAGTCAGCTGCTGTAGGCGTATTTTAGGAGGCAAAAACGGAGTATGACTTATTCAGCTGCCCAATCTCAATTTGACCTGGAAAGCATCCTTTCCTTGCAGGCCCGCAACCTGCCCAGCAACATCTCTCAGATCGAAGCAGCGGAGCAAGGTTTTGTGACGGTGCACCACAGCTTGGGCATCCTCCAGGCCATGAACGAACAGTACGGCCACAGCTTGGCTTGGGAAAACGGCCAGCTGTGCGGGTATGCTTTGGTCATGGAGACGAAGTTCAGGGACGAGATACCTGTCCTTTTCCCCATGTTCGAGCTGTTGGACGGGGTGGTGTGGCGGGGCAAGCCGCTTGCTGAATGGAGGTACTTTGTGATGGGGCAGATCTGCGTTGCCAAGGCTTACCGTGGCACAGGGGTGTTCGCAGGGCTCTATCAAAACCTACGCGAAAGGCTTAGCTCGTCCTTCGATTTGGCCGTAACACAAATTTCTGCCCGGAACCCCCGCTCTGTCAGGGCCCACGAAAAAACAGGGTTTGAGGTGCTCCATGAGTATACTGCTCCTGACGGAGAGCATTGGCTCGTTGTTGGCTGGCCATTTTTGGGCAGCTAGCCCAGCTGGGCGTACACCCCAATGCAGCTTTTTTTTAGGCACGATCATGGCGCCGGCCTAGCGCTGCGCAGGGGTTTAAGAGCCCGTTAGGGCCGAGCGGACAGCGAGCCCCGGAGCATAGCGGCACCTGCCATCGGGCAGGGGCAGGCCCCCTCCTTACGGCAAGGGCAGGCCTATTTCAGCTCAGCATTGGCCCCGCCGCTGTGCCAATCCCGCTGCTGCCAGCTGCCTGCCACTTAGGCCACTCTCC
>NZ_VOOR01000058.1 GCF_007993045.1 Phaeodactylibacter luteus
CGTATGGGCAGACTGTGGGCTCTGCACGGGGCAGGCGGCAGATGCAGACGGAGACGGGGTATGCGATGATTTGGATAACTGCCCCGCTGTGTTCAACCCCGGGCAGGAAGATGCAGATGGCGATGGCACCGGCGATGCCTGTGAAGATGGCGGCGGCGATTGTATAACAACTGTGGCTGCATTCCCAACAAGCACCCTGATCCATAATGGCTACTTTTCCACTTCAGTAAGTTACACTTTTGAGCAGGGTGACCGAGACCCTTCTTTCCAGATAACAGCTCTTGATGCCAACCCTACAGGCTCCCCCCGCACCCGTTATGTAGACCTGGTAGAGGTATACTATACCAACGGGACCGGGCAGGTTATCCTTTATGGCACATATTCTGGGCTTGACGTAGCGGTTGCAGATGTTGCTATAAGTGGCTTGGTACAGGAAGTGGTGGTTGTGCTGTCTAATGGGCTGAGCGGCGGAGCCTCTGGGCTTGTCGTCAACTTGGGCCCAATAGCCTACTGTACAAGCGGCGGCAGTTGCCCGGATACAGATGGTGACGGCATTTGCGATGGGGCCGATGAATGCCCCGGGTTTAATGATGCCCTCCTTGGGCTGCCTTGCGATGATGGAGACCCTTGTACTTCTGGCGATGCTTGGACAGACTGTGGCATTTGCAGCGGTACGCTTCAGGATACAGATGGAGATGGCATTTGTGATGAGCTGGATAATTGCCCGCTTGTGGCCAATCCGGGGCAAGAAGACTCCGACGGCGATGGTACCGGCGATGCCTGTGGCAACAGCGGAGACTGCCAGAATCAGGCTATTCCTTTCCCTGTAGCTACGCTTCAGCATCAGTATATGGGCAGCACATCAGTTGAGCTGAGCCTGCCTGCTGGAAGCACTCAGGTAGCATTTTCCGTGACAGGGCTTGATGCGCAGGCCAATGGCCGGCCTTCGCAGCGCTATGAGGAAGTTGTAGACGTCTACTACACCCCCCCGGGAGGAGGTGCACTGCTATGGGGCAGTTTTAGCGGAAGCGAACAGGCTGCTGCAGCAATCACAATCCCCGGGCCGGTGAGCCAAATAGCTGTGGCCCTGCGCGATGGGTATACGCCTGCTGCGAACTTGCTCACCGTAGCCCTTTCGGAAGTGGCTTTCTGCGCGCCATCTGGGCTCCCGCAGGGCTTGGTGGCCGGCGCTGCTACGCCTACGCCCATGAGGGTTCTGCCCAACCCCTTCAATGGGCGGTTCAGGGTACAGTTCGGAGCAGAAATAGAACAGGGCGAGCTCCTGATTGTCAATGCGTTGGGCGCAGTGTTGAAGCGGCTGCCATTGAAGGGGGAAGCTTGGAAAGAGATAGATGCCCGGGAGTGGGAGCGCACGGGCATACTTTTCGTAATGCTTTATCAAGACGGCAAGCTGGTACAGGCCGCCCGTGCGGTCAGCATACAAGAGTAAGGGAGCGTAAACCAAAATGCCGCAGGTGTTTATGTTTTTTGGGCTTTAGGCTGGCATTGGCCTAGCGCTGCGCAGGGGTGGCCGAAGGCCAGACCCGACGCCTGCAGGGCGTGGGGCCGAGCGGACAGCGAGCCCCGGAGCATAGCGGCTCCTGCCCGCTGGCAGGGGCAGGCCCCCTCAAAAACGGCAACCTGGATTGCGCCCGGGTAAGGTATTGGCATGACAGCCGGGCTTTTCGGTAGATTTGCACCGTAAGGCCCGGTTGTCCCAACTTTTCCCAAGCCGGCCTGTTTTCTCCCGGAACAATAAAAGCGGGCATGTCAGCATCAGATTGGGGCCAGGTAGAACAGAACATCAGCTTACGGTTGGGCCGCCTATTGGAGCCGCAAGGATATACTTGGCTGCCCAGGCTCCATCAGTTCCGCAGGGAGGAGCCCACAGGGTTCCGGTGCATCATTTTAGCGCTAAGCCCTGTTCCCGAAGGAGCGCTGTTGGAATTGCATTTGGGGATACGTTTGCAGTTGGTAGAGCAGATGGCATTTCCGTATACCAATGGCCTGCAGGGGTTTATGCCCGATAGCATGACTTTAGCCTTCCCTTTGTCCAGGCTGTTTGGAAAGCCTTTTCAACGCTTCGATGTGCCTTTTGAGGGGCTCCCGGAAGCGGTTTTCCGGGTTTTAGAACAACAGCTGTCAGCGCAGGGCCTGCCATTCTTGGAGCGCCACAGCAGCGTGGCAGCCCTACACGGCTTGTTCAACGCACAGCCCACAGCGCCTTTGCACCTTGTGCACAATCAGGTCAACCGTTGCCTTAGAGGGCTGGCCCTCGCCCACCTGCACGACCGGGCGCAGCTCAGCCGGCTGATAGCAGCTTACCGGCAAAGCTTGGAAGAGCAGTACTTCGCGCCCCCTAGCGCTTTAGAGAAGTTTGAGCGGCTGTCGGCCTTCCTTTTGAATTACCAGCCTAATTAGGCACATCTGAGGCAGGCTGCAGCACAGCCGTGCCCGTTTGTAGGGCTTTGGCCCCCCTGAAAAAGATAAACGTGATGCCAGCCATGAGGACATGGCTGAAGTCCAGATGGTTGAACCAGCGGCCAAAGCCAATTTGCTGATTGAAGATGATGCCCGGCAAGATGCCCAATAGGATGCCCCAAAGCACCAACCGGCTGCCGGGGCACTTGAGTTTCTGATAGCGCATCAGGTGCATTGGGAGCACTAATCCAATCATCCCCAAAGCTACATTGCACTGTACCACCTTAAAGATAGCGGTATAGTGCATGCCATTGATCGGCAGTACCATCAACAGTGCAAGGGTGATGCTCAGCTTGGCGGTGAGCAGCTGCTGAAGCCTCCTGCTAGAGCGGGGCTGTAGTTGGGCTGCGGCATCGTAAAGGGCGCTGCGTTCGAGGAAGAAAATTGCAATTGGGCTGAATGCCCAGCCCAGCGCTTTCCATGCAGGAGTGAACAAGTAGAGGAATGCGTGCCCGGTAAGCCCACCCAGCAGATTGGCCAGGCCCATGCAAAGGAAATAAAGGCGGAAAGAGGTATTGCCTGGGCGGCCATCTTCTGGGCCCAACTGCCGGAAGGCCCAAAAACAGACCGCTGCGGTGGCCAGGTCGGTCAGTGTGGTTATGGGTTCAAGGATTTGAATGCCCAGCCATTCGATTTGTGTGGTTTCCATGGCAGGTGGTCAAAATGCGGAAGGCTGGCCAAGGGGCACCTTCCTATCTGTCTGCCGAGGCAGGTTCAATTCGATGGTGCACCGACAAACAATTAGCCCGGTTTCCAGTTTAAAATAAGCAAAATCAAACCGCCCCAAGGGCGGGCAACTCTACAAAAGTAGTAAAAACGTGGTATGTTGGTAGAAGAACAGCGGATTGTGACCATTGCGTACGAGCTCCGGCAAGGGCACGCCAAAGGGCCCCTCCTTGAAAGGATGGACCCCAACTGGCCTTTCAAGTTTTACTTCGGCAGCGGCAAGCTGCTCCCCGCCTTTGAGCAGGCGCTCGAAGGGCTGGAAGAGGGCAGCGCGTTTGAGTTTGCGCTGAACCCAGAGCAGGCCTATGGCCTTAGGGAAGAAGGGAATATCGTAGAAGTGCCCCGTTCAGCCTTTGATGGCTTGGGCGATAACTTTCTTGTCGAAGGCAATTTTATCACCCTTACCGACGACCTTGGAGACCAGCACAACGGCCGCATTTTGTCTTGGACTGACGATAAAGTGAAGGTGGATTTCAACCACGAAATGGCCGGCCGCACCCTACATTTTTCTGGCGTGGTGCTCAATGTTCGTGAAGCTACTGTTGATGAGCACATCCGAAAAAATTATATCGAAGAAGACGGCCTGCGCCGATAGCCTACCTCATATGCCAACCACAATCGACCAATCTGTACACACTAAAGTCTCGGCCCTGCTCGATGCGCTCTGCAAAGGGCTGTACGAGCGGGAAATGCCTGTGAAACTAGCTCTGCTCAGTGCCATTGCCGGAGAGAGCATTTTCTTGCTCGGCCCCCCGGGAGTCGGTAAAAGCTTGATTGCCAGAAGGCTAAAGTTTGCTTTCCGGGACGGAAAAAGCTTTGAGTACCTGATGAGCAAATTCAGTACGCCAGACGAGATATTTGGGCCGGTCTCTATCAAGAAACTAAAGGAAGAGGACCGTTACGAGCGGCAGACCGAAAACTACCTGCCCGGTGCCAATATCGTTTTCCTGGACGAAATCTGGAAGGCGGGCCCTGCCATTCAAAACGCCCTGCTTACTATTCTCAATGAGAAAATTTACCGCAACGGGGGCGAAGACCACAAGGTCGATATCCGTGGCATCATCACTGCTTCTAATGAGCTGCCGCCCCGGAACAGCAGCCTAGCCCCCATTTGGGACCGCTTCCTGTTGCGCCTGGAGCTGGGCAATATCCGGCAGTTCAAGAACTTCCTCTCTATGATCACGGATACCCGGGATGTGTACGGGGACGACATAGCGGGCGAGCTGAAGCTCACAGGAGCAGAGCTCTCCGAATGGGCTGCTGCCATAGATGCCATAGCGGTGCCTGCAGAGGTGCTGAATACCGTTCAAGTCGTTAAAATCAAACTCGAAGAGCACAATGCCCGGTCAGCAGGGAGCGACCGGCTGATCGATGTGCACGACCGGCGTTGGAAAAAAATTGTCCGTCTGATGCGGGCCTCTGCTTTCCTGAACGGCCGCTCCAAAGTAGATCTTATGGACTGCTTCCTCATGGTGCACTGCTTGTGGGGGGAGCCTCAGCAAAGGGATAAAATCCAGGAAATCGTCACGGAGGCTATACGGCGGCATGGCTACACTATGGCGGTCAACCTGCAAATGCTCAAACGGGAGGTACAGGACTTCGAAGAAGATGTGGATGCTGAGATCCGCGTACGCCATAAGGTGACCGAGGAGCAACTGCAGCCGGTGCGGGACGAGTACTACGAACTGGTGAAGGACGATGATAAGTTTGATGGCGTTTATGTCCCGATCAAACAATTTCAGAAGCTGCAGTTGGAGGAGCCCCAAGTGACCAATTTTTATGATAAAGATTTCAACTTGGTCAACCGCCTACAGGCTCAAAAGGGCAGTGCGCAGTTTACTATTGAAGTTTTCTTCAATTCCGAGCGCCACGCCTACCCTTTGCGCACCCGCAAAGCTGAGCGCACAGAGGTCATAAGCAAAAAGCCACATCCGGTGGTGCAGGAGCATTGGGATGAGCGTTGCCAGCGCTTGTTCAGCTACTTGTCGCAGCAGGAGGAAAAAATACGCGCTCAGGCTCCGGAGGAGCTCGACTACGTAGACCGCAACTTATTCGTGGCCGCAGCGTATGGCGAGGTGGTCCGCTCCAACCTTGAAGAAGTGCGCCAAGCTTTGATGCAGCTGCGCCTGCGCCTCGAGAAAGTACAGTACGCCTATACCCATGTAGGTTAAGCACGCCATGTGCTCATAAGCTCAGCTGTTCCTGCAGGGTCTTCAACAGCCAGTTGCGCTCCGCGAGGGGCTGCACAGTCTGTACCTGCTGCAGCAGCTCTGAGGCTTTCCGGTTGGCGCCTGTACGGAGGATTTGGCTCAGCAGTTTGCAGAAGTTCAGGCACGTCTGTTGGTAAGCATTGGATAGCCCTTTGTCGCGTTTTAGGAAAATGGTGAAAGAGGCCAGTGCCGAGAGCATACTCTCCGTTTCTTCCAATTCGTAGAAAGTCTTGATCAGGATCATGCGCGAGCCCAGGTTGTAGTAGGGGTCCGAGAAGGAGACCTGCTGCAGGGCGTGCAGCACCTTGTCGTATTGCCTGCGCGAGAATTCCAGCTCTGCCAGGTTGAAGAAAAAAGCATCGTCGTGAAAACGGGGCGGCAAATGCTCTTTGTACTTGTGTATAAAAGCTTGCGTCCAGTTGAAGCGTTCTTGCATCAAGCCCAGTTTTACTACATTCGTATAAGTCCAGTGAGAAAGGTAGCCGTTGGTCAGGAGATATTTCCTGTTGATGCCCTCTTCGTAGAGCTGCAGCACAAGCTCTGCATACCCTTTCTCTCCCATTCGTACCTTGCGGGCACAGAAGTTGATCGCATACAGATATATTTCCTGCATCTCCTCTGCTGCAACCTCATCCTGATGATGGGCAAGGAAGCCGAGCAGGTCTTTAAAGTGCCGGCCGTTTTCCTCTTCGGAAGAGCTCATGGTATGGTAAATGGAAAGGTATATCCGGATAAGAGGCGGTTGGCCTGCTTCTCCTGTAATGCTTTCAATGACCTGCCGGGTAGTCGCGGAGAGCTGAAAGTCCCCGCTGACCACGAGCTGCCAGCTGAGAAGCCCACAGGCGTATTTGAGCAGCTGAGCGTAGTAGTAGGTATTCAGCTCATCATAAACTGCTTGCATACTGGGGTCAAAACGCCGGACTTTCTGATTAGAGAAGTGGATCATCTCTATTTCTGCCAGCTGATAGGCTTCATGCAGCTGCTGCACGGAGAGCGGAGCATCGGATAGGGCTTTCCGCGCCTTTTTCAGAAGGAAGTGGTAAGGCTTGCTTAGTTTGCGCTCAGAGTACTCTAGCAGCTGCAGCCGGCGCTCCAGGAAAGGGTCTTGCTGTAGCCGGTTGACGGCAAGGAACTGCTCGGCTAGCTTCAGCACATAGTTCATAAGGTGCCCTGTTCGCCGGGCATCGAACTTGGTACCGGGGAAGGCGCGGTTGAAGACTTCTTCTTTGGTAGCTTCAAACATGGGCTGAAAGCAGGCTAAGGCCTGGAAGAATGCAATTACATCCGCATTGGTGTTGAAGTAGGGCGAGACGATAAACGCCTCAAACTTCCGCCAGTCGGCCGGGGAAAACGAACGCAAGGCAAGGGCTAGCTTGCTATTGGTGAGGTCTCTGGGCATGAGCAGCGTTTTTTATCGTGATATTTTGTTGGGCAGACAAGAGGGAAAACTTGGCAGCGATGAAAAAATAACTCAATCAAATATTTATTATTTTAATTCGTTTTGATTTTTCATCTGACTAACAGGGGTTTGTGAGAATTGCTGTAAAAGCTAATACAGCTGATAGTACCTTTTATGGGATGAAAAATAATAAAAAATGTAGTTGTGCGCCCTTACACACTATTCTATATTTGTAATTGTCCGGCGGAAGTTGGGCGCATAACGTCTATTCAAAATTTGCTCATGCCTCATACTCCCAAAATACTTTTCCTTGCTTTGAGCTTGATCGCGTTCGGAACGCTGAAGGCACAGACCGTTTGGCCAGGCGATGTTTCTGGCAATGGCGTGGTAGATTACAAAGACGTTTTATATTGGTCCTTCGCCCGTGGGGAGTCTGGCGATAGCCGCGCTACCATCACAGGTGCATGGGCTGCTCAAGACCTGGTCCTTGATAACTGGTCCGGCGTTTTTCCGGGCAACGGGCAGAGTTTTGCCTACGCAGATTGCAATGGCGATGGCGTGGTAAACGATGCCGACCTTGCTGTCATTACATTGAATTATCAGAAGGTCGTCCCTTCACAGCCTATAACAGAAGATGCTTTTGTTTCAGGCCCTATAGATCTGCCTAGCATACTTTCTCTACAGCATGTGGGGGACTCGCTCACAGATGCGGGGCGCTCAGAGTCTTTGCTGTTAGCCCTCAATACCTTCGTAGGAGAAAACCTCAAAGTAAGTGGGGTCGGTTTCATGCTCAGCTATGACCCAACCTTCATCGCTGATGGGGAAGACGGGAAAAGCTTGCTCGATTTTTCCTTAGAGGAAGCGGATAATGAATGGCTGGTCGGCCTCAGTGGCACAGAGGCCAGGTCGTTTGTGTATACAAATGATGAATTGGGCCTCGCGGAGGTCGTCGTCTACTTAGAAGAGCCTGGCTCTGAGGTAGTAGGGCAGGGAGAAATTGGGCAGTTCACTATAGTTGTAGAAGAGGTGATTTTTGGCTTGCAGACCATCAACCCATCTGGAGTGATCGTACTGGATGGAGCGTTTGCAGAAAACGGCCCGGCTGCTTCCTCTGGCACTACTTTTTATCTTGAAGATGCAACAGTAAACACTGCCGCCCGAGCGTTGGAAGCAGAGGCTGTCCGATGCTACCCCAACCCGATAACGGGCGAATGGCTAAATGTGTACCTCGAGCCTGGGGCAGGACAGCTGCAGCAGCTGCAGATCTTGAACCTATCCGGGCAGGTGTTGTCTTCTGTGCCATGCTCTGGCCAGAGTGCCCGGTTGTTTACAGGTAATCTTCCAAAGCAAGCTTGCCTGTTGAAAGTGGTTGCAACGGATGGGGTCGCAATGCGCAAGATTATGCCGGCTAGCCGGTAATGCTGCAGCGCCGCAGGTTTGCTCCGGCTTGAATTAGAACCTAAGTTAACGTTTCTCATATTACAGGGGAGTTGCCCTTCAAATCAACTCCCTGCTTTGAACAACACCACCGCCAATCGTGGCGGTCAAATGATACAACGTTTTACACGCTTCTTGTTTTAGGGCTCTCCGGCCTTACGGCCGGAGAGTTTACTTCGAAGCTGCCAACGTGCTTGCCGGGCTGCCCCAGCGTTGCCCTTTATCCTTCGGCAAGTAAAGAATGACTGTTTAAACCTGGAAACTTAGACACTTTTGAGAGCCGGCCCTTTGTGGCCGGCTTTTTAGTTGTTAATAGCCCGTTAGCAGTATCCTGCTCTCAAAGAGGGCTGGCATGCAACCCTTTCCCCTAAGAACCGTATCCTTTAGAGGGGCAGGACTGCCATAGGTTTCCAACTGCTTTTGGAAATGAGCCCGGTGCAGGCTTCTAGCAGCTCCAGCCACTGTTGACGCCCAAATAAAACTATCCAGGATGAAGCGGTCGGTATTGTTGATAAGTGCCCTGTTGTGCATAAGCCCTGTTTTTGCTCAAAAGCAGTGGAGTTTTGCCCCTACTGCTGGCCTTGCCGTTTATCAGGGCGATTTGTCAGACTCCAAATATGGCGACTGGCAAGAGGGTGGGTTTATTTATGGGGCCAGCGCGGGCTATTGGATTAGCACAGGGCTGCAGGCAAGGCTACAAGTACTGGCTGGAGAGTTCACAGGAACTGACCTCAACGGCAGCCGTGCAGGGCGCGGTTTTTCTTTTCGTACCCCAATGGTAGAGCCTTCGCTAATGTTGGAGTGGCACCCGATCACCCCTTTGGGCGAGCCCGCTGCGTTTTCCCCTTTCATCGCAGCAGGCATAGGCGGATTGTGGTACGACCCCCGGCCTCGCTTCCGTAATGCCAACCCCGATGGTGAAATACCTGGAGAGAAAGAAGATCTGAATGCGCACATCCATTCTCCAGCCTTGGTTTTCCCTATAGAAGTAGGCGCTGCAGTAAAAGTGCACCCGAAGTGGTCTGTTATCCTGAAAGGAGGGATACGTAACCCACGGACAGACTACCTCGATGGGATCAGCCAAGCCGCTAATGCTGCACAGGGCGATTGGTATGTGACGGCTCAGATATCCGCCCGTTATCGGTGGGGGAAAAAAGATGCAGATGGGGATGGCGTGGCGGACGAAGCCGACCGCTGCCCCAAAGAAGCTGGCCTTGCCCGTTTTCAGGGCTGCCCGGATACGGATGGGGACGATATCCCGGACCACGAGGATGCTTGCCCCAAAATAGCGGGGCTGCTCAATGGCTGCCCGGATACAGATCAGGATGGCGTGCCCGATTTTGTAGATCAATGTCCTTATCTGCCAGGCAAGCCACAAAGCGGGGGCTGCCCTGGCTCGGATACGGATGCAGATGGCATTCCCGATGATGAAGATTTATGCCCTGACCGGCCCGGGCCTGTGCAGCGCAATGGCTGCCCGCCTGAAGATACCGACCGGGACGGCATTACCGATGAGCGCGATCAGTGCCCTCGTTTTGCAGGTGGTAGCGACACCTACGGCTGCCCCTCGCTGCTCCCGGCTGAAGGGGCTGAAATTCCCAGCCTGTTTTTTGGCCCAGGGGCTTTTATCCTTTCTGATGCCCAAAAAGTTGCGCTCCGCAGGGTCGCTAGCCAAGTGATGGCCGAGCCTGGGCGGCTGCTGCTGATACAAGGGGCGGCAGAACTGGAAGAAGGGCTAGAAATTGCTCAAGAACGGGCCATACAAGTGTACGAATACCTTCTGTCTTGGGGCGTCAGCAGGCAGCGGATAGACTTTTCCGCCTACCTGACCAATTCGCCTGATGCGGCAGAAGGCCGGGACCGGCGGGTCAACCTTCTCATCGGCAACTTTTAGGTTTTATTCGGGGGGCGCTTGTGGAGCGAAGGGCGCTAGGCGAAAATCAGATTGCCGTTTTTCTATGATGGGGCCTGCCCCTGCCTGCGGGCAGGTGCCGCTATGCTTCGGGGCTCGCTATCCGCTCGGCCCTATCGGGCCTGCCGCCCCTGCGCAGCGCTAGGCCAATGCCAGCCGAAAGCCCGAAAAGCTTAAACGCCTGCGGCATTCTAGTTTACGCCCAGGGCGCTCAGTGTTGCCCTGATCAATCTTGCTATATATGAAATGGGGAAAAGAAGGCGCCAAAGGCGCCCCACAAGCACTTTGGGCAAACATTTGGCCTGCCCTGTAGAGCAGATGAAGCTTGAGCAATGGGCAGGCCAAATGATACAGGCGGTTACTCTATCCGGAAAGTTCGCCTTGGGCTGCCAACCCCTTTCAGGGTCAGCCCTTTCCAGCCCTTTGGAAGGATGCCCTTTCCAGACTGCACCACACCTTCATCGGTGATGTCGAGCTGGCCAAAGCCAAACAATAAGGTTTGGAGGGTGCCCCCCGCCCCGGTGGCAAAGTAAGGGTTAGTACCCCCTGCTGTTTCTGCCAGCACACCAAATGGGGGGACTTCATTAGGCTTATAGCTTTTTTTGAAAAGCGGGTAAGCCCGGTCAGCCTCCCCAAGCCGGGCATATAGGGTCGCCAGGGTAGAAACGCCCATAGCAGGGCCTCGCGGGTCCATCCGGGGCTCGTAGTAAGCAAGGTCCTTACGGATTTGTGCTTCGTCCGTAATGACCCGCATAGGGTGCGCCAGCAGGTTGACATCGGCCTGCTTGATCATTTCCCCTTGGTAGGTAGCGTTTTCGCGGGTGGTGCCGTCTTCAAAAGCCAGGATGGGAATGTGCTCTGCTACATACTCCCAATCGGGGTCGGGCTGTAAGCCAAGCGCCCGGGCCGCCTGTGCAGCCTGCCTGAGTACAGTTGCAGCCATGCCATTGGTGTAGGCGTTGTTGTCGATGTTCTCAGCATATTCGTTGGCCCCGATGACGTTGTTGATGTCATACCGGCCCGGCCCGTTGCGCTCTACCCGGCTGCACCAGAAGGCGGCCACTTCCTTCAAAATAGGATAGCCGCGCGAGGCCAGCCACTCTTTGTCCCCTGTCACCTGATAGTACTTCCAGCAAGCCCAGCCAATATCTGCTGATATATGATGCTGAAATGGGCCGGTCAATGCCCAAACAGGGGTGTCCTCCGAGCCATCTCCAGCCGATTCCCAAGGGTACATCGCCCCTTCGTAGCCGTGGGCAAAGGCATTTTGGCGGGCTGCCTCCAGGCGCTCAAAGCGGTATTCTAGCAGTGACCGTGCAATATCTGGCTGCAGCAGGAGCAGGGGAGGGTACATCCAAATTTCTGTATCCCAAAAGGCATGCCCATTGTACCCCAGCCCAGATAGGCCCATTGGCGAGAGGCTATAGGCGGTGCCTTTGCGTGCGAAAGCGTACAAATGATAGATCATGCTATGGATGTCCCGCTGATCTTCCACAGCGCCTTCTACCACGATATCGCTCTCCCAAAGGGCCTCCCAAGCTGACCGGTGGCGCTTGAGCAGCCGCTCTGTACCTTCAAGTTTGGCAAAGATGGTCAGGCGCTCTGCTTCATTGAAGGGGTCTTCGTAGTGAGCAGAGGATACGGCCGAGGCGGCTACAGCAAACCGGTAGGTAGTGCCGGCCTTGAGGTCAACGCTGAATTTCGCAAGGTGGCGGTTGTAGTCCCAGTCTTCGTGTATGATCCGCGGCTCGCTGCCGTGGGGCTCCTCAAAAATGAAGCTGTTGGAGACGGCGACTTTCAGCCGCCCAGAAGGGCTTTCTGCCAAGGAGGAGAGAAGGGGGATGCTGACGTGCGGGCGGTCTATTTCACTGTAGAAGTTGCGCACGTCCCTTAGGTGGTCAGGGGCTTGTATCACGCTGGAAGCCGTCAGCCGGGTATCCTGCAGAGCCCGTACTTCTACCTGTACCATCGCGGTATAAGGAAGATGGCGGAGGGCCATCATTGTATGTTGTACTGCAATTTTGCCCCCGAGCTGGAAAGTGGTGCGCAGCTCAGCCTGCCTCATGTCTAGTGTCTGCTCAAAGTTGCTGATGTTGTTTCGGTTGGCCATTTCCCCATCCGCGCGGAGCTCCATATTGAGGTGGTTAAAGGTTTTGAGGATGTTGGACACCCGCCCCCGCTGATAGTAGTCATACACCCCGTTCAGTACCACATCGCTCACTTGCATAGGCTCCGGTGAAGAGACGAGCCCTATCATGCCGTTGGCGCACGTAATGCCGTAGTAGTTGTCGGGGTCGGGGTTGCGTGCAGTGATGAGCCAAGGACTATTGTTGTAGTCTTGTTGGCCAAAAGATAGGAAGGCCCAAAAACACAGGGCAAAAGTCAAAACCGTTTTCATAGGCTCATAATTTTGTTGGATAGTATTGCTGGCAAGCAGTCAGAGCTCCAAAAGCAGGGCCCGTTTTACCGTACTGTTTTTGCCAAAGATAAGGGCAGGGTGTAGGCCGCAATCGTCTACACCCTGAAGTTTAAAAATAGGCTATTCCTTTTAAAAAGGCTGCTGCTTTATCGCATTAGCGTGACATCCCCTTCGAGCAGCAATATCTCTCCGCTCACCAGCTCTACCTCAAATGCATAAGCAAATACCCCGGTATTCATCGGCTCCCCCCGGAAATGGCCTGCCCAGCCATAAGCCGGGTCATTGGGCGGTATATCGAAGGCCTGGAAGACCTGCTCGCCCCACCGGCTGAAAACCCGGAAGGACCGGATGCTGCTCACAATACCGGGGCGTGCAAACAGCGTGAACCGGTCGTTGGAGCCGTTGCCGTCGGGGCTGAATATGTTTGGCACAAAAATCGGGCTGCGCTTATCCACAAAAATACGTACCCTTGCCTGGCCGCTGCACCCATTTGCCGTGGTGGCTGTGAGGACATAGTCTGTAGTCAGTAGTGGCGTAGCAATAGGGGTTGGGCAGTCGTAGCAGCTTAGCCCTGGGCTGGCAGCCCATGACCACGTGATTGTTGTGGTATCCGGCTGGTTAGTCTGGGCAAAGAGCTGTTGGCTTTCGCCTAAAAGCAGCGGCTCGCTGGGCTGATTGATGGCTACCATCATGGAGTCTGGCTGTATGGCCTCCAGCACAATTTCGTCTTCACAACCATTGATGTCTTGCACCACCAAGGTGTAAATGCCTGGGGTGGTGGCTGTAAGGACAGGGCTGCTCCCGAAGATGCTGCCCCCATCAAACGCATAGACATAAGGCGGCTCGCCCAGTGCCACGCTGTCGAAACGCAACAGGGCTGGGTCTCCAAAGCAAAGAGGTTGGATAATGGAAGCGCTAGCTACTGGCAGGTTCTGGCTAACTACCACCACATCTGTAGAGGAACAGCCATTCACTGGGTTGAAAACATGGAGCTGGTAGCTCCCCGGCCCATCTATTGCGGGCGTCAGTGTAGCAGTGCCACCGGCCAGCACTCCGTTATCCGTTGACCAGCTATAGGCCATTCCGGCTGCCGTGCCGGTGCCATCGAGCTGGCGCAGTTCGGGGAAACAGGGGATGACAAAATCTGCCCCGGCATCAGCTAAGGGCGGGGCAATATCCTGTGCCACGGTAAAGGTTTGTGTAGCGGTGCAAAAATTGGCTGTATTGGCCAGGTCTAGTGTATAGGCGCCAGGACTGCCCACTGTTGGCTGTAGGGTCATCTCTCCTCCGGTTAAGCCGCCCGTTGGGCCTGTCCAAGACAGTTGGATCTGGCTGCCTTGGCTCGAGCCTTGCGCATTAAGCACGATCATAGTGTCCCGGCAGGTCAGTATAGCAGGTGGGGCAGCTACAATCACAGGCGCAATGGTGTCCTGCGCGACTTCAACCTGGGCCGTAGAGGCACAGTCATTTTGGAGGTTGGTGGCCAATAGCGTATAAGTGCCGCCCGAGGATGCTGTTGCCACAGCATTGCCTGCATCTCCGATGATGGCCCCGTTGTCTGTGCTCCAAAGGTAGCTCAGGGGCGCTTGCGTACTGCTGCTGCCTTCCAAGGCGACGGATAACACCTGGCAGTTCAGGGTGTCGGGCGCAGCAATCTCAAGCAAAGGGCTTAGGGTGTCCTGTGCCACCACAACAGCCATGCTGTCGCTACAGTCATTATTCAGGTTGGTAATCAATAGCTGATAGGTGCCAGGCGCCTGCGCAGTAGTGGCTGCGGCATCTGCCGGCCCGCTCAAGCCCCCGTTGTCTGTTGTCCACAATAGCTGAGCCGAGGTGGTAGGGTAAACAGACGAGCTGCCGTCCAACGCTACATTAAGCTGGCTGCAGGTCAGGGTGTCCGGCAGTGCAACGGAGGCGACTGGAGCTACGGTGTCTTGCGCCACAGAGACTACAGCGGTGTCGGCACAGAAGTTGGCCTGATTGCTGACAATCAGCTGGTAGGTGCCAGGGGCACTTACCGATGGGCTAACTGCTGTGGCGGGTGTCGGGCTTCCTACGCCATTTTGCCCAGACCAGGCATAAACGATAGCAGGCCCTGAAGAGGAGGCAGCCCCGTTCAATTGTATGGTGGTGTTGCTGCAAGTCAGGGCCTCTACCGCCCCGATTGCTGCAGTTGGGCGCGTAGTATCTTGTGCAACTTCGATGCTCGCTGTTGCCATACAGCCATTTTGCGTATTGGTGACCGCCATTTGATAGCTCCCGGGCAGAGCTGCCGTGGGCGATAAGGTGGCTGCCCCGTTAGCCAGGCCTCCTTCTGGCCCGGTCCATTCCACCAAGATCATACTGGTATTCATCACTGAGCCTTCGAGCAGGATTTCGGCAACGGCACAGTTTAGGGTGTCGGCCGGGTTGATGCTGAGCACAGGGGACAAAGTGTCTATAGCGACTGTAACTACCGCAGTGTCTTCACAAAAGTTGGCAGGGTCGGCTAGCCGGAAAAGGTAAGTGCCAGCGGTATTTACCGTGAGTTCAGGCTGATTTCCAATCAGGCTGCCATTGGGCTCGAACCAAAGGGTCTGCAAAGCTGCTGATCCGCCCAGCCCCTGTAGGGTGATTTCCGGAGCATCGCAGGTAATAGCAGCTGCCGGTGCAATATCCGCTACTGGCTGTAGGGTATCTTGCAGGACCAATAGGCTGCCCGTACTGCTACAACCATTGAGAGGGTTTGTAGCCAAAAAGCTATAGGTGCCCGGGGCTGTTGCTTGTGCCTGCAGCCCATCGGCTGCCCCAGATAACTGTCCATCGGCTGTGCTCCAGTTGTAAACCGGGGCACTTCCGGCCTGAAGTGCCTGCGCCTCAAGAAGCGAGATGCTGTCTCGGCAATTGAGTACCGGCGCGGGCGCTAAGTTAATGATGGGCGAAAGGGTATCAATAGCAACGGTTACCGATGTAGCGCGTGAGCATCCGTTGTCAACATTAGTCAGCGTCAACTGGTAAGCCCCAGCCGCTGAAACAGGTAGGCTAAGCGTATTGGCTGGTGTTGGCAAGGCTCCGCCTTGCGTTGACCACTCAATAAGCAATTGGGGAAGAGGGGTGTTGGTGCTGCTGTTTAGCGTAAGCGAAGGCAGATCGCAGGTCAGGGTATCTGGAGTTGCAATAGCCACTTCCGGGCTGAGGGTATCCTGCTGAACGGTAACAGATTCAAAATCAACGCACCCACTGACGCTGTCTTGCACAATCAGGGTATAGGTGCCAGGCATGCTGATGCTCAAAGAAGGGGCAACGGTTGGCAGGGTGTCCTGCCCCGGGGTTGCCCAAAGGAAAAGCGCAGGGCCGGCAGCGGTGGTGCCATTGCCATTAAGCACCTGCTGGCTATTATTGCAGGTGAGCAGCTGGGGCGGCGCAAGAGCAGCTTGAGGGGTATCCAAGTTTTGGCCAACCCAAACGGAGTCCGTTCCTATACATCCATTGTCTGGGTTGAGGACAGTTAGGGTGTACAGCCCCGGTTGGGTTGCTGTAGCAAAAAGGCTATCTGAAAAGCCGCTGATCTCACCCTGCACAGTGCTCCAAGATGCCGCAGGCGTATTTCCCGCAAAGGAGGCACTGCCACTCAAAGTTGCTACCGTAGTGTAGCAGTTCAGGGTCAGCTCCGGCCCAGCCTCTGCTATAGGCCGCAGGGTGTCAACAGCAACCGTGACGCTGGCAGAGACCCGGCAGTTGTTGCTGAGGTCAGTTACTTCAAGGGTGTAAACCCCACCGGCAGTTACCGTTGGGGCCAGGGTCTGTGCGCCTTGTTGTATGTTGCCATCTGGCGTTGCCCACTGCAGCCCAAGCGCTGGGTTGGGCGACTGTGTGCTGCCCTGCAGGGTGACGCTAGGGATAGAGCAATTGATGATTGGTGCAGGGCTTATACTGACTACAGGCAAGTTGACGTCTTGGCTGACCAAAACGGTATCGGCGCTCGTACACCCACTGACAGTATCCTGAATAGAAAGCGTATATGCGCCGGCTTCTTCTATATCGAAAAACAGGCTGGCAGTAGTGGTGGAGGCACCGCTGCTCAGGTTCTGCCAAGTGAAGGCCAGGCCCGGGCCGCTATCGGACAAGCTGCCGTCTAGGGTGATCAGCGTATCTACGCAGTTGAGGGTGTCCGCAGGCTGCAGCAGTGTGTTAGGCGTTGCGTAGTTCTCTATCAGCTGCACACTGTCTACAGCGGTGCACCCATTTAGGGTGTCCACGATGTGTAGATAATACCAGCCGGCTTCATCCGCAGTAGTCATTATACCTTCTGAAGGGCCGGTGATGTGGCCATCGGGGCTGCTGCTCCAAGAGGCAAGGGTCCTGGCATTGTCGGTAGAAGCAGCACTGCCGATTTCCCGTTCGGGGAAATAGCAGTTGAGGGTCTGCAAAGGGCCTGCCTCAGCTATGGGCTGCAGGGTATCAATGGCTACCACAACGTTAGCGCTACTGCTACAGCCGTTATTGTTGTTGGTGATACGGAGTGTATAATCGCCCGCTGCGCCAATGATGGGGGCAAGGGTAGTGCTGCCAGATAGCAGCTGCCCGTCTGTAGTTTGCCAAAGAACCGAAAAACCGGCCCCATTGTCTGAGCCGGCCCCATTCAAGGCTTGGGTAGGCGTGGCACAGGTCAGTGTTGCCGGAGGCAAGATGCTGATGGAAGGGGAGAGGGTGTCTTGGGCTACAGTGACGGAGAGGGTGTCTGCACAAGTATTTTCCGGGTTGAGGGCAACGAGGGTGTAGGTGCCTGGGGCTTCGATGTTGAGGCTGTTTCCGTCAGTAACAGAGGGCAGTACGCCGTTTGTGGTAGACCATTGAAAAGCGAGGCCCGACAGAGCTGCCGTACTGCTCAGCACTAGGCTGTTGCGGTCGCAGGTCAGGGTGTCAGGCATGGATAAGGACAGCCCGGGCTGCACAGTATCTTGAGCAATAGCCCTGGTCAGCGTCGTTGCACAATCGTTGAGGGTGTCAGTCACCGTCAGCTGATAAACGCCAGGGGCGGCGGCAGTGGCCTGCAGCTGATCTACAGGCCCTTGCAGCAGGCCATCGTTGGTGCTCCACAGCAAGGTGTAGCCCGGGCCAAAATCTGACCCAGCGGCATCCAGGATGGCTGTTGTAAGACTGCAGTTCAAGGTATCTGAAGGCGCAATCACAGCTGTTGGCGCATTGCCATCGCTGCCAACGATGACCGTATCGGTTGAGGTACAGCCGGTGAGGGTATTGGTTATGGCGAGCAAGTAGGTGCCCGGGCTTCCTGCCTCCGGGCTTAGGGTTTGAGCCCCATTGAGCAAGCTGCCATTTGGCGTGCTCCAGCTGATGCTGCCGTTGCTGCCCGGCACAGAGGCGGACCCGTCCAAAAATAGGCTGTTTTCCCCACAGGCAAGCTGCTGATCGGGGCCGGCTTCAGCGAGCGGAAAGCCAAGCAGCTCACTGACTTCCACCGAGTCGGTCTGCGCACAGCCATTATCTTCATTGGTTACGGTGAGCAGGTACCAGCCGGGGGCATTGACGAGCAGGCTGTCGGTATCTGTTCCAGAGAGGATCTGCCCGTTGGGCGTGCTCCACTCGTAGGTGAGGTTGGGCGTAGCTGCTGTTGCGGCAGCAAATAGCGCGGCAGTGGTGTCTGCACAAGTAAGGAGCGGAGGGGGGGCGATGCTTATTGCAGGCCCGCTCGGCCCTGCTGCGACATTGACCGTGGCGGTGTTGAAACAGCCGGTCGTATTATCGGTAATGAATAAGGTGTAAGCGCCGGGGGCATCGGCAGTGGCGATCAGGCCGTTGCTGCTGACAATATTCCCGGTGTTGGTCTGCCAGGCATAGGTCATATTGCCGGTTGCTGAGCCCGTGCCGTTGAGGGTTACTGTGCCGTTTTCACAATCGAGCATGCCTTCTACTACAGCCTGTGCTGCCGGAGGGGCAGTGAGGTCTTCTACGGTCACCGTGATGTTGTCCGAGCAGTTGTTGGCCATATTGACGACCGTAAGGGTATATTGCCCCGGCGCATTGACCACCGGGGTGAGGGTATTACCCCCGTTCAGGATTTGGCCGTTGGGGGTAGTCCATTGATAGCTGATGTTGGGCCCGGTAGTGGAGCCGCTGCCATTGAGCGCAATTAGGCCATTGTTGCAAGTAATCGCCCCGCCAATGGCATTCGCATTGGGGAAGTCTATGGGTGGGAGCAGGGTGACGCTTGTCTGCTCAGTACAAATGACCCCGCCGCTGTTGTAGGTCACCGTAAGGGTGTAAGTGCCGGGGAAGCCTACGTTCAGGTTGAGGGTTGTAGGGTTGCCAGAGATAAAGCCGTCGTTGGTCGTCCACAGGTAGGTGATGTTGGGGCCAACAGAAGACCCTGCACCGCTCAGCGTCACGCTGCCGCCCACGCAGGGGGCATAGTTAGGCCCGGAAGCAACCGCTACGATAGGGTTTTCGGTGATGACGACCTGATCGCTCTCTTGGCACCCGCCATTGGGGTCGGTGAGGGTCAGGATGTATGTGCCCGGGCCCATGACGGTTGGCATCAGCGTATTGCCCCCGGATAGTATGACCCCGCCGTCGGGAGAAGACCAAGAGTAGGTGTAGTTGCCCTGTGGGCCGCTCCCATTCAGGGTCAGGGTAGCCGAATTGCAAGGGACGGTAACGTTTATGCCGGCGTCTACGATAAGCGGGTCCGGCAGATCGGGGCAAACGCGGTGGACGTTAGTCGCAGCCCCTGTGGCAGAGGTGTACCCCCAGAACGCAGTAGCGTTGCCGCCAAAAGCCCCGTTGATGATGTCAAATGTCCCAGTCAGTATGATGTTGCCGTCAAATGCGACCGTATAGCCGTTTGTGGCGGGGTTCCAGGTAAAAGTGATAGCGTGGTCATTCCCATCTTCAATATTGGGCAAAGCCACGGGCCCATTGATGGGGTTGCTTAGGTTGCCATTGATAGAGACAGCGCAGTGGTCTGCGGGTATGTCCGAAACGCCCACCCCGTTGTCCCAGGTGTCAAATTCTACGATAAAGGAGTTGGGGATGCCTTGCGCGCCAATCCCCTGCCCGCTGATCCCACAGTTGCCTACCCCGCCAGTTTGGTAAACCAGGCAGATGCCGTCTGCCCCGTTGGCGTCAATATTCCCGAAGCTGGCCGTCATAGTGTGGGTAAAAGGCTCGCTAAAATCGATGGGGCTGTCCAGGAATGCACAACCGTTCTGCGTAGTGGCATTGCCGGTGAGCTGAATGCAGTCTCCAATGGCAACGGCTGTCCCAGAAGGGATAAACGACCCGTTGCACGGGATCTGTGAAAACAAAGGTGTTGCAAGGACCAGCAGTAGCAACGTGTGTAGTGTTGGCTTCATGTTTAAGTTGGTTGTGTGCTTTCATCACAGGATACAGGTCAGGGGCAAAGCTCAAAATACAAAATTTGCAAAGGGAGGATAGTTGTTGTAACAATGAAAGTGCAAGTTTGGTGAGCTGCCAGACATCATTTGGCAGGCGGGCACAGCAAAATCCGGATAGCGCCTTCCCTGATGTGCAAGCCAGATGGTTTTTTGGCCTTTCCAGCCTGCTTCGTGGGATGGGGCCTTCCCCTGCCTCGCGGCAGGGGTCGCTATGCTGCGGGGCTCGCTCTTCGCTCGGCCCTAACGGGCTCTAATACCCCTTCGCAGCGCTAGTCCGAATTTTACCCTACTACGATAAGGCCTAAAAGCCTGCGGCATTCTGGCTTAGGCCCCTTATCTTTAAGCGCTAACCAATTGGGCTTATGAGTTATCTGCTGCGCTTTTCCTGCTGCCTGTTTTTGGGCTTCACTTGGGCATGGGGCTTCGCCCAGTCCTGCAGCCTGCAATGGCCGCCCTTCCAGGGCTACACTTTTATCAACACCAACCTGATCAGCCCCCGTATCCCAGGCGCCCGCCTCTTCGTCAACCTCGAATCTGTAGAGGAGTACTACAAGAACCAGGGCAGCCCACAGGTAAAAGGAAATGTGGACGAATGGCATGAGCGTTATTGTGAGATCCCCGATGTACAGGATATCGCCACGCTGATCTACCGGGCTACCTTAGCTGATTTTGAACAGCTGGCCCGGGCAGTGAAGAGCAAGTCTGCCCCTTTACCTTACGGTTTCGCCAACAACAGCTTTGCCAATTACCTGAAACGGCACAGGTGTGAAGAGACGGCCAAGTACCTGCTCTTTGCCAAAACCTGCGAGCCTTACGTAGTTGAAGGCGACCCTTGGGCGCAGCCTCAGCGCAAGTACCAAGAGATGAATGGCCTAATTGAGCGGGGCGAGCAGGAGCTGCTCACAGCCGAGTCGCATTACATCCGCCTTCGGTACGCCTATCAGGTTATCCGCCTGGCGCATTACAGCAAACAGTATGAGCGCGTGCTAGAGCTTTGCGAAAGCTTGCTGCCTAAAATCGACAACGATCCCAGTGTCATAGAGGACTGGATATTGGGGCACAAAGCCGGTGCTATGCAGGCCCTTGGGCAGCGCGTGGAGGCGGCCTACCTGTTCGCCCGCTTGTTTGCAGAATGCCCCAGCAAAAGAGAACAAGCTTACTACAGCTTCAATGTGCAGACCGATGAGGAGTGGGAAGCCTGCCTGGCCCGCTGTAAATCTCCAGAAGAGGAGGCTACCTTATTTGCCATAAGGGGCAGTTTCCCCAACAGCAAGCTGCTCGTGGAAATGCGCAACATTTACGAGCGCGACCCGGATAGCCCCTACTTGCCGCTCTTCCTGATACAGGAAATGCGCAAACTCGAGAAAAGCTTGCTCGGGGCCTCCTTCAATAGCCACCGCCAGCAAAATCAATTTTACTACGGTGTGCCCGCAGCAGATGCCGGGCAGCAGGTCATTGCCCTACAGCGGTTTGTCAATCAGGTCATTCAGGAAAAAGTGCTGCCCAGGCTGGGGCTGTGGCACCTTTCTGCCGGTTATCTGGCTATGCTGGCCGGCAATGCTTACGATGCGCGCAAAGCTTTTGATGCTGCCGCAAAAGAAGACTTGCCCAAAATATTGGAACAGCAGCTTGAAGCTTTTGAGCTGGCGCTGTACTTCAATACCCTCGAGCAGGCTACCTTCGAAGTAGAGAACGATATCGCCCATCTACAAGCCGCCAATGATGTGTTCCGCGCATTTACTGACTTTAAGGACTTCTCCAGGGATAAGCTCACACAATTGTACCAAAAAGGGGGGCACCCGGGCAAAGCCTTCCTGATGCAGTACCCGCCGCGTTACCTGCGCCCGAATATCCGCCCAGAACTGCTGGAAGACCTGCTGCAGGTGGTCCGAAAGCAGGAGCTCTCCCGCTTGGAACAGGAGATGGTCGCCGATGGAGACAGTACGATTTTGCAGGAACTGCTCAACCTCCGTGCCAGCTACTTCATGCGGGAGTACAAATTTGAGGCCGCTCTAGAGACCCTCAAGCAAATGGGCCGCGCAGACTGGGACAACTTCGGCTACTTCAACCCTTTCGTTGAGCGTATCCGGGACTGTGTCCACTGCCCCCTGCCAGCCAACGTACGGACTTTCAACAAAGGGGAGCTCATCGAAGCCTTGCTTGATAAGGAGTATCAAGCCAGGGCGGGCACGGGCAACACCGCTGTCCTTTATTACGAAATCGGGCTCGCCTTGTACAATATGTCCTATTTTGGCCAAGCTTGGGATGTGACCGACTTCTACCGTAGCGGGGGCAGTATGCGTGCCGCCTACCTTCGCGATGGGGATGACATTACCCCTCATCCTGTTTTTCCGTACGGTAATCAGGAAAATTTGGATTGTTCCCGCGCTAGGTTGTACTTTGAACGCGCCCGCTTGTCAACCGATAGTACAGAGCTGGCTGCCAAAGCGACTTTCATGGCCGCCAAATGCGAGCGCAACGACTACTACACCAACCGTTGGCGCCCCGGCGCCGTACAGACCTTTGAAAACTTTGAAATCTTGGTGCAGAACTACTCCAGCACTGCTTTTTACGAGCGTATTTTGGAGGAGTGCCTGTACTTTAACCTCTATGCGAACCGTTAATATGCTGAAATTATGAAAATCACCCACTTACTCCCCGTGCTAGCCCTCTTCTTCGGCTCTGCTACCTGCAGCAGCCCCACCGACAGCTGTAAACTCGGGCAGCCCATTCAGCTGCAAATCGGCGAAATGGCGCAGTGCAAAGAGCGGCAGCTCCAATTGGTGGCCGTCAAAGAAGACTCCCGCTGCCCGGAATATGCTAATTGCGTATGGGAAGGGCAGGCTGTGGTGCAGCTTGCCTTAGGCGAAGAGCCCCGGGAGACCATCGACCTGACCCTTAGGGAGGGCAAGCCCGAGCTATCGAGCCAAACAATGGGCGGCTATATCTTCCGCCTGACCGATGTGTCCCCATACCCTGTTTCCGGCCAACAGATCAAACCTGACGATTACTTGATCACGCTGGTCGTGGAGGCCATTTAAGGGCAATTGTCTGCCCGTTAACCCTTGATAAGAACAGCCTATGCTTTTTCCAATTGGAGACGAGCAGGTGAAAGGTGGCTACTTTCCCTTGTTCAGTTATGGATTTATTGTGCTGAATATCGCAGTGTTCGTCCTGCAGCTTTCCTCGCCAGGCATGCTTGTGGGAGAATACGCAGCGGTCCCTGCAGAGATTCAGCGTGGGGAGAACTGGCCTACCTTGCTGACGAGCATGTTCCTGCACGGAAGCTTCGGGCACTTGTTGGGCAATATGCTTTTTTTGTGGGTATTTGCTGACAATATCGAAGCTACAGTGGGCAATTTCCGCTTCCTGATCTTCTACCTCTTGGGTGGGATGGCTGCCCATGTGGGCCATATTTACTTCAATATGGGCAGCATCGTCCCCACAGTAGGGGCGAGCGGTGCCATCTCTGCTGTGATGGGGGCCTATCTGGTGATGTTCCCTGCCTCTCGCATTAAGCTTTGGTTCTTCTTTTTTATCTTCCGGGTACCGGCATTTATCTTCCTTGGCATTTGGATATACATGCAGTGGAGCAGCGGTTGGACATCAATACAGGAAGGGGGCAGCTCCGGCGGGGTAGCTTGGTGGGCGCATATCGGCGGCTTTGTATTTGGAGCAGCGGCTGGCCTTTATTTCCGCAGCGCCTATCCTATGGAGCGGGTGGAGGAAGTGTACTGACCCTGATTTTGGCTTGGCGCGGCAGCAAGGGTGCTGCTATTGGACAGTGGTTCTGGCTTTCTGGCATACGCAGTTTTTAATTCAACTGGCCCATTATGAAATCTGTAAAAGTTCAATTTGAGAATGTACAGGGCCATCGGCTCGTTGCACGGGTGGAGTCTCCTGTCAATCAGCAGCCGAAAGCTTGGGCGCTTTTTGCCCACTGCTTCACTTGCGGCAAAGGGCTGTCTGCTGTCCGGAACATCAGCCGATCGCTGACCCTAAACGGCTTTGGGGTTTTGCGTTTCGATTTTACCGGCTTGGGGGAGAGCGAAGGGGATTTCGCAGATACGGACTTTTCGTCCAATATTGAGGACTTGGTGGAGGCAGCGGCCTTTATGCGGGCGCAGTACGATGCCCCTGCGCTGCTCATCGGCCATTCTTTGGGCGGGGCAGCGGTGCTCAAGGCAGCCCACCTCATTCCCGAAGCCCGGGCCGTTGCGGTCATTGGGGCTCCATTTTGCCCCAGCCACGTAGCCCACCTTTTCCCGCAAGGGATAGCGGAGGGGGCAGAATCAATAGAAGTTAATATTGGCGGCCGCGCCTTTACCGTCAGGCGCCAATTTTTGGAGGATATACACAGCCACAGTTTGGAGCCGGCCATCCGTAGCCTCAACTGTGCCTTGCTCATCATGCACACTCCGCAAGACCGTATCGTTGAGATTGAAAATGCGGCCAAGATCTACCACGCTGCCCGCCATCCGAAGAGCTTCATCTCCCTAGACCGAGCCGACCACCTGCTTTCGGATGCTGCTGACTCTCAGTACGCGGGGCAGATGATGGCGGCCTGGGCTTCCCGCTATCTTGCGCCAGGCGAGGAGAACCCCAACCCGCTTCAGCTGGAAAAAGAGGTGGCCGTGCGCCTGCACGAGGATGATGTTTTTACTACAGAAGTAATGGTCCGTAAACATAGCTTGACGGCTGACGAGCCCGAAAGTGCGGGCGGCCAGGATTTGGGGCCTTCGCCCTATGAGTTGTTGGCTGCCGCTCTTGGCACTTGTACCGCTATGACCTTGCAGATGTACGCCCGACGGAAAAAATGGCCGCTGGAGGAGGTCGTCGTGCACCTCAGCCATGAGAAAGACTATGCCCTTGACAGCAGAGCGGCGGAAGGCGGAAAGTCAAGGATAGACCACTTCGGCCGCCTCCTGGCTTTGAAGGGGGCACTGACTGAGGAGCAGCGGGAAAAGCTGCTTGAGATCGCGGACAAATGCCCGGTCCATAAAAGCCTCAATGCCCCAGTGGCGATTGCTACCCAACTCAAAACATAGTCTAAAACTGGCGTCCGTTATGACTTTTGCCGAACAGGTCCTGCATTTCAACCGCTCGCTATCTCCTGATTGGGAAATCCCTGCCCATGCTCAACTGTTATACCCTTTTGATGCCCCGGATACTTGGGCCGTCATGCAGGCTTTTTACCAAAAATACTATTCCGATAAGCAGCCTCGTATCGCTCTCTTCGGCATCAACCCTGGCCGCTTTGGTGCTGGAGTGACTGGTGTGCCATTTACGGACCCCATCCGCATGCAGGATGTTTGTGGTATCCCCAACGATATGGACAAGAAGCCGGAACTGTCCTCAGACTTCGTCTACCGCTTTATTGCAGGCTGGGGCAGCACCGCAGATTTCTACCGGTATTTTTACATCACCTCCCTTTGTCCGCTCGGATTTGTGAAGGATGGGAAAAACTACAATTTTTACGATGACAAAAAGCTGGAGCGGGCTGTCAAACCTCACATCATAAGCAATATCCGCGCGCAGCTCAGCATGGGAGTGAGCAATAAAGTGGCTTTGGTAATGGGGGTAGGCAAAAACTGGAAGTTTTTTGAGCCACTCAATCGTGAAGAAGGTTTTTTTGAAGAAGTGCTCCCTCTGCCGCACCCGCGTTGGGTCATGCAGTACCGGCGCAAGCGGATGGATGAATTCCTGGCACAGTATCAGGATGCGTTGGCCTATGCAGCAGGCAAGCTCTAAAACGGGAAAAGGCCAGGGCCCAGCCTATGCGCAACAGAAGCAGTCTGTGCTGATGCTTGCACATTGGCGGGCCCTGGCCTCGGAATACTTTGGGCGTGAACTAAAATGTCGCAGGCGTTTAAGCTTTCCGGGCTTTATAGCCTGGCATTGGCCTAGCGCTGCGCAGGGGTGTCAAGCCCGACAGGGCCGAGCGGACAGCGAGCCCCGCAGCATAGCGGCACCTGCCCAATGGCAGGGGCAGGCCCCAAAAACGACAATTTGGTGCGCCCAATACTTCTTAGTTGCCTGTGTTAGTAAGTCCAAGCCGGCTGCCCTTGTTCGTAAGGCATGCAGGGTTTGTAGCCCCCCGGGATAGGCAAAAAGGCAGTGACCTCAGTGCCTACCTGCTCCGAGGTGAAATAGCCGAGCAGGACGAGCTGCTTCACGGTCAGGAAAGCCGGGTATTCTTCCGGCGGCAATAGTGGGTTCTCTTCCACAAGGGCTTTGGCCTCGGCATCCACTTGGTTGAGATAGGCCAACCGCTCTTCCGGTGTAGCTTCTGTAAAAGCTTTCCCGTTTTGGGCCGCAAAACCACTGATCAGCCCTTCCAAACCTTTCTTGAGCAATTCCTGCTCCTCCTGTGGCATACATTCCTGCGCCAGCTGATCGATAAACTCGTGTACTTTCACATCTTTAGCCCCGGGCGTGTCCGTAGCAGGGAGTATGGTTTCCCCGATTTCGGCGAGGGCAGCCCCCTGCTCTGCCGAGAAAAACTTAGGCGCCCAAGGCTCCCCGACGGGCCGGCTTTCCGGTTGGCACCCCTGTAGCACCCCTGCAAGGGTAGAGGCCGATAAGGCCATGCCGGTCAGCAGGGCAGTTCTTTTGATGGCTTCTCTTCTATCCATGATTGTTAGAGGTTCATTTTTTTCAATTCTTCCACAGCGTGGTTGGCGGCACGGGCCGTCAGGGCCATATAAGTGAGGGAAGGGTTCTGACAGCCTGCGGAAGTCATGCAGGCGCCGTCGGTCACGAACACGTTCTGGCAGTCCCACACTTGGTTCCATTCATTGAGCACAGAAGTTTTGGGGCTGCGGCCCATGCGTGCAGTGCCCATTTCGTGAATGCCGAGCCCCGGATAAGAGCCTGCATCGTAAGTGTTCACATTCTTGAACCCGGCAGCTTCGAGCATTTCGGCTGCAGACTCCATCATATCCTTGCGCATGGCTTTTTCATTTTCCTTGAACTCACAGTCTATCGTGAGGGTAGGCAGGCCGTGCTTGTCGAGTACGTCATGATTGAGGGTGACCTTGTTTTCATAATAGGGCAGGCATTCGCCAAAAGCGGTCATGCCCACTTGCCAGGGGCCAGGCATGATCAGTTCGTTTTTGAAGTCTGCGCCTAGCCCTTTGTTCAGCTCGCGCACGCCGCGTGTCCAGTTTTCGCGGCTTCCTCCCCCTTGGTAGCCGTAGCCGCGCAGGTAATCTTTTCGCTGGCTCTGCTTATCGAGGTTGCGGAAACGCGCAATGTAGAACCCGGTAGGCCTGCGGCCTTCGTAGTAGCGGTCTCCAAATTGGTCAAGCGTGCCGCTGGCCCCTACCCGGAAGTGGTGGTCCATCAGATTGTGCCCCAGCTGCCCGCTGCTGTTGCCTAGCCCATCGGGGTTGTACTCGTCTGCAGAATTGAGCAAAATGGAGGTGGAGCCCAAGGCGGAAGCACAGAGGAAAACGATTTTGGCAAAAAACTCAAGCGCCTCGCCAGTCTCTGCATCGAGTACGCGCACCCCCTTCGCCCGCTTGGTTTCAGGGTCGAAAATGATAGAGTGGACGACGGAGTGGGGCCTGAGGGTCATATTGCCCGTTTTTTCCGCAGCAGGCAGGGTGGCTGCATTGCTGCTGAAATACGCCCCATAAGGACAGCCTCTGATGCAGCGGTCGCGGTATTGGCAAGCCCCTCTGCCGTGGATGCTCTGCGTGAGGTTGGCCGTTCGCCCAATGGTCAGGGTACGCCCAAAAGTGCTTTTCATGCTGTCGCGCAGGTGCTCCTCCGCACAGTTGAGCTTAATGCCCGGCTGGAATTTGCCGTCTGGGAGGTGGGGCAGGCCTTCGGCTGTGCCCTGAATACCGGCAAACAGCTCTACGTGGTCGTACCAGGGCGCAAGGTCCTTGTAGCGGATCGGCCAATCTACGCCGTGGCCGTCTTTGGCGTTGGCCTCAAAATCGAGGTCGCTAAGGCGGTAGGAGTGCCGCCCCCACATAATGGAGCGCCCGCCTACGTGGTAGCCCCTGATCCAATCGAAGCGCTTGACCTCCGTGTAAGGGTGCTCAGTGTCCTTTACCCACCAGTGTTTGGAGGAAGGGCGCATGGTATAGCCGGTGCGCTGCTGCTTCTCATAGTCCTTCAGCTCTTCCACCGTCATGCGGTTCCGGTTGGGGAGCTCCCAGGTTTCCTTCATTGCGGTGGGGTAGTCGCCGTGCTTGACCATGCGGCCCCGCTCGAGGACCAGGGTTTTGAGCCCTTTCTCGCACAGCTCCTTAGCTGCCCAGCCCCCGCTGATCCCAGAGCCTACTACGATGGCATCGTAAGTGGCTTCTTCATTGCCTTTAGAGTTGAAATACATGCTTATCTAATGGTTGGTATTTTATTGTAATTGCCTCTAAGCTATCAAAAAAATGTTTCTCCAAATAGGGGTTGTGCCGAATTATAAGTACGAATGGTGAAATCTACTGTTGTGCACGCTGGAAGACGTATGTACTGTAATTTATTGACAAACAGAGTGTTAATCCGCCAAAGTGTCATTATGACGTATTGAGAAGGGGTGAACAAGGGGGCAAAAAAAATTGTAATTTTCTTTTTTGCCCAACCAAAAGCAGCCCGTGGGCTATCTTATGCCGATGAAAAATACCTGTCTTGCCCAAAGGATCCAATGGAGCCTTCTTCTTTTTGCCCTTGTGCCAGCCCCTTCTTCCGCACAGGACTTTGTGATCGTGACGGAGCTCAGGCGTTTTTACAGCGTCACTATTTCTGGGTGCGAAGTACAGTACATGTCCACTATTCAGCCTATTAGCGTCAACTTTACAGACATCACCTACACCCCCGATGGGCAGTTGTGGGGGATATCGGCCGACGGGAGCCTCTATCATGCCGATCCGGTATCGGGCCTTACGGATTTCCAAGGCAGCATCCCCTTTGGTGGCTTTTATACCAGTTTGGTGGCAGACGAGAACGGCCTGATTTACACTGTGGGGGCAAGCGGCGACCTTTACACCTTCAATCCCGGTGACAACTCGTTTGAGTACCTGGGCAATGTGGGCTATGGCTCTGCAGGTGACCTCACCTTCGTCAGCGGGCAGCTTGTAATGGCTGCAACGACCAATCAAATGGTCGCAATCAACTTGCAAGACCCTTCCAACAGCTATCCGCTCCTTAACTTCAGTGTGGGCGGATCTATCTATGGCATAGTGACTTTCGCCGAAACCTGCGACAACACCGTCACTTATGCTTCTAATGACAGTGGGCTCGGTACCATCTACGAGATTGATTTCGAGGCGGAGCAGCTGATGCCGGTCTGTGATGTCAATCAGATCATCTACGGTGCGGCCAGCGAGCAGGAGTTTTTGGCGGCAGCCCCGATCGAAGTGGGCAATATTGAAGTCAGCGGTACAACGTGTGCTGATCCGGCAGGAAGCATCTTAGTGGAAGCCTCAGGTGGGAACGGCGGGCTTTTTTATAGCTTGGACAACGAGAATTTCCAAGGGTCAGGTTTCTTCTCCGGGTTATCCCCAGGGCTTTACACCGTTTTTATTATAGATGATTTTGGCTGTACGGCAGAAGTGGAAGCGGAGGTGCTCTCTCTCGATGAGCCGCCGTCACTAGTCAATGCTGCTGCCTTCCCGGCTACCTGCGGCCTCAGCAACGGGCAGATATTGTTGGAAGCCGAAGGGGGGAGCCTGCCCTATCAGTATTCGATAAACGGGGGCAGCACTTTTGTCAGCAGCCCTTTTTTCCAGTCTTTGCCCCCCGGTGAGTATACTGCTGTGGTGCAGGATGCAGAAGGGTGTACAGATGAAGTGGCGCTACTGCTTACCGGCAGTGGTGTACCTGCGGTCAGTGAGGTCAGCTTTGATCTGTGCAGCCTGCCGGCAACCGCGCAAGCCCAAATAACAGTGACCGGAGGTGCAGCGCCCTATCAGTTTACGCTCGGCGGGCTGCCTGCTCAGGGCAACGGCGTATTTTCTGACCTTCCCCCGGGCAGCTATGAGCTGATGGTGGCTGATGCCACGGGCTGTACCCTGGATACCGTCATTGTGGTCCCTGAGCCCTCGCCTGTCATCCTCGCTGGGCTAAGCGTAGAGCCCGTAAGTTGCCTACAGCCGTTGGGGAGTGCAGCAGTCAGCTTGGCGTCCCCTGCGGCAGGGGCTGTATTTCAGCTCAATGGGGGCGAGCCGACTGAAAACCCGGTTTTTGCAGGGCTGCCCGCTGCCGATTACAACCTGCTCATCTTTAGCCCGGCGGGTTGTGTGCTAGATACTTCTTTTTCGGTGCCCGATCTCAACAATGGGCCTCAGGTAGCAGAGGTGGGCATAACAAACACCTCTTGTGGGGAGGAGAATGGAGCAATCGCTTTGACCGTGAGCAATGGCCAGGCGCCTTATGCTTTTCAGCTGCAGGGGCAGCCTGCTCAGCCAAGCGGAGTGTTTGCGGGCTTGCCCGAAGGGGTGTACGAGTTGGCCGTTACTGATGCACAAGGGTGTACTGTAGAGGCAGCGGCGGCAGTTGGCGGGAGCGAGGTGTTGGCCCTCGAAGCAGAAGTGCAGGCTTGTGGCCCTGGCCGTAGCATCGTAGCCCTCTTGGCCGCGGGAGGGAGCGGAGCGGGCTTGTCGTTTTCAGCCGATGGCGGGCCGGCCCAGAGCGCTCCGGTTTTTTCAGGGCTCAGCCCAGGGATTTTTCAGTTTACTGCTACCGACAGCGATGGGTGCCTCGCAGCACTTGAAGTAGGGGTGCCGGATGCAGAGGCCCTAGTGCTTTCCCTTGATTTTGCGCGGGGGTGCGG
>NZ_VOOR01000059.1 GCF_007993045.1 Phaeodactylibacter luteus
TTTTCGCTCAGTCAGAATCTAACGAATCCTAATCTTTTAAAAAAAAGGTGTCGCGTCTGTTGTCTATTCGAAGATGCACTTTCGTGCTTACCTTCTAACAAATCAGTGTCAATGAACTTTCGCGCCGCTAAGGGCGCTTTATCTTTAATGCCGACCTGTGCCAGCCTTAAATTCGATTCCCAAGAAACGCTCCCGCGCCCCGCTTCCTTTAAAAGCGGATTGCAAAGATACTGCGTTCCGGTTTTCTGTGCAAAGCTTTTTGGCTTTATTTTCCCTCTTTTTTTGCTGCCTGAGCAGCCGTCCGAAAGAGCAAAACCGCCTTGCCTTCAAAGCGAGTGCAAAATTAATAAGCTTTTTTGAAAGCGCCAAACTTTTGCTGAAAAAAATTTTAAAACCGCTTTTCGCGCTCTTCCCTTCGGAAGCGGCTGCAAAGATAATTTGTCATCTCCATCTGTGCAAGCCTTTTTTCAAAATTTTTATCTCCGCTTTTTCAATCCGTTGCGCTTCTCTTCCGAAGCGGCTGCAAATATAGGGCAGCCTTTTTTCCTGTGCAAGCCCTCGCCCGTTTTTTCTGTGCAGCACAAAACTAGCCCCGCCTTTTGTTCCGCTCCGGGGCGCCCCTGAAGGCCCCTGCGCACGCTGCGCCGCCCCATGTGCCTTTTTTGTGCCGCAAAGCCGGCCCAACGCAGACTATAATTTTTGAAGGCCCGGGAGACTGCTTGATCCTTATATATATGGTGCGCCATCGCAGGGATGACAGCGATGCGGAGCCCCGAAGGCCCGGAGGGCTGAGCGAACAGCGAAGGGCGCAGCGTAGCGGCCCGACGGCAGGAGGGGGAACACACTCCCCTATTGCTGCTTCCTATTCTTGCCGTACCGCTTTTTGCGCTTGCCTGCTTTCACATCGCTACGCTTTTTGACCAACTCCTGTTTGCGGTACTTCTTTTGATCATCGATGAGTTTTTCGATGAGGTCCTCCCTGCCTATGTTGATGAGCTTTTCGCGGATTTCGCGGTGGTTCTCCCGCTTGTGCCAGAAGAAGAACATATGCTGCTGCCGCTTTTCCCTTTTGCTCTTGGCGGTGTAGACCGGCTGAAGGGTGTACGGGTGGACGCCAGCATAATAGATAACGGTAGCGACCGTCATAGGGGTTGGGGTAAAGTCCTGCACCTGTTCGAGGCGGAAGCCCATGTCTTTGGTCTCTGCGGCCAAGTTAGCCATGCTCTCTTCTTTGGAGCCTGGATGGCTAGAGATGAAGTAGGGGATAAGCGGCTGATTGAGCCCATGCTTCTGATTGATATCGTCGTACTTTTTCTTGAATTCGTGGAAGTACTTGAAAGAAGGCTTGCGCATAACGCGGAGGGTGTCATCGGAGGTATGCTCGGGCGCAACCTTGAGGCGGCCGCTGATGTGGCAGGTAACGACCTGCTCCAAGTACTCGTCGAGGCTGCCATCATGTTTTTTATTGTAGCTGTCGACGAGAAGGTCATATCGGATGCCACTTCCGACGAAGGCCTTTTTGACTTTGGGGTTGGCATCTACCTTCCGGTAGAGCTCTGTCATAGGCTTGTGGCTGGTATCGAGATTAGAACAGACGACCGGGTGGATGCAGGAAGGCGCGACACAGCGGTCGCAGATTTCCTGCACTTTGCCTTTCATCTTATACATATTGGCCGATGGGCCTCCCAGGTCGCTGATATAGCCTTTGAAGTCAGGCATTTGAGTAACCGCTTCGACTTCCTTGAGTATGGACTCTTCGGAGCGGCTGGCGATGAACTTGCCCTGATGTGCGGAGATGGTGCAGAAGCTACAGCCCCCGAAGCAGCCGCGGTGCATATTGACAGAGAACCGTATCATTTCGTAGGCTGGAGGGGTGCCCCGTTTTTTGTACTTCGGGTGCGGCATACGAGTATAGGGCAGATCGAAGGACGTATCGATTTCCTGTTCGGACATTGGGGGGTAAGGCGGGTTGATGACAAGGACGCTACCGCCTACTTCCTGCAAGATGCGTTTGGCCTGTACTTTATTAGACTGCTGCTCTACGTGCTTGAAGTTGGCCGCGTAGGCCAATTTGTCGCGCAGGCATTTTTCGTGGGAATTGAGCCATAGGTCTTCCCAGTTTTTGTTTTTGGGGATATGGCCTTTAGGGCGTTGCACAGCCGTTTGCAAAACCGTATCGATGGAATGGAAAGGGACCCCACGGCGCAGTAGGCGGACGATTTCCCTGAGGGGCATCTCCCCCATGCCGTACACGAGCATATCCGCCCCGCTCATTTCGAGTATATTGGGGAAGAGGCGGTCGGCCCAATAATCATAATGGGTGACCCGGCGCAAGGAAGCTTCAATGCCACCAATAAGGACGGGCACATCCGGGTACAGTTGTTTGAGTGCCTGCGTATATACCTTGGTAGCATAATCGGGCCGGAAGCCAGCCTGCCCGCCCGGGGTATAGGCATCAGTAGAGCGGCGGCGGCGGGCAGCGGTGTAATGGTTGACCATGCTGTCCATGCAACCGGAAGTGACGCCGAAAAAGAGGCGTGGGCGCCCCATTTTTTTAAAGTCTCTGAGGTCATCCTGCCAGTTGGGCTGTGGCACGATAGCGACCCTTAGCCCTTCGCTCTCCAAGATACGGCCGATGACTGCAGTCCCGAAGGCGGGGTGGTCAACATAGGCATCACCTGAGATGAGCACGACGTCTAGCTCGTCCCAACCTCTATCTTCTACTTCTGCCCAGGTGATAGGCAGCCAATCTGATACCGGACGGTTGTCCAACATAACATATTCTGCTTTTGCGGTATAGGGCAGAACGCCCTGGGCTCTGAAGCACAGGGTGTTCTGCATCCTTTAAAGGAAAGGCAAAGTTACGGGCTTTCCTAATGCCCTGCCACAGCAGATTGTAAAAGTTGGCGAAAATAGGCTTCGCCCGGGGAGCGGTTTCCTTTGGCAGGCCGGCATGCAGGCAAGTAGCATCCTCTGAAATTTGTTTTTCCGGGCCGGCAGCCCTAATTTGAACACCTTATTATATGTATGCTAGGCAGAGCGGGCACACCTGCGCTGCTCCAACCAAAACGAAACCACATTTATGAGCCCGGAAAAGTACATCAAGAATTATATTGGGGGGGCGCTCGTGCCTGCGAAGTCTGGGGCTTACCTAGACAATATCACCCCTGCTACAGGCGAAGTTTATTCTTATCTGCCGGATTCGGACGGAGAAGATGCCGAGGCGGCCATTGCAGCGGCGGCCAAGGCCGCTGCGGAATGGTCACATGCTGAGCCCCGCACGCGGTTCCGCCTACTGATGCGGATTGCAGACATCATCGAACAGAACCTTGAAGTTTTTGCCCGTGCGGAAGCTACAGACTCCGGCAAGCCGGTGACGATGGCCCGGACGGTAGACATACCACGGTCACAGTCTAATTTCCGTTTTTTCGCCACTGCCGCCTTGCAGTTCAGCTCGGAATCCCATCACATGCCGGGCACGGCCATCAACTACACCCTGAGGCAGCCGGTCGGGGTAGTGGGCTGCATCTCCCCCTGGAACCTCCCGCTTTACCTTTTCACTTGGAAGATAGCGCCTGCGCTGGCTATGGGCAATACCGTAGTGGCCAAGCCTTCGGAGCTGACACCGATGACCGCTTTCCTGCTCTCCAAGGCCTGTATGGAAGCGGGGCTCCCGGCTGGCGTGCTCAACATCGTGCACGGGCTGGGGCCAAAAGCCGGGCAGGCGATAGTAGCACACCCTGTGGTAAAAGCCATCTCATTTACCGGCGGCACCGAGACCGGCCGGCACATAGCCGCTACTGCGGCGCCTATGTTCAAGAAGCTGTCTTTGGAGCTGGGCGGCAAGAACCCCAACATCATCTTTGCAGACTGTGATTTTGATGAGATGATGGTACAGACGCTGCGGTCCTCTTTTTCCAATAGCGGGCAGATCTGCCTCTGTGGGTCGCGCATATTGGTAGAACGGCCGATTTACGAACGGTTCCGGGATGAGCTGGTCAAGCGTACCCAATTCCTAAAAGTAGGCCCGCCTATGGCCGAAGGCTCCGACTTGGGCGCGCTGGTATCCGAAGCGCACCGGGACAAGGTAGAATCATACTTACAGCTGGCTGAGGTAGAAGGCGGGAAGATACTCTGTGGGGGCAGCCGGGTGGAGCTGCCGGGAGAGCACGCTGGAGGCTATTACCTAAGGCCGGCCGTGATTGAAGGGCTGGCAGCGGAATGCCGGGCCAATCAGGAAGAGATTTTCGGCCCCGTGGTGAGCATAGCCCCGTTTGATACAGAGGCCGAGGCGCTACAGCTGGCCAATGGCACCGCCTATGGGCTATCGGCTACCGTCTGGACACAGGACATCAGCCGGGCACAGCGGATGGCCGAAGCCCTACAAGCAGGTATTGTGTGGATAAACTGTTGGATGCTCCGGGATTTGAGGACGCCCTTTGGGGGCGTGAAAAATTCGGGCATGGGCAGGGAAGGCGGGCAGGAGGCTTTGCGCTTTTTTACAGAGCCTAAGAATATTTGCATCAAATATGGCTAACCGCACGGGCATACCCTACACTTGGCTTGTTATCCACTAGTTATCCACACTTTTGCCTGGGTTGTCCACAGAAAGGCCGCCCATAGTGGGCAAAACTTTTATGCCCGGAAACCCGTGAAAATCAGGGGCAACTGCTTGTCATTCCAGCAAAAAATATGCACCTTTGTTAACCACATTGTATTGTTGAAATGCAAGGGTCACCCACTTAGCACTGCTTAAGTGCACAGGGATAGCGCAGTTCCGCTCTAGCCCTCTTGAAAATCCGAAATCCAGAGCCAGAGGTCAAAGGTCTCGGTCATCCGTATCGGATATAATCAACAGTTACTGTCCTCCCCTTGGCTAATAACCGGCCCAAGGGCCCTACCAAAAGCAGCGACAGTGAACTGCCCGAAATTGACAACACCGTGCACAGGGTAGTTCATCCGGCTTGTACCTAACAAAGTAATCTCGGTAAACGCCTAACCAACAGGCCGCTCCGGCAGCCCGTTGGAAGAGCCAGCTTCTTTAACTCCGTGAGCATCTGATGCGTGCGGAGGTTAATCCCCAATGAAACACTGAAATAGCAGTATTAGAAATGGGCCGGCCCTGCGCAGCTGTGCAGGGCATTGGCTTGAACAGCAACAACAGACAGCAAGATATTAAAGGCAGCAGACGATGACTTACAAAGCGATTCTATCCGGTTATTTTGACTTTGGTACCGAGCGGAGCTACCAAAAGGTATTCGACATGTTCGAGCACCGGTCTGAGAACTATTACCGTGGTGCGATCCTGCTCAAATCGGAGGAGGTTTTTGCGCCGGAAGCCCGTGCCATGCAGGTGCCCCGCCTCATTGGGCAAGTCACAGGCAAAGAATGGAACAACACGGTCAACATGATCAAATTTGTGGCGCAATATGCTATTGCAGGCGGCTTCAGCGCGTGGATGGTTGATGAGGGCAAGGTGGTCAAGCACCATCATGTAGAGCCCAATAGTGATAAGGCCGCTGTGCAGGCGTTCCTTCAAGGCCGGGAGCTGATCAATGAGGCTGGCCGGGAGGAGGAAGCGATGAAAGCGCTGAGCCGGGCCATCGAAAAATTTGAGCGCCATGCCAAAGCGTACGAACGCCGGGGGTTTGTCAACCATCAGCTGCGCAACTATAACGATGCGATGTACGACTACTCCAAGAGCATAGACATCAACCCCAGTGCTGCAGAGCCGTATATGGGCCGGGCACTGATTTACATCGCCCGGGAATCTTATGCAGAGGCCATTAGCGACCTGGACCGGGCCATCAAGAACTCTATCCCGTTGATGCCACTTTTCTGGCAGGCCCGCCGGATCAAGGGGGAGTGCCACCTGGAGCAGGAACAATGGGACAAAGCGGAGTTCGAGCTAAAGTTTGTCACCAAACGGGCTTTCACTCCTGAAGATGCCAACTTTAAGTGGCGCAAGCGCGCGTTGTTCAATTATGGCAAGGCACTCTATGAGCTGGGGAAATACCCCGAAGCACTGAAAGCGCTTGATGAAGCTGCAAAAATTGAGACCGACCGGAAGGACGTGCCAAAATCTGATTTACAGCTTTACCGGGGCATGGCCATGAAAAAAGCTGGCAAAGAGGGTTTTAAGAAAGCCTGGAAAGAGGCGGCCAACAGCGGCAGCAAACGGGCTGCAGAACTTCTCCAAGCCATCTGACCCTGCTGGCCATTACCGCAAAAGAAAGCCCCCGCCCTGCCCTCGGCCATAGCGGGGGCTTTCTTTTATGGCAGCATTCCTTATCTTTAGCTATCAGCAACAAACTTTTTCCAACACCCACAGCTCATGGCTATTGCCAGTATCTCTTTTGCCTGCCTGATGCTCATAGCGACAGCCCTGCCTTTGGTCCGGTCTGATTATTGGACTTTCCGGGCTATGGAATACCCTAGGCTACAAAAATGGGTGCTGACGCTGGCTGCGGCCGGCTTATGGCGGCATTTTGGCTGGGCAGGCAACTGGGCAGACTACCTCATTGGCGGAGGGCTTGCCCTTTCGATGGGCTACCTGAGCTGGCAAATTTTCCCCTACCTCCCAATTGCCAGCCGGCAGCTAAAAAGCGTGAAACAGCACAACGCCGCTTCGCCAGATGATCAGCTCAAGCTGCTTGTCGCCAACGTACTGCAATACAACACCGAAAACAGCCGGCTGCTCCGGTATATAGAGCAGCTCGGCCCCGACATCATTCTGCTCCTCGAGACCGATAAGCCTTGGCAGGAAAGGATGGCAGCCTTAGAACAAAGCCACCCATTTACCCTACACGCCCCTCAAGACAACACCTACGGGCTGTTGTTCTACAGCCGCCTCCCAATACACGGGGGGCAAATCCGCTATTTGGTAGAGCCTGACATCCCATCTATAAAAGCACAGATAACGCTGGGGAATGGGGAACGGGTGCAGGTATTTGGGCTGCACCCGCGGCCGCCGGCCCCATCAGAAAGCCGCTACGCTACGGCAAAAGACCAAGAGCTGCTCCTCGTTGCCACGGAGGCTGCTGAAGCAGCGCTCCCTTGCCTCGTAGCCGGCGATCTCAACGATGTGGCCTGGAGCTATACTACAGGGCTTTTCCAACGCATCAGTGGGCTGCTCGACCCCCGCAAAGGGCGCGGCTTTTACAATACTTTTTCTGCCAAGTCTATCCTAATGCGGTTCCCGCTCGACCATGTCTTCTGCTCTTCACATTTCCGGGTAGTGCGCATGCGGCGCTTGGGGCATATTGGGTCAGACCACTTCCCCATCTTCATACAGCTGCACCTCGATAAGCGCTACACGAACGGGCACGACACGCCAACGCCTGATGAGTCGGACAAGGCAGAGGCAGCTGAAAAACTAAGTAAGCTATGATGAAGAAAATCACCTTCCTGCTAGCCCTTGCTACGCTGGCAGGCTGCACGGCAGGAGGGGGCACCCAACAGGCAGGCGGCAGCATTACCGTGGCCACTGCGGCGAATGTACAGTTTGCTATGTCAGCGCTCGCACAAGCATTCCAATCCCAAACTGGCATAGCAGTGCAAACGGTCATTAGCTCTTCGGGCAAGCTGACCGCACAGATTGCCAATGGGGCGCCCTACGATCTGCTGGTATCGGCCAATATGAAATACCCGGAGGCCTTGCTCTCAAATGGCTCCGCTGTACCGCCAGCCAAGGTATATGCATACGGTGCGTTGGTGGCTTGGAGCCTGGCCGGCATTACGCCTGAGCCCACACCGGAATACTTGCTATCGAGCAATATCCGGAAGATTGCAGTGGCTAACCCCAAGAATGCCCCCTATGGGGAACAGGGCATCAACTATTTGGAGTATTTTGGATACTTAGATACCCTACAGGGCAAACTGGTGTACGGGGAGAGCATCGCACAGACCAATCAGTACATTACCACAATGGCAGCGGAAGTGGGCCTTACGGCAAAATCTGTGGTCCTTTCTCCAGAGATGGCCGGGAAAGGGCAGTGGGTTGCATTGCCTGCCGGCTCCTACAGCCCGATAGCGCAGGGTGTAGTGATTACACAATACGGAGCCGACAACCACCCGGAAGCTTGCCAGCTGTTTTTTGATTTTTTATTCTCGGAAGCCGCACAAGCCATTTTCGGCCGTTACGGGTACGACTTACCGCAGGGAGGGTAAATCTGTGCACAGCCGCCTACATTTTGGCAGGCAAAATGTAGCACGTTCTGTAGCCGGGGCACGCCCTCTTCTTTTGTCCTCAAGCCAAGCCCGAAGACGGCTTTGGCGCGCTATTTATTAGGCTGTACGGGGACAAAGGCAAGGAAGGTAACAGGCGCGAAAAGCCAACTCCTCCAGCCCGCAGAACAGATTGCCATTTTCCTGTCTCTGAGTCCAAGTTTTGGGGCCTCCCCCTGCCTGACGGCAGGGGGCGCTATGCTACGGGGCTCGCTATCCGCTCGGCCCTACCGGGCTTGCCACCCCTCCGCAGCGCTAGTCCGATGCCATCCGATAGCAGATATGGCCCGAACCACTGCGGAACTTAGGTTTACGCCCTTGCCTCCCCTACTGCAGGCCCTGTGCTTCGGAAATCAGCTGCGCGGGCGCTCGTATTGGCAGCAAGCGTGCAGCGCACTGTACACTTCGTCCGGCGCGCGGTGGGTGTCAGAGTCGTACCCTACTGCAGCCACCTTTGCCTTGATGTCGTTTTCATTGATTTTGCCGGGCAGATAAGCAACGGTCAGCATGCCCGATTTTACGTCCCAATTGGCAGAAGCCACGCCCTCTACCTCTTTAAGCGCACCTTCTATGGTGCGTTTGCACATGCCGCAATTGCCGTAAATCCGGATTTCAGCGGTTACCGCATCTGCATTGAGGGAGGCTTTTTTGGCGGTGCCTTCCGTTTTGGCACAGGCGGCTCCATCTTTGTTCTTGTCACAGCAAGCGGCTTTAGCCGAAGCCTCTTTGGCACATGCTGCCTTATCTTTTCCCGAACAGCAAGCTTTCTGCGCCTGCAGGCTGAGCGCTCCTGCTAAGAGGAGGGCTAATGTCATCATCAAATGCTTCATACTTGTCAGTTTTAAAGGGCAAAATAAGCATATCTCAGCACAAATGCAGTACCACAAGCTTGCCGATTGCGCTGATCCTCCATAAAACGCTTAAGCCATTGCCAAAGAGGAGCTTGCAGTGATGCCATGCGATGGGTTCTCTGCACGCATGAGGTTAGCCTGGCAGGCATTCACCTTCCATAAAGCGGCCCCCTAGAGGGTGCTCCCCCCACCCTGGCAGCTAATTTCCAAGCAACTACACACCTTAGTACTGGATTGGGCGCCCCATTCCTGCCGGGCAGGGGCTAAGTTCAAGTGCGCTGTGCTTTTGGCGCGCTATGAAGTAGCGGAATTGGGCGAATCCCAAACCGAATGCCTGGGACAGCGTAGACTGAAGCCTGCGCCTGCTCAGATTAAAAATGGCTGGGCGTTCAAAAAACGGCCCACTAGGCGGTGTAAAGGCTCAAATGAAAGCCGCCCCCAAGGGCGGCTAAAGCCTAACTTAGCGGGCACTTTTTTAAACCTCCTTCTGGACAAACAGATTTTGGCTGACTTTTTTGGAGAGGGTTTCTTCGCGGCCGTTCCCGATCCTGATTTTAAGTGACTCATCGTAGTCAAAACACTCCAATACTTGCAAAGAAGTGCCAAGTACGAGCTGCATCCGGTCGAGGTACTGCAAAAAAGCGGTTGTGTGGTCCTGCACCCCAACAACAATGCCCGTTTCCCCTGCTTTCATATCAGCCAGCAAGACCTGTTTGCGCTCGGCGAAATTCCCCTCTTTGTCTGGGATGGGATCGCCATGGGGGTCAAATTTAGGAGTGCCCAAGTACTCATCAAGGCGCTCCACCAATTCTGGGGACTTGATGTGCTCGAGCTGTTCTGCTATCTCGTGCACCTCATCCCAATTGAAAGACAGTTTGTCTACGAGGAAAACCTCCCATAGGCGGTGCTTACGGATGAGGTGAGTGGCTATGCGCAAGCCATGACGGGTAAGGGTAACGCCTTTGTAACGTTCGTAATGGATGAGCTCTTTTTCTGAAAGCCTTTTCACCATATCAGTTACGGAAGCAGCACTCGTTTTCATTTCGCTGGAAATCGCGTTGGTGCTGGCAGCCTTCCCCTTCTTCTCAGATATTTTGAAGATGGCTTTCAGGTAATTCTCTTCGGTGTGGGAAATCTCCATGAACCAAAGTTAAGGACTTCCCCGGTCAACTCCTAGGCCTGCCCTGTCCTTACAGCCCAAGAAAAGCCCTGGCAGATTCCCCCCTTTAAATCAGGAATTCTTTAAATTGTGGTTCCTCCGGAAAAAAGCGACCTTGATGAACCGAAAGATGAAGTGGCAGATGATTGTACCGGTGCTCTTGCTCGCCGCCTTGGCAGTAGCTTTTGCAGACCCCTTCAATACCCCTCCTATCTTCCTTTCCCCTGCGGAGGGGCCCATTGCAGCCCTGACCGAAAAGAGCTTCGAGCTGGACATTGAAGTAGAAGATATTGACAATGACATTCTCAAGGTTACGGTAGAGAACCTTCCAGCTTGGTGCCACTTCGACCCCTACCTGATGCAGCTGTACGGGACGCCAGGCCGCAGTGACCGGGGCGAGCACCACCTGACCATTAAAGCTGATGATGGACGGGAGGTCCGGCACAGGAAGATCTCGCTCCAGGTATCATACGGCCACAGCATACAACAGCAGCTGCAGGAAACCATGCAAGACGTTTGGAAGACCGACCTGCCACAGCTCAGGGGGGCATCAGCAGCAGTTGTTGGAGCAGACGGGCAGCTCTCCACCGTGACCATAGGGCACTCCGATGCCGAAAAACGGGAAGCGCTCGATGCCAGCCATAGGTTTAGGGTAGCTAGTGTTAGCAAGCTCTTCACGGCCACGCTTATTTTGCGCTTGGCGGAGCAGGGGCGGCTTGGGCTTGACGACCGGCTGGCAGATCATATGCAAGTGCCTGGCCTCCCTTTCGGGGAAGAAATAACCATCCGGCAGCTGCTGAGCCATACTGCGGGTGTGATCGACCACCTCAATCATCCATCCTTTTACCGGGGGGACTGGAAGCACCGCAAGTGGTCAGAAAGAGACATTTACCGTTTTGCCGCTGTCCGGAAAGCACGTTTCCGGCCTGGAGAGGGCTACGCTTACTCCAATACCGGTTATTATCTGTTGGGGAAGCTAGCCGAAAAAATTTTGGGCAAACCTTTGAAGGAGTGCTTTGCAGAAGAGGTATTCCAGCCTGCAGGCCTTGTGCAAACGGAGTACGACGACTACAGCGACCGCCGCCACCGTATAGACAGCCTGGCTGATAATGGGCGGGGCTATGAATACCATCAGTCGGCGGTAGGAGCTGCAGGGGCCATCATTTCCACGCCCTCAGATGTTGCCCGTTTTGGGCATGCCCTTTTCCATGGGCAGCTCCTCGGGGAGCGCTCGCTGAAAGCTATGCAGCAAGACCTCGGTTTTGAAAAGGGAGGAGACCATTATGGGCTCGGCATGCGGCTGTGGGATGACTACGGTATCAGGCACATTGGCCATACCGGTGCGCTGATGGGGTACCGCTCTATACTCATGTACCTGCCTGAGCAGGACGTTACGGTAGCGATTTCCACCCACCATAGCCATCGCAGGTGGTACAACCTCGTGAACGGGGTACTGCTGAGCGTGGCTGACTATTACGAGTAGGGCTTCGGGGGCAGTAACCTAAAGTGCGGCAGGATTTGGCTGCTTAATGATATTACCGGACTAGCGCTGCGGAGGGGTGGCAAGCCCGGTAGGGCCGAGCGGGCAGCGAGCCCCGCAGCATAGCGGCACCTGCTGATAAGCAGGGGCAGGCCCACACATACCTTTAATACCAAAGGGAACAGGCATCGGTATTTGCCTGTGCTTAAGCGTTTGCCTCGGCTCCGGCAATGACCATGTCGCTATAGGATACTTCTATCAGATCTTTAGGCTGCACTTTGAACAGGTTGAGGTAGTATTGGCACTGTTGGCGCAGTTTCTCTTCTCCTATTTTCCCGGTCTTGTCTATAGCTTCGATCTCGATAAACGAGCCGAGCCCTTCTACCTCGTCGATATGAAATTTGACGTTTTCGATGAAATAAATGGATCGCCGCTTGACGACGATGGCCAGGGTATCTAGCGCGCTGCACAGTACTTCATGCAGATCGCCGGCCTGTTTGCCCGTTTTATAGAGGGAGACATCCGAGCGCTTGGGGCCGGCTTCATTATCACGGAAATAATGGATAAGCGCTTTTTCGATATTGCCTTGCCGCAGCTTCAGCCGGCCTTTAGGGACTTTGTAGTAGGTATCGGTTTGGCGGTCTGTGCCAATAAACTCTGCTTGTTGGGCAGCAAGGAGCTCATGCACTTCCTCAGGGTGGTAGGTCCGTGCTTTGATTTCAACATTAATGCGTTGCATGGGCTTGATTTCTTTTTTTCATGTAGTTAACCCCCAAAAGTACGAAGATAGCGCCGAGTATTCCGTATAAAAGGAATGGAAAAAGCGGGCGGGAAAGAGACAGCGGGCGCATATCGCCCTGCGGCACGAAGGCGGCCCAAAAGAAAGGGTGATGGCCTTGGTCGTCGGATTGTGCCCAATAGGCCAGCTTCGCATTGTGGAGGGCCAGGTCCTTTGGTTGCCCATCCTTTAGATTGGCGTAGAAAGCTTCCATGATGATGGCGGCAGCTTCGTCGCTGATCCGCCAAAGGGTAGTGACCAAGCTTTTTGCACCAGCTTTTGCAAAAGCATTGGACAAGCTAATGACCCCTTCCCCCCTGGAAAACTCGCCTATGCCGGTCTCACAAGCACTCAGGACGACCAAGTCGGCAGAGAGGTCTATGTCGTATAAGTCGCGGGCATAGATGCGGTTTTGCACGCCCGATGTATCACCCGGCAATTCGGAAAAACAAAGGAAAGAAAAATCCCCCTTGCTGTCGTTAGCCTTGGCATGAGTGGCGAGGTGCAACACCTGATACCCCGAGGCTTCTTCCAGAAACCGGGCAGCAGAGGCCTGCTCTCCTGTGCGCAGCTCTGTAGGGAAATAGCCTTGGATGGCTGCGGCCTCCTTTTCATTGGCCAGCAAAGCCCCAAACTGACGCTGACGGGCAGCCATGTCCTCCACTTCTTCTCCCACAGGAGAAAAGAGGGGTGCATAGGCCAGCACCTTGCCCTTTTGCCTGCGCTTAGACCGCTGAATGGGCAGGAGCATATAGGGCGAATAAGCGTAACTGAACTGAAAAGACTTCAGCAGGTAGGGGTAAGCAGCCAAGGGTGCCTCTGCGGCTGGCTTTTCCTTGAGCAGGGCCTCAAACGGGACGTACGACAGCACATTGTCAGGGATAATGATCAGGCGCTGTGAAAGCTGGCCTTCCAAAGGGGCGATAAAGGTCTCATACAGCCAGTTCGCTTCCGTTGTGTAAACCTCCAATCGTTCGGCAGCGGGGTCTAAAGCCCACTGGTAAATACTGCTCCGGAAGCGGTCTACGCGCTCGGGCAGCTGCTCAGGCAGCGGCGCCTTCGTCAAGGTGGCGGACGCTCCGTCAAAAATGAAGGAAAAGACGTACTGATAGCCGATGAAGTATTGCAGCAGCCCTTGCCCCCGGGCTTTCAGCCCCTGCTGCACATCCTCTAAGCTTGGCGGCTCCGGAGCTTCCCATAGGCTGGCAGCTTGGGGGAAAGCCGTCCTCAGGCTGTCTATATAAGCGTAGTATTCCTCTTTGGCTTTCCGGATTGCCGCCCCTAGTTTTTCGTTTTGCCCTCCGGCATCATACTGTTGGTTCTCCAATTGCACAAAGCGGGAGCGTAGGCCTTGCTGACGTTCTATCAGCGCCTTGGGCAGGGTGTACTCCAAGGCTTCGCGCTGCTGTACTTCCCGTATGCGCATCGTCTTGCTCCGTGCAGCATACTGAAAGGCGGCTTCCAGATGGTGCAGGCTGTCGGTCTGCTCGTACAGGACATACCGGGTGTTGATGGCTTCCTCAAAGATGTAATAGAAGCGGTCCAAGAGGTAACGGGCGGAGCTTTTTTCAACTATCTGCTCGCCCATACGCTCCAATATCGCTACACTGTACTCCCGGTATGCAGCAGCGAGGTACAAATGCTCTTCCCCTAAGCCTGCATCATAAGAGGCCTGCTCGTTCTTGGCCATGAAGTAAAGTCCGATCAGCACTTTCTGGTCATCAACGGAAAGGGCCTCGAAAGGGTGCTGAGTAGCCTGGAAGTTGTAATCCTCTAGCCCTTTGCGCAGGTAGTAACGGGCTTCTTCAAAGCGCCCTGCTGCGCTTAGGGCAGCGGCGAGGCTAATGCCTGTTGTACTAGCTGATTCCTCTAAGGTATTCTTCAACTCATAACTATGCTTAAAAAAAGTAATCGCCTTATTTAAATCTCCTTTGTAATAGTAGGAATGCCCAGCATTAGTAAAAAGCCTTGCAACCTCAGTTTTACTAACGCCTGCATTCCCTTTTTCAGAAATGAGAGCTAATAACTCCTCGTGAACCTCTTCTGCTTTCCCATATTCTTGAATAGCATTATAATAATCGGCTAGATATTTATTGTAGAGACCATAACACCCATCTGAGGAAATTCCATTTTCTACTTTGCAATATAGCTTTGCTTTATTAAGGTAAAACGCTGCAGTCTCATAGTCCTTCTTCAACAAGTACCCGTACCCCATGTGGGAAAATGCTTTTCCGAGATACGAATCCTCTATTTCAAAATTAGCGCCCTTGATGAACTCGACTTGCTGCTCAAATTGAAGCAAGCCCAAGTCTACCTCATTCGTAAACACATAAGATACTCCCAATAGATTCCTAACAGAATATACCTTTTGGGGGTCAACCTCGCCTCCATTGTCTAATACAGTTGGAAGCTGGTTTAAAATCGCTTTGCAGTAACGTATAGTAGTTGTTAAATCACGCTTATAAAAATACCCCAATGCAACAAGGCGCCAAGTCTCAAAATCCTTAACGGTCCTAATCCTAACTTCCTCCCCTAAGTAAGGAATCACACGCTCCTCTATCAACAGCACTGCGCTTCTTCCTTTTTCCTGATCCAACAGAGAAGACAGCTCTTCGATCACCGCATCTGGTATCGCCCTATTTTGAGCAAAGCAAACAGCAGTATTCATTAGGACTATTCCTAATACAATAGCCTTAACCTTTTTCCCTTTTTCCATATTAAATTAATTTATGCCCAGTGGATAGCATTATTGAATGCTTAACCATTTAAACTAGAGCTGGCTAAAAAGCCTAGCTTTCAGCTCAGCAGCCAAAGCCGAGTAAAGGATAGCGCCATCACCATAGCGGCCACCAGACCCTTTTTAACATTCCGGCAATAGACCGAGCGAAGTATCTATACCCCAAATATCCATCATGCCTCAGGTGAAACTTCGCGCCTTGCAAATCGCTGCCAGGGCGGGAGCACCTACAAAAAAGTACCATGCTGCAAAAAAGCTATCCCCCACGCCAAGATTCTGGCAACAGCGAGTTGCACAGCGCCTTTAAAAAGGGCTAATCCTGCATTAAGATCCCCCCAAAAATGTCTCATCACCCTAGACAATCAGCTATGGCTCGGCCGCCTTGAGGGCGCTGCTCTTTTGGTACTTTTGGAGCGCCAAAAGTACAGATCGACTGAATTCAGCTCCAGTTTAGCCCGAAACCAAGAAACCGAAGCTCTAAAGTAAAATACTTGAATGCTATAAAATCTGATCACTTATTTTTGAACGAATCAGCAATGTATACTTAAATATACACAATCCCCAAAAAGAGAAAAGGCCTACAGTGTCTACTGTAAGCCTTTCTCTTTTATATTCCGCTCCTGCTGCCAATGTCTCGGGCAGCGGGGCACGCAGGGAAAGAGGTACGAATTAGTCTTCGCTTCCTTCCTCAGCGCTGTCGTTGTCCTCGAGCTGATCTTTCAGCTGACTGAACACATCGAGGTCGCCAAGGGTAGACTTCTCAATATTCGTCTGCTGTTTTTTGATCGCTTTACGGGTCTGCGTACGCTCCTCCGTTTTCACTTTGCGTACTTCGTCCTCCGCTTCGCGGCGGATGTCATCAAGGTAGCGCAAGTGTGAAACCAAGATCCGCTTGTCGTCACGGTTGAACTCAATGACTTTAACCGTCAGGGTTTCATCCACTTCTGCAAGCTGCCCATCCTCTTTGCGCACATGCTTGATAGGGGCGAATGCTTCGAGGCCGTAAGGCATTTGTACGATAGCTCCGCGGTCGTCGCGGCGCACAATAGTGCCTTCGTGGTAAGAGCCTACAGGGAAGACATTTTCGAAGGTATCCCATGGGTTCTCTTCCAGCTGCTTGTGGCCCAGCGAAAGCTTGCGGTTTTCCTTATCGATTTCCAAGATTTGGATATCGATGTTCTCGCCCACCTTTGTAAACTCAGATGGGTGAGAGAAGCGCTTGGTCCAAGAAAGGTCAGAGATATGGATCATGCCACCAATGCCTTCGTTCAGCTCAACGAACACACCATAAGGCGTGAGGTTTTTCACCTCCCCGGTGTGGCGGCTGCCTTCTGGGAAGTTCTGCTCGATCTCGCTCCAGGGGTCTTGAGAGAGCTGCTTGATAGACAGCGACATTTTGCGGTCTTCGCGGTCGATGGTAACGACCTTCGCATCATACTCCTGCCCCAGCTTGAAGAATTCGCGGGCATTGATAGGCTGATTGCTCCAGCTTACTTCTGAAACGTGGATCAGGCCTTCTACGCCAGGCTGAATCTCCAGGAATGCACCGTAGTCTTCGATATTCACGATGCGGCCCCTGACTTGTTGACCTTCTGCAATTCTTTCATCAAGCACTTCCCATGGGTGAGGCTGCAGCTGCTTCAGACCGAGAGAGATGCGCTTTTTGTTCTCATCGAAGTCAAGCACAACGACATTGATCTTCTGATTGAGAGCAAGCACCTCGCTTGGGTGGCTGATGCGGCCCCAGGAGATATCTGTGATGTAAAGCAAGCCATCTACGCCACCGAGGTCAAGGAATGCACCGAAGTCGGTGATGTTCTTCACGAGGCCCTCGAGTACCTGTCCTTTTTCAAGGCTAGCAATGATCGCTTCACGCTGTTCTGCGAGGTCGCTTTCGATGAGTGCTTTGTGGGAGACAACGGCATTTTTGATCTGCTCGTTGATTTTGACCACTTTGAACTCCATCGTTTTGCCCACGTAGGCATCGTAATCGATGATTGGCTTGATATCAATTTGTGAGCCAGGGAGGAAGGTCTCCAGCCCTCCACAATCAACAATAAGACCGCCTTTGGTCTTGCTGATCACAGTGCCTTTGATGACCGTACCGTTCTCGTAAGAATCTACAATTGACTCCCATGCGCGCAGCAGCTTCGCTTTACGGCGGGAAAGGACCAGCTGTCCGCGGGCATCTTCCTGCTGCTCAACGTATACGTCTACTTGATCGCCTGCGCCAAGGTCTGGGGTATCCCGGAACTCAGACATAGGCACCAGGCCATCCGACTTGAAGCCGATGTCCAGGACAACATCGCCATCGCTGATTGCGGTAACGCGGCCTTTCACAATTTCGTTCTCCAGTACGGAAGTCAAAGTTTCCTCATACTGAGAAGTAAGCGATTTACGCTGTTCCTCCGTATAAGAGAGGCCTGAGCGGCGGTCGACACCCCAATCGAACTCATCGTGCGGGGTTTCAGCAACTACCTCTTCTTCCTCCTCTTCTTCTTCGTCTTCTGCTACGTCCTCTTCTTCGTTTTCGTCTTCAGAAGAATCGTCTTGATCAGGGGCAGTCTCCTCCTGCTGCTCAGCGGCAGGGGTGGTCTCCTCCTGTTGTTCTTCGGGCGTTTCCTGCCCTTCCTTTTCGAGATCTTTTTCGTCCTGCATTGAAAGAATGCTTTTGGTTAAAAAATCAGTTAATAAAAATGGATGGATAAGCGGGAAAAAAGCCTTTTAAGCCCTCCCTTCCGCTTTAGCGGGGCAAAGGTAAGCCTTTAGCGGGGCATTGTAAAGCAAAAGCTTTGGAAATTAAGCGCTTAATGGATTTTAAAGGGTTCAGTACGCCCTATGCCGAAAGCGAAAATTCGCTTTTGGCATGGCTTTACTGCTTGTATATCGCTCGAACGCTGTTATTTTGAAAACATTCTTTGTAGTTTAGTGATCTATAGCAGCAGGAAATCCCCTGCCCCTTGCAATGGACCCCAATTGCCCTCATTTTAAAACCTGCGTAAATCCGAACAACCAATGAGCGATCAAAGGCCCTGGCTAAAGAATTACCCAAGCGGCATCCCTGCCAACATCAATCCAGATGAATATGCGACTCTGGTTGACATGCTGAACGATACCTTCAAAAAATACAGTAAGCGCACTGCATTTTCCTGTATGGGCAAGGAGCTGACCTTCAGTGAAGTCGACCGGTTGTCCAACGATTTTGGGGCTTACCTGCTTTCCCGCGGGCTTAACCCCGGCGATAAAATTGCCCTGATGATGCCCAACCTGCTGCAGTACCCTATTGCACTGTTCGGTGCATTGCGCGCTGGCCTGGTCGTAGTCAATACCAACCCGCTTTACACTCCAAGGGAGATGAGGCATCAGTTTACGGACTCCGGCGCCAAGGCTATCGTCATTGCTGAAAACTTTGCCTCCAACCTACAGCGCATCATTGGCGACACCAATATACAAACGGTCATAACCACCAGCATAGGCGAAATGCTGGGCTTCCCTAAAAAGCTGATTGTCAACTTTGTTGTCCGGAACATCAAGAAGATGGTGCCTTCTTATGATATACCTAATACCGTCAGCTTTAGCGACGCTCTCCAACAGGGGCGTAAGTTCAGCCTCAAGCCCCACCAAGGAAGTGCAGATGACGTAGTGCTGCTTCAGTATACCGGGGGGACCACCGGAGTCGCCAAAGGGGCGATGCTCACCAACCGCAACCTGGTCGCGAATATGCTGCAGATACGGGCATGGATGATGCCTTTCCTGAAAGAAGGGGAGGAAGTCGCGCTGAACCCACTGCCGCTCTACCATATTTTTGCCTTTACCGTAAACTGCCTCGCGCTCATGAGCTTTGGCACGACTAACGTATTGGTGACCAACGCACGCGATCTGCCTTCTGTTGTTGACGCCCTGAAAAGCTATCCTGTTTCTCTTACGACTGGCGTGAACACCTTGTTCAACGCACTAGTCAACCACGAGGGGTTCAAGGCGCTAGATTTCAGCAGCCTCAAGGTGACGGTAGGCGGCGGCATGGCTGTGCAGCGTTCGGTGGCTGAGTCTTGGCAAAAACTCACCGGTTGCCAGCTTTCAGAGGGTTATGGCATGACGGAATCCTCGCCTGTGGTCAGTGTCAACCCACTAGATGGCACGGGCCGGATTGGCACAATTGGGCTGCCGGTACCCTCCACAGATGTGCGCATCGTTGATCAGCAAGGCAACGTACTAGGCTACGAACAGCCCGGAGAACTTCAGGTTAGAGGCCCACAGGTTATGAAAGGCTATTACAACCGCCCGGAGGAGACTGCTAAAACCTTAAAAGAAGGATGGCTGTGCACGGGCGATATTGCGACACTTGATGCAGATGGCTTCCTGCGCATCGTAGACCGCCAGAAAGATATGATCTTGGTTTCCGGCTTCAACGTTTATCCCAATGAGGTGGAAGAAGTCGTGGCCAGCCATCCCAAAGTGCTGGAATGTGCCGCCATAGGGATAGCCGACGAAAAGTCGGGAGAAGTGGTGAAAGTATTTGTTGTGAAGAAGGACAACTCACTGACCGAAAAGGAGCTCATTGCGTTTTGCAGGGAGGAGCTCACCGGCTATAAAGTGCCTAAAAAAGTAGAATTCCGGAAAGAGCTGCCCAAAACTAATGTGGGCAAAATCCTGCGCCGCGAACTGCGGGAAGAAGCCAAATCTTAAACCATCACCCTGGCCTGCAGCGGGGCTCCTCCGCTGCAGGCTGTCAATATTGAATTTATGCCTTCTCAAAAATTTGATGCTCCCGGAGCTCCGAAGCCTGTGGGGCTGTACCCTCATGCCCGAAAGGCTGGCAACTTGCTCTTCCTATCTGGTATAGGCCCCCGCAACCCGGAGACCAATGGCGTCCCTGGCTTGGAGCAGTCTGCAAGCGGGAACTATACCGCTTTCGATTTTGAAGCCCAATGCCACGCCGTTTTCCAAAATGTGCACAAAGTGCTGGAAGGCAGTGGCGCCCGCTGGGAAGACCTGGTGGATGTCACCGTGTTCCTCACTGATATGAAGCGCGACTTTCATACCTACAACCGCATTTACGCGGAGTACTTCAAAGACAATCAGCCTTGCCGGACGACCGTAGGCATCGACTCCCTGCCTACACCCATTGCTATTGAGCTGAAGTGCATAGCAGTACTGCCAGATTAAGCGCTTGCCTAGAACAGTTTCGCCATGAAAACCAAGCCCCCCTGCCGAGCCAACATGGGCGGCAGGGCTCTGGCGAAGCTGCTAAATGAAAAATCAGGAAAAAGCCAGGCCCATAAAGCCTTGATTGGCAAAAGCGCAGAGCGCCAAATCTGCACTAGGCCCTCCAAGTCGTTTTGAGCTTTTTGCGCTGATCGTACCTGGCAATGGCCAGATCCAACAGTTTCCGGATAAGAGCAGTGTAGCCTATGCCTGCATCCCCCCATAGCTGGGGGTACATGCTGATATTGGTAAAGCCAGGCAGCGTATTGATTTCGTTGACATAAATCTCGCCCGCAGGGGTGAGGAACATATCCACCCTTGCCATCACTTCCGTCTCCAATGCCTGGTAAGCCCTACGGGCGGTCTCCTGTAGGCGCGAGCGCTCCTCTTCTGTCACCTGTGTGGGCACGAGCAGCTGAGCCGTATGCTCATCCTCGTACTTAGCGTCAAAAGTATATGCGTCTGGTGTGATGATCTCCCCAATATCGGTCACTTCGGGGAAAGTGTTGCCCATCACGGCGCATTCCAGCTCCCGGCCAGTGATCATTTCTTCCACGATGACTTTTTTATCGTATTGGAAAGCATCTTCCAGAGCTGTGGCAAACTGCTCTTCGTTATTCACCTTGTGCACCCCAACGGAAGAGCCCATATTGGCAGGTTTGACGAAAATCGGGCTGCCGAGCTCGGCCATCACCTCAGCGTAAGCAGGCCGCTGCTCGTGAGCGTGCAGCACCCTGCCCCGGGCCACATTCAAGCCTGCTGCGCTCAATAGGCGCTTGGCCACATCCTTGTCCATTGCAACCGCTGAGCCCAGCACATCTGGGCCTACAAAAGGCAGGCCGAGCAGGCGGAGCGCCCCCTGTGTGATCCCATCTTCCCCATTTGGCCCGTGTAAGATGAGGAAAACAGCATCAATAGCGGGCAGGGCGCGCCCGGTGGCCAGGTTTAGCAGCGGGCCATCCGGCCCAGCAGGCACCAATGCAAGCAGGTCGCCCTGCTCTTCTACAAAACGGCCGAGGCGGCCTTCGTCTATCAGTCGCCAAGCCCCGTTGAAGTCTACGCCGATCAGCAAGACTTCGTACTCCTCCCGGGGCATGGCTGCCAGGATGTTCTTCGCAGAGCGCACGGATATTTCGTGCTCCGGGGATTTGCCCCCGCAAATGACAGCTACTCTTTTCACGGTTAACGTTTTGTGGGGCAAGATAATGCCCCCGGTTGAGATGTCAGCTCCTTGTGTGCAAGATATTCGCGCCCTTCAATTTTTGGCTATATTGCATACGGCTATCCGATACAGCGCCCGAGCTTGAAATGGAATATGGCGCTTTAAGCTGGGCAAGCCATGTTGGGCGTAAACGAAAATGCCGAAGCCGTTTTTGCTTTTCGGGCTCTAGTGCCTCAAGCCATAAATCCTTGCCACCCCAAGTTTCGTTCTTTTCCGCCTACTCTTCGTTAAAGAACCGCTCCTTTAGCTCGGGCTAAAGTCGCGAACCTTCGCCTTGATTAGCCGGAAAATAACTTCAACTTAAGTATCAGAGATTTATGGCTTAAGGCACTAGGCTGGCATCGGCCTAGCGCTGCGGAGGGGTGGGAAGCCCGTCAGGGCCGAGCGGGCAGCGAGCCCCGGAGCATAGCGGCACCTGCCGTTAGGCAGGGGCAGGCCCCATCACGCGAAGCAAGCTGGGCAGGCCAAAAAAGATAAGAATCTGATTTGCGCCCGCCATGCTTTATCTTCGTTTTCCGAAATCCACATAATACCAGACGCATGAACCTGAGCCTTACGCGGCAAGCCCGCCAAAACTTCCTTTCCCTGATAGACGGGCTGCCCCCTGAAGCCCTCAACCGTATCCCTGATGGTTTTAACAACAACCTCATTTGGAACCTTGGCCACATGATTGCCACACAGCAGCTGCTGTGCTATGGCCTGTCCGGCACACCTTTGCGGGCCAATGAGGAGCTGATTGCTGCATTTAGGAAGGGGACGCGCCCTGAACGGCAGTACTCACATCAGGAAGCCGAAGAAATAAAAACACTCGCCATTTCGGCCATCGATACATTTGAACAGGACTGGGAAGCTGATGCCTTCGGCCCTTTCACCACCTACCCCACCAGTTTTGGGCTTACCCTCCACAACCTCGAAGAAGCCATTGCCTTCAACGCTGCTCACGAAGCCCTTCATTTGGGCTATGCCATGGCCTTGAAAAAAGCGCTTTAACATATTTATTGAATAATATCCGCTCAGAAATACATCTTTCTGGGTTTTGACTGCGTTCTTTGTGCAGTGAATAGCCAGGAATACCCGGTTGGCTTTAGCAAAGGGGCAAAGCGTGCCCCGTTTTTTTCCTTCAAAAGAATCTGGCAGGCATCGTATTAGATATTGCGGGGCCTCAACGCCCCTGCCACCCTCCAATACCCGGGGATGAATTGCCTCCCACCATTTTATTTCCTTTTTACATGACTTTTAAAGACTTAGGCCTCAGCGCCCCTATTCTCAAAGCCCTTGACCGTATTGGCTATCAAAAGCCTACGCCCATTCAAGAGCAGGCTATCCCTATCTTGCTTCAAGGGCACGACCTCTTAGGCTGTGCGCAGACTGGCACCGGAAAAACGGCCGCTTTCTCCTTGCCCATCATCCAACAGCTGATGCAGACTCCCCCACACCGTGGGCAGCGCCCGGTCCGGGCCCTCATCATCGCCCCAACGCGGGAGCTGGCCATTCAGATTGATGAAAGCATAGGCGATTATGCCAAGGACACCCCGCTTCGCCATGCTGTGATCTTTGGCGGCGTAAAACAGAATGCCCAGGTCAACGCCATCAAACGGGGCGTAGATATCCTGACGGCAACCCCTGGGCGGCTCTTGGACTTGATGAGCCAGGGGTTTGTCTCCCTCGACAAAGTGGAGGTTTCTGTCCTCGATGAGGCCGACCACATGCTTGACATGGGCTTCATCCATGATATCAAGCGCATCGTGGCACGCCTGCCGGAAGACCGGCAGTCTTTGTTCTTTTCCGCAACGATGTCCCCTGAGATCATGGCGCTTTCCAAGCGCATCCTCGGGCAGCCCAAACGCGTCACCATCAACCCCGAGCAGCCTACTGCAGAGCGGGTGGAGCAAGCGGTTTACTTTGTTTCTAAACAAGAAAAACGAAAGCTCCTCGCCCACTTGCTAGATACCGAAACCGTAGACTCCGCACTGATTTTCTCGCGCACCAAGCACGGTGCCGACCGCATTGCCCGGCAGCTCAACAAAGCAGGGCACAAATCCGCTGCCATCCATGGGAACAAGTCACAGAATGCCCGGCAGCGGGTCCTGGACCAGTTCAAAAATGGAGAGCTCAATGTGCTTGTTGCCACAGATATCGCCGCCCGGGGCATTGATGTAGACGAGCTTTCTCATGTCATCAACTACGACCTGCCCAACGTGCCAGAAACGTATGTGCACCGCATCGGGCGTACCGGGCGGGCAAAAGCCAGCGGCGTAGCTTTGTCCTTTTGCGACGGGGAAGAACGAGCGTACCTGAAGGATATCCAAAAGCTGATTGGCCAGCGGGTGCCCGTTATCGATGAGCACCCTTTCCCTGACGATGGCAGCCTACCGGAGCCAACGCCCCAGCCGCAAGGCGGCCAAAACAACCGCAACCGCTCCGGGCAAGGTGGGAACAAAAACGGCCGCAGGCCCAATAACCGCAGAAACAACAGCCGCAGGGCTAAATCTAGCCCCTCAAAAGCATAACCAGCTCTACTAAACAGGAGGGGGCGCTCCCCTCCTGTTTTTTCGCGCCAAGCGAGGCTTGACTAGCTTTATGCAAAAACTATGCGCCACCACCTCGCCACTTTCCTCTCCATAGCCCTACTGCAAGCGTGTACGCCCAGCCCTGTAGGCACAGCAATGAAAGCGCCGCAGTTGCAGGTCCGCCCCGGACTGCAGCAGCTATTTGCCCCTTGCCAGTGCAGTGGCACCATAGCCTTATTTGATGGGCAAAGCCAAACTTGGTATACCTCTGACTCCATCGGCTTGCACACCTACAGCCTGCCAGCCTCTACTTTCAAGATTTTCAACCTCCTTACTGCCTTACAAACGCAGACACTGGCAAGCCCTCAGGACACCCTGCACTGGACCGGGCAGCCCGATACGCTGCGCTACGGATATCGGCCTGACATCTACCGGGACCTGACGGCCGCCCAAGCTTTTGAGCAGTCAGCCGTATGGGCTTTCAGGGCTTTGTCTGATGCTATCGGGCGAGAGGCCTACCGGCAATACCTAAGCCAAGCTGATTACAGCAACTTACAGCTCACCCAGCCCGATACTGATTTTTGGAACTTCGGGCCTTTCGGGGTCACGCCGGCACAACAGGTACAACTCATGCGCCAGCTATTTGCCAATCAGCTGCCCTTTGACACGGCCTACCAAGAAATGGTGCGCCGGGTCATGCTTACTCCCACTACGGCCCCTTTCCCCATTCACGCCAAAACCGGGTGGACCAGTCAAGATAGCCTGCGGGTCGGCTGGTGGGTCGGTTACGCGCTGCCTGAAGAACATGCCCCCATTTTTTTTGCCACACGCCTGTTCAAAAGCAAAACACTTGATACAGAGGACTTTGCTGAATGCAGAAAGACCGTGACATTGGAAGCCCTACAATGGCTAATGCAGTACCGGCAATAAGCTGAGCCAATGGGCACAACCTAGATGATTGTTTTTATTTGGGGCCTGCCCCTGCCTGACGGCAGGGTGCCGCTATGCTACGGGGCTCGCTCTCCGCTCGGCCCTGACGGGCTTCACACCCCTCCGCAGCGCTAGCCCGATCCCATTATAGCGCTGGCTGGGCTTGGACGCCTGCAAAACGCAGGCATAAGCTACCCAGCCGCAAACAGCTCATCGACCTGCTTCTCGAAGCGTTTCAGACGGCCAGAATCGTCCCGTTGGCGCAGCCACTCCATGGCCTGCCCCAATAATGGTATCCGATGGTGCAATAGGTAAGCCCCAATAAAGACGCCAACATACCCAAATGGGATGACCGGTATACACATCAAGATCAGGCCGACAAGCAAAATGATAACTCCATAAACTACGCGAGCGTATGGGAAGGTGAACAGTCGTTTCATAGCAGTCAATACATCATGGGCAGAATTGCCACTCCGGGCCGTTACGCCCAACCACTTATTGAAAGTATAGCACAGCTATGATGTTCGCTCAGCTGCCTGTCAGGGGCACTGCCATTTTAGAGATGCTATGTTAACATCCAAGCAGTTCTTTGAAAAAATTGCAGATTAGCACTACCGAAGGAGGTCATTCTTTCGAGAGTGATCATCCAGTGTGGGCGGCAGAGGTATTGCCGTACCCGTTTCAACCCATTTCGGAAATTCATTCCTGTTGCTGTTTCTTGACCCAAGCGCGGGGCGTAAGGCCCACCGATTTCTTAAAAAACTCATTGAAAACGGTCTTTGAGTTGAAACCGCTTTCGTAAGCCAGCCCCAGCAAGGTGAGGTGGGCATTGCCTGGCTTCAGTGCCAGCTCTTGGAAAAGCTGCAGGCGCAGGGTATTGACGTACTCGTTGAAGTTCTGGCCGAGTTGTTCGTTCAGCAGCCAGGACAGCTTATTGGCGGTGATGCCAAGACGCTCGGCCAGCGACCGCAAAGAGAGGCTAGCATCCTGATAAAGCTGGTCCTTTTTCATGACCGCTTTAAGTTGTAGCAGCACAGGCTGCCACTCCGCCTCCTCCATCAAAGCTGCTCTAGGCCGGGCGGCTGGCTCCGGCTCCTTGCTGAGCAGCCCCTGTGGGAATACTTTTTCCACTAGTGCCCGAAACCGGGCATGGGCATGCAAAGGCTTCAGCAAGGGCATATTCTGGAAATTGATATACTGCCCGATACGTTGCCCAACTTTCTCCTCTAGCAAATCCATAGCTTCTTCCTCCTCCCCCAAGTATAGCTTCAAATACAATTCCCAAGTAAAGAGATCTACCTGGGCAGAAGGTTGCACTGCAGGCACTTCCCCCTCAAGGCGCTGCCCGTGGAACAATTGGTAAACTGCCCGGCAGGCTTCAGGCTGTTCCGGGCATTCGGCTTGCGCCAAAAAACGCTCCAAGCCCTGCCAGTCGCCCAACAAGATATAGCACAGCTGCGTCAGGCCCACGGCATGAGTAAAGCCTGGCTTGACCTCCATTGCGGTTGCAGCACAAGCCAGTGCCTCCTGATAATCTCCTGACAAATAGTGGATATTGGCCAAGGTATAATGGTGGTTCGCAGATAACGGATTGGTAGACAGGATGTGCCGGGCATGCCTGAGCGCCTGTTCAAAATCGCCCACTGCTGTGTAGAGCTCCGCCAGCCCTTCCTCTGCTTCCGTATCGCCAGGGTTGACCGCCAAAGCTTGCCGGTAGGCGGCCTGGCCTTCTGCAAAAGACCATCGGCCCCAAAATGCCAGGGTCGCCTTGCTGAAATGGCCCGGCCCGGCGTTTTCATCAATAGAGAACCCCTTTTCCAGATAGCCTTGCGCCACTTCCAGCAGCTCGTGAAAACCTCCAAAGGAGGCCCGCATGGCAAAACAATAGGCCAGCCCAAAGTAAGGGAGGGCAAAATTGGGGGCCATAAGGGTACACTCCTTGTAAAAAGCAATGGCATTGGTAATGCCGGGGTTGTCCCAACGAAGGTGGTTGTACCTCGCCTTCAGATAGAGGTCGTAAGCCTCTATATTCTTAGTAGGCGGGCGGATCAGTTGATCTTGCAGTTCGAAATGCCCGTACTGCGCTCTGATCTGATCGGCTATCAGCAGGCTGATTTCATCCTGCAGTTCGAAGATATCCTTCAGCTCGCGGTCAAAGCGGCGGGCCCACAGCTGTACGCCATCCCTTGCGCTCACCAGCTGGGCTGCAATACGCACTTTTCTGCCCGCCCGCCGTACACTGCCCTCCAGTATGTTGGCTACCTGCAGCTGCTGCCCGATGTCCCTTACGTCTATGGCTTTGTTCTTGTAAGCAAAAGAGGAAGTCCTGGCGATGACTTTCAGGCCCCGCACCTTGGCCAGAGCATTGATGATTTCTTCGGACACCCCATCGCTGAAGTACTCATTTTCGGGGTCCGGGCTGTTGTTGACAAAAGGCAGGACAGCAATAGATGCGGGGTATATGGCAGGAGCAGCAGGCATAGGTATGGTCTTTCAGGTGGGGCAAAAATACCAAATTCCTTACGCAAAAGCACGGCCTGGGGGCTGCCAGCTCTGCCCCATTTCCCCCTAAGCCCCAAAAAACCGGCCGGGCTATCCATTTCCCCGGCCACCTGCACTTCAACCTTTTTCGCAAAGCGATATTTTAATGCTGGGCTGTGGTCTTATCGCAGAATGATATTACATTTATAGCCACTAGGTTGGAAGCCAACTTCCCACCGGTACACATTGCCAAGCTAAACATCTTCTACTATGCGACTTTTCACGCTACTCCTTTTCCATATTGTTGTTTGTACGGGCCTTATGGCACAAGTACCGGCACCTGGCCCTGCACAATCTCAGCCCATTTACATCACCGGGGCTACTGCCCACTTGGGCAATGGGACGGTCATCGAAAATGCGGTAATAGGCTTTGACCAAGGTAAAATCACTTTTGTAGGCACTGTGGCCGAAGCCGAGCAGCGCAGCTGGAGCAGCTACACTAAAATCCAAGCAGAGGGGAAGCACGTTTATCCGGGCTTCATCGCCACAGCCACCAACCTAGGCCTTGTTGACATTTCTGCTGTGCGGGCCACGCGCGACTTTGACGAGACCGGCCTGATGAACCCTAGTGTGCGCAGCCTCATTGCTTACAATACCGATTCCCCAGTAACGCCTACTGTCCGCTCCCAGGGGGTCCTCTTAGCCCAGATCGCCCCTTCCGGGGGAAGGGTCTCTGGCCTGTCCAGCCTGGTACACCTCGATGCCTGGAATTGGGAAGATGCTGCCATTGCAGCAGATGAAGGGCTGTTCGTAAACTGGCCATCGCTGTTTAGCTACAACTGGCGGGAACGGCGGTACAGCAAAAACGAAAATTACAGCGAGCAGGTAGAAGAGCTGCGGCAGTTCTTCATGGAAGCCAAAGCGTACCACGAACGCACAGACCGGGGCCAGGCCAACCTTAAATTCGAAGCTATGGGCCCGGTGTTTTCTGGCGAGCGCCAAGTTTATGTAAGGGCACAGGAAGCCAAGGAAATCCTTCATGCCATAGAATGGGCGCAGGGTATGGGGCTAAAGCTGGTCATCGTAGATGGGCGGGAGTCGTGGATGGTCACCGAAGCCCTGAAAGCAGCGGGGGTGCCAGTCATACTCCGCTCAACACAGAGCTTGCCAAGCCGGGTGGACGCCGATATAGACCAACCCTTCAAGACGCCGGCCATGCTAAAAGCTGCGGAGGTCAAGTTTGGGTTTGGGCACGATGGCTATTGGCAGCAGCGCAACCTCGCCTACCAGGCCGGACAGGCTATTGGCTTCGGGCTGAGCTATGAGGATGCCGTTGCCGGGCTGACGGGCGATCTTGCGGATATCCTAGGCGTGTCTGACCGCCTCGGCACCTTGGAAGCCGGCAAGGACGCTACCCTTTTTATCAGCAGCGGGGATGCGCTAGACGTACGTACTGGAAACGTAGAACAGGCTTTTATCCAGGGCAGAGCGGTAGACTTGGATAATGTCCAAAAAGCACTTTACCGCCGGTTTAAGGGCAAATACGATGCTGAACGTTAAGGTTTGCTAAAAAAGGGCAAGGCACAGGCGGGCAAGCAATCAGCGGCCCGCCTGTGGCGTTTCAAGAGGGCGCTGGGCCAAGAACTATTACCCCGGGCCAACTTGTTATGACCAATATGCAGGGTGTTGCCCGCCGCCGGGCACCTGAAGTACCGCCCAGCATCACAAAATACAGGAACATGAAGCCATTCTTTTTTCTCCTATCGCTGACCTTCTTTGCGTACAGCAACGTGTTTGCGCAGGCTACCGGGTCAGTAGAGATCAATGGGCAATTGCTGCCTTTTATGGTGGATGAATGCGGGGATACCCTTATCATGGCTACGCTGGATGACGTCTCCGTTTCTTCCCCCAAAAACTTCGAGAACCGGGAGGATTACCTCAAATACCGCCGCTACCGGCGGTACGCGGCTGTAGTCTACCCTTACGCTGTTGAAGCCATCAAGCTCTTCCGGGAAGTAGAATATGCCACCTCCCACATGAAAGACCGGGAGCAGAAACGCTACATCCGGAAGCTCCACAAAAACTTGAAAGAGGACTTCACTGACCCCCTGAAGGGCCTTACCAAAACACAGGGCATGATCCTGATCGAGATGATAGAGCGGGAGCTTGACCGCCCGCTTTACGATTTGATCAAGGACTTGCGAAATGGCTTGACCGCTGCTTATTGGAATACCCTTGGCAGTATGTTCGGGCACGACATCAAGTCGGGCTATGTGGAAGGGGCTGACCCCATCCTCGATGCGGTGCTACAGGATATGAACATCAGTTATGACATACCGGCTGGGCGGCTGGGCGGTGCGGTAGGAGAGTAAAGCCATAACCTTTTTACCGGGCGCTTAGAGCGCAGACCGCTGTGCAAGGCTTTCTTGGGCCATAAATAG